>NZ_JALCZP010000029.1:0-32448 GCF_023555435.1 Polaribacter sp. Z014
AAACTGTTGCCTTAATTAGACTTGCTAAATGGGATGAAAATGTAAGACAAGCGAAGTTTAAAAGCTTTAATAGCATTGCTAGAACAATGTCTATATATTATCAGAATATACTCAACTATTTTGACAATAGAAGTACAAACGCTTCTGCAGAATCTTTTAATGCTAAAATCAAGGCCTTTAGAGCACAATTTAGAGGTGTTAGAAACATAAAATTTTTCCTTTTTAGACTCTCAAATATTTATGCCTAATTTCTAAATCCCACAACTTTTGGACTTGATCCGAATTAGCCTTGGAATCAGTTTTTGTTATCTGTTCATCAGAATTTATTTTAGATTCTTATAAGTATTCATTTTGAGGGTCGGAAAAATATCCTATACTTAATCACACACTACTTTATATTGTTATATGATTTTATTTAAACCTGAATACTTACGCTTTGAGGTTTATTTTTTATGCTAAACTCAATTGTTTGTTATGTTTATATGTGTACTTGTTGCAAACGAGCACTAGCCATTGGTTGAAAAGACAAACTGGGTTACAAACAGGCATTATTGGGTGTAAACATTGGAATGAATAACCTTGGTTTATTTTATCTTATTTTCAAATTCTTTTTATGGTTTTCACAATCTGGTGTTATTTTCGATTCATAAAGAGATTAATTTAAGATACCTGAGAAGCTTAAACAAATTTAGTATGACTAATTTTTTTCTTCTCTAGAACTGGAGTCTTATTTCTGAATTGTATTCTTTTTTGCATGAAGGATAGAAGTGTAAAGCCCACAGTGAGGTACGAACGAGGACTTGTAGCGGATAGCCTGACCATGCTTTTTTTTGCATGGGCACGCCCTTAAAATTCTGCTGTTAGAATATTTGTAACTAGGTTATTTTTATTGTTCTTTATATTATGTTTAGCTTTGGTGTATAAGGTATTTATGAAGTGCTATTATTGGTTATTACTATGTTCTCTGTAATGGATTAAAAAAAAGCTAATTGAAACTTATTCAATTAGCTTTTTTATTTTGTTTTCTGATGGTTTTATTATCTTTTACTTTACTTGAATTTTTAAAGTTGAAACAATATTATTTGACGCATTACCTATAAATAAAGGATATTTGCCTTGCTCTACACTCTAGTTAGAAATAGATTCATCGTAAAAAGCTAAGTCGGTTGTTGTAATGGTAATTTCTACATTTTGAGAGGTTCCTTTTTTGATAATTATTTTTTGAAACCTTTTTTGTTCTTTAAGTGTTCTTTTAATCTTAGATTTACAAACGATCAAATTGGGTGGTAAAAGTTAGTTTTTCTGATTTTAAAGGTTGTTTATTAACTTTAAAAATACTATATCCCTAAATGCGAACAATTAGATCTTCTTTATTTAATTACTCTATGACTTTTATTTTAAAAAATAATTTTCTTTAGCAGTAAAAACACTTTTTTAAACTATTCTTTTCTTTTAAAAAAAAGCCTAGAATTTTTATTAAAAAACCTAGACTCTCTTTTATTATACTCTATAAATTTTATCGAATAAATCTTTATAGATTTCTTTAATAACTGCTCGTTTCATTTTCATGGTTGGTGTTAAATGACCATCTTCTATAGACCAAACTTCTGGTGTAAGTTCAAATCGTTTTATTTGTTCCCACTTACCAAAGTTTTTGTTGCATTTAGTAACTTCCTTCTGAATACGTTTTATGACAATGTCTGACGTTGCTATTTCTTTATTACTTAAACCAATGTCTAATTTTTTATGCTTAATCCATTCTTTAATAAAATCGAAGTTTGGTTGTATAAAAGCAGCTGGCATTTTCTCTCCTTCACCAATAACCATTACTTGTTCTATAAATAAAGATTGTTTTAGTTCTCCTTCTAATAAAGGAGGAACCACATATTTACCTCCAGAGGTTTTAAACATTTCTTTGGTTCTTCCTGTAATCTTTAAAAAACCTTCACTATCAAATTCACCTTTATCTCCGGTGTAAAAATAACCTCCTTTTAATACGTTTTCAGTTCTATCAGGATCCTTAAAATAGCCTAACATTACATTTGGTCCTTTTACTAAAATTTCACCGGTTTCTGCAATTTTTACTTCTACACCGTCAATTATTTTACCAACAGTACCAACTTTAAAACCATTATTCCTTTCATCATTTACAGAAATTACAGGAGAAGTTTCTGATAATCCATAACCTTCCATAATTGGCATTCCTGCTGCAGCAAAAACTTTTGTTAATCTGGGTTGTAATGCTGCACTACCAGAAACCATTATTTTTAATTCTCCTCCTAAAGCCGCTTGCCATTTAGAAAAAATTAATTTTCTAGCTAGTTTTAATTGTGTTTCATACCACCAACCATTAACACCATAAGGTTCGTATTTAAGGCCTAAGTTTACAGCCCAAAAGAACAATCCTTTTTTTATACCAGTTAAAGCCTCACCTTTTAAAATTATTTTATCATAAATTTTCTCGTATAAACGAGGTACCGCAGTCATAACGTGTGGTTTTATTTCTTGTGCATTTTCCGAAAGCTTTTCTATGGATTCTGCAAAATAAATAGAAACGCCACAATATTGATATAGATATAAAATCATTCGTTCAAAAATGTGGCAAATGGGCAAGAAACTTAAGCCAACAGATTTTCCATAATCAAAAGGTACACGTTTTTCTGAACTTAACACATTGCTAACAATGTTTCTATGAGATAGCATTACACCTTTAGGTTTACCTGTAGTACCAGACGTATATATTAATGTAGCTAAATCATCTGTTTTTACATTACTTTTTCTTTCTTCAACAATATTTTGGGTACTAATGTCTTTACCCGACTCTAAAATTTCTTTCCAACTTTTTTCGCCTTTTATATCATCAAAAGTAAAAACAGATATTAAACTAGTACTTTTTTTGATCTTATTAACCTTTTTTAGAACTTCTTTGTCGGAAACAAAACAATATATTGATTCTGAGTGATTTAATATGTACTCATAATCTTCTTCGGAAATTGTTGGATAAATGGGTACATTTTGTGCACCGGTTTGTAATATTCCAATATCACAAATGTTCCATTCTGTTCTATTAGTAGAAGAAATTACGGCTATTTTGTCGTTAGGTTTTATTCCTAATTTAATTAAACCTCTGCTAATTTGGTTGGCTTGGTCAACATATTGTTGTGTTGTAATAGATATCCAACTACCACTAGCTTTAGATGTAAATGCTTTATCTAATTTATAGTTTTCTAATTGGTAATAAGGAAAATCAAATAATCTTGTAACTTCTACTGCCATATATTCTTATTATAATTGAAGTAGGCAAATTAGGAATTTTAGATTGATTTAACAAATACTTATTATAAGAGTTTTTTATTATGGATAATTTAAAATTTATACTTGTTTATTTATTTATAAGTACTATTTTCTATTTGTTACTTTATTTTTGATAACTTATTATAATAGAAAATCAGCTGATTTTCTAGTTCTTGTTGATAAATAGTTTTTATAAATAAAAAGCTAGCCTTTTATAAACAAAAAAGCTAGCTATATGTGGTTTTGGTTAGCCCCCTAATTCCAACCTCTTCCAATATGAGCGCAATGTATAATATATGGTACAAAATATTATAGGTATAAATACCTGTTTTGGTTTATTATTGATTTTAAATCTTTTTCTGTGTACGTTTGTGTCTTTATAGTTAATTGCGTAAACAACTTTCATATTTGTAATATTGAATTCACCAGAAATATTTTTATATTTTAAAAAAATATCTTCAAGACTTTCTTATACTTCTTGTTTTAAATCATTGATCGTTGATTTTTTTTAATTATAAGCTCATTTTTTAGGTATAATAAAGAGATGCTTTTAGTATATTTCAGATATGTGAAATTTATTGGTTTTGTTTCTTAAGGAGTTGATAATTATAATTTCTAGAAGGCTATATAAAAAATTTTAATATTTTTTTTATAGAAAATAAATAAAAGAGTAACAATTTAAAAATAATAGAGTCTTTTACGTAGTATTAACGCAGTTATAATCTTATAGAAACTAAAATAAAATTTATGAAACTTAAATTAATATCCTTTTGCATATCCTTATTATTTATAAATAGTAATTTAAAAGCACAGGAAACCATAAAATTAGATACCAATTTTAATAAAATCATTGTCAGTCCGCATATAGAAGCTGTTTTTATCAAAGGAAATAAAAGTAGTATAGAAATTAAAAGCATTACTGTTCCTCGGCAAAAATTTAAATATGAAATAAATAAAGGAACACTTCAAGTGTATTTAGAAGGTGCCAAAACGTATACTAAAAATAAAAAAAGAGTGACTAAAAACTATCAAACAAAAGTTCCTTTATATAAAAACAGAGTAGTTAAAGTAATTATTACCTATGTTGATGTAGACCTTTTTTCTTTAAGGGGAGAAGAAAAAATCTCATTTCAAACGCCTTTAATACAAGAGGAATGTACCTTGAGGATTTATGGAAAATCAGAAGTTAGTATTAATAAAATTGAAGTAGAAAAATTAGAGGTCTCTCTTTATGGTGATAGTTTTTTAAATATGGAAAAAGGAACGATTAATAAACAAAAAATTACGGCTTATGGCGCAAGTAAGGTAATTGCTTCAGATATTACATCTAAAGAAACTAAAATTACAGCTTATGGCAACGGAACCTTTCAATTAAATGCCTCCGAAAGAATTAAAGTAAATTCTTATGGAGAAGCTACGATTCTTTATAAGGGAAAAGCACAACTAAAAAAAGGAATCGTTATTGGTGAGTCTACTATAAGAAAATTACTTTAGATTTATAATTATGGCGTTCCCAAAGGTCGGGCTTTTTGCTATATCTTTTTGCAGAAAAAGCAAAAAGGATGCCGCTTCAATCCCTAACGCAAAAAAACTTTTAGATTTTTATTTGGGGTTTTAGTAGGTGTGTTTGTTTTATTATTTCCAAATTTACTATCTGTTTATTTAACTAAAAATTTACCTCTAGTTTGTTTCTAACTTCTTTTATAGGTAGGGTTTCTTCTAAAATGATGTAAGATTATTTGTTAATAGTTTTTTTTGGAGTGGTATTTACCATTGGTTATTTAAATACAAGTATCTCTTTTAATGGATTTGGTGGTGGTTTAGGTTCTGCAACTTGTATTGCACTTTTAGTAACTTTAAGTATTCCCGGAATTAAGAAAAATGAAAGTAAAGTAATAGTTTTTTATTGTAAAGAAAAATAAATGCGGTCTAGCATGAAAAAGAAAAATCACAAATAGAAATCTCAAAAAAAATGAATTAAGAATTCTTACGTCAATTAAGTTTTTTGAACATTCTTTTATTGTTTACAACCTAGTTTTTAGTATTTACGAAATTTCTTTACACAAGTTATTTGGTAATTTGTTTTTTAAATAAAAATAGCTCTCTGAAACCAGAAAGCTATTTTATAATCATTTTTCAGTAAAAAATATTTATTTACTTTACATCCATTAATTCTACATCGAAAATTAAAGTAGCATCTGGTGGTATAACTCCTCCTGCACCTGCAGAACCATACGCTAAATTAGAAGGGATTACAAAACGAGCTTTATCTCCCACTTGTAATAATTGAATTCCTTCATCCCAACCAGAAATAACCTGACCAACACCAACATTAAAATCGATTGGTTCTTTTCTCTTATAAGAAGAATCAAACACAGTACCATCTAATAATTGACCTTTATAATGTACAGAAACTCCAGCTCCTTTAGTTGCTTTTTTTCCTGTTCCTTTTTGTAAAATTTGGTAACGTAAACCGCTTGCAGTTTCGTCATAACCAGCAGCAACCGTATCTAACAATGCTTTTTGTTTTGCTATTTCGGCAGCTTCTCTTTTTTCTCTAGATCCTTCAAAAGTTCTAAAAGCTTCAACGGCATTAAAAGCTTCTGCTTCTGCACCAACTTTAATAATTTTTACAGATGTTAACACATCACCTTGCGCAATTGTGTCAACTATATCTTGTCCTTCAATTACTGAACCAAAAACAGTATGTTTACCGTCTAACCATGGAGTAGGGACGTGGGTAATATAAAACTGACTTCCGTTTGTTGCTGGACCAGAGTTTGCCATTGCTAATTTTCCTGGAGCATCATGTTTTAAATCTGGATGAAATTCATCATCAAATTTATAACCTGGGTTACCAGTACCTGTTCCTTGTGGGCAACCACCTTGAATCATGAAATCTGGAATTACTCTGTGGAATTTTAATCCATCATAATAAGGAGTTCCTTGTTTTTTTACTGAGTTTTCTAAATTTCCTTCTGTTAAAGCAATAAAATTACCAACAGTTCCAGGAGCTTTTTCGTGTTCTAATTTTACTTTAATTACACCCTTTGAAGTGGTGAATTCTGCATAAATTCCGTTATTCATAATCTTTAATTTACTTTTTGTTTTCTCGAGCGCAGTCGAGAGGTTTATTCATTTATTAGTTCTCGACTGCGCTCGAACTGACATTAATTGTATTCTTGAAATGTCTCAAGATTTTATTATTGATGAGATGCAGAAAATAGCAGCACCTATTATTTTTTAGCATTTAGCATAGATAAACCATACGTAAAACCAATATTTAAGTTGGTTGAGTTTACATTACCAAAAGGAGACCACATTTGTCCACCGGCAACATTAAAAGCAAAATTATCATTTACATGGTAATTAATACCTGCTGTAGGTCTTATTAAAACTCCTTCTCCAGAATCTACTCTTCCGCCACCTGCAACACCTGCAGCACCTTCTAAAAATAAAGAAATTCTGTTATTTATAAATCTATTAGATCTTATACCTAGTCCAAAAATACCATGAGCATAACCACCAGATCTTCCTTCGTAAGCAAAAGAAGCCTCTCCATTAATGTAAAAACGATGGTTTAAATCGTAGTTTACTTTTATGGCAATTAATTGTAAATCTACTATAGATGTTTCTTGACTTTCATCAATGCCAAAACGATTTACTCTAAAGTAAGATTGATTTTGCACACCAATTTGTATTCCTTGTGTTTTAATGGTTGTTAGTTTTTCTTCTGTAAAAGGTTTTGTAGTTCCACCGCTTAAACCATAATATTTTAAACTGAAACCGGCAGTATAAGCCTCAAAAGTACCACCAATAGATCTGTGGTATCCACCATGAGCACTCAGACCGAATTGTTTTGTTATTTTTACATCTGCTCCAACACTCGGGTACATGGTTAATCCTCCTTCCGGATAAATTCTACCACCTGCAGCTCCCATACCAAATTTACCAAACAAATTAACATGTTTGGTTGATACAAAGTTTTTTCCAAGTCCAATAAAAACATCCATAAAACCTGCGGTTAAACCACTATACATGGCATCTACATGTGCATAGGCAAAGGAGTTTTTAGTTAAATAACGTTGGTATTCAAACCCCAAAAGAGATAAAGTATGGTCTATTTCTTTATATTTAGGTGTTGTGCTAGCATCTGTTCTAGAGTTGCCAATAGGAAAAAGGAAATCGAAGGTTATTTGTTGCACACTTTTTCTAGCTGGTTTCTTCCAAAATTTGTCAGTAGAAGTATTTTTCTCTACAAAAGTTTTTTGAGCATCTTTGTAAGATGCTGTTCTAAATGATGTTGGTATTTCTACAAAAAACGAAACATTGTCACTTTTTTGAATTCCGGTAAAAAAGTTTACATACCCATATTGTACCCCAAGAGAATAGCCGTTATCTTTGTATTGTAAACCTATATTTGGGTAGATAATTCCACCACCATTAACCAAACTTCTAAAACCACCACCACCGCCAAAATGGACGTTCGCATCAAAATACAAATTTTTATAGATGGGTGTATTTACGCCTAAATTTACGCCTAGCGTAAATAAGCCACCTTGATCTCCGGTTATGGCTCCATGAAAACCTACTCCTGTATATAACCAATTATTTAATGGGAAATTATAATTTATTCCTACAAAACCCATTGTTGGATCTAAGTCATAACCAACCTTATCTACAGGTTGATGAACTAAAATGTAATTTAATCGAATAGAATTATGTAATTCTTTACCTTTAAAATCTGATAAATCATAAGTTTGAGAAAAACCATTAAAACAGAGGATTCCTAACAGTAAAAAAAGTAATTTTCTCATCATTATTATTTTTTAAATTCACTTGTAAAATGCAACTTTACAGTTGGATATTTGCTTTGCGTCATTTGTATGGTAAATTCAGAATCTGCTAAAAATACTAACTGACCTTGTTTGTCTTTGGCTAAATAACGTTGCTTTACACGTTTAAATTCTTTAAACTGTTCGTTTTTAGGGTCTTCTGGCTCTACCCAACACGCCTTATGTACATTTAGGTTTTCGTAAGTACATTTTGCACCATATTCATGTTCTAGTCTATATTGTATAACCTCGTATTGTAAAGCACCAACAGTACCAATTACTTTACGACCATTCATATCTAACGTAAATAATTGCGCAACACCTTCATCCATTAATTGATCTAAACCTTTAAATAATTGTTTAGATTTCATAGGATCGGCATTGTTTACATAACGGAAATGTTCTGGAGAAAAACTAGGAATTCCTTTAAAATTCAAATCTTCACCTTCTGTTAAAGTATCTCCAATTTTAAAGTTTCCGGTATCGTGTATCCCTACAATATCTCCAGGGAAAGATTCGTCTACAATTTCTTTCTTTTCTGCAAAAAAAGCATTCGGACTAGAAAACTTTACTTTTTTACCATTTCTAACATGTAAATAAGGCGCATTTCTTTTAAAAGTACCCGATACAATTTTTATAAAAGCCAATCTATCTCTGTGCTTAGGATCCATATTTGCATGAATTTTAAACACAAAACCAGTCATTTTTTTCTCTTTAGAATCTACCAAACGCTCTTCTGCTTTTTTAGGTTGTGGAGCAGGAGCAATATTAATAAATGCATCTAATAATTCTTTTACTCCAAAGTTATTTAAAGCAGATCCAAAAAATACAGGTTGCAGCGAACCGCTTAGGTACTCTTCTCTGTCAAATTCTGGGTAAACCTCGCTTATCAATTCTATTTCTTCACGTAAAGTATCTGCGGCTTTTTTACCAACTATTTTGTCTAATTCTGGGTTTGATAAATCGTCAAACTCAACACCCTCGGAAATAGAAGTTTTATTATCACCAGAAAAAAGATTTAATTTCTTTTCCCAAATGTTATAGATTCCCTTAAAGTCATACCCCATTCCTATAGGAAAACTCATAGGTGTAACACGTAAACCCAATTTTTGTTCCACTTCATCTAATAAATCAAAGGCATCTTTTCCTTCTCTATCCAACTTGTTGATAAAAACCAACATAGGTATGTTACGCATTCTACAAACTTCTACCAATTTCTCGGTTTGCGGTTCTACACCTTTTGCAACATCAATTACCACAATAACACTGTCTACAGCAGTTAAAGTTCTAAAAGTATCTTCAGCAAAATCCTTGTGACCAGGCGTATCTAAAATGTTTATTTTTTTATCTTGATAGATGAAAGCTAAAACAGAAGTGGCAACCGAAATTCCACGCTGACGCTCAATTTCCATAAAATCGGAAGTTGCTCCTTTTTTAATCTTATTATTTTTTACAGCACCTGCTTCTTGTATTGCACCACCAAATAGTAATAATTTTTCTGTTAATGTGGTTTTACCTGCATCTGGGTGCGATATAATACCAAAGGTTCTTCTACGTGCTATTTCTTCTAAAAAAGTCATCTACAAAATTTGAGGTGCAAAGATAGGGTTTATTCTATAATTTTTTTAGTGATTTAAAAGGTGATGAAAAGAAAAAAAAGAGATAGAATTTACAGGTTTTTACTGACCTTTTATATTAAAAAGAATTCGGTGAATCTCTGTGAAATAACTTTTTATTCTATAATTTCGATATGCATTTTTACATCATCTATAGGCCATTCATCTACACCAACCTTTACTTTAGAGATTTTTGTCATGGTGTCAAAACCAGAAATGACTTCGCCAAAAACGGTGTGTTCATTATCTAAATGATGGGCACCACTTCTTTTCTGTACAATATAAAACTCAAAAGGACTGGATAATTTATTAGGGTTATTGTCCCATTGTCTTGCGGCAGCCAAAGCACCATATTTGTGTTTTCTGTTTTTTCTAAATTCGGGTTTTAACAGATAATTGCCGTATTTTCTACGTTCTTTTTGCGTGTACATTTCATCAGAATTACCACCTTGAATCACAAAGTTTTTAGCAATTCTATAAAAAACGGTAGTGTTAAAATATTTTATTTTGGTTAAGAAAATAAAGTTGGCTCTGTGAATAGGCACATCTTCAAATAAGCGTAGTTTTATTTTACCAAAATCTGTTGTTATCTCTACAATTGTTTCTGGGTTTTGTTTGCCAAATTCAGTTAAAAAAGCTTCGGTGTTGTGGCTGTTTAAACTATCCCAAGCTTTAACGATCTCTTTTTTTACTTTCTTGTTTTTTAGTGTTAAAGTCTTTTTTTCTACAGATTTGTTTTCATCTTTACATTGAGAAAATGCGATTAAAGCGATAAGAAATAAGCATCGTAAGAAAAATTTCATAAATAAAAAGCAGTTATAAAGAGTTACAAATATAAACCATCATAATAAAAGAATAGAATAGTCTGATGGCTTTTGTAATTATTTTATGTTTTATTACTCATTGATTTTCTTATTTTTGCTAATATGGAAGAACAAGTAGTTTTAGTTGATGAAAAAGATAACCAGATAGGATTAATGCCTAAAATGGAAGCACACGAAAAAGCGGTATTGCATAGAGCTTTTTCTGTATTCGTTTTTAATGATAAAGGAGAATTAATGTTGCAACAAAGGGCAGCACATAAATACCATTCGCCATTATTATGGACAAATACTTGTTGTTCTCACCAAAGAGATGGAGAAACAAATTTAGAAGCTGGAAAACGAAGATTAGAAGAAGAAATGGGTTTTGTTACGGAGATTAAGGAAGTTTTTTCGTTTATTTACAAAGCGCCTTTTGATAATGGTTTAACAGAACACGAATTAGACCATGTTATGGTTGGTTATTATAATGATGCACCAAAAATAAATAAGGAAGAAGTAGAAGCTTATAAATGGATGACGTTAGTAGATGTTAAGAACGACATGGAAAACAATCCGAAAGAATATACAGAGTGGTTTAAAATTATTTTTGACAAATCTTTTGAAAAATTAGCAAATGCCTAAAGTAAAAGTTTATAGAAGAGCACATTTTAATGCAGCACACAGGTTGTTTCATCCAGATTGGTCGGATGAAAAAAATTTAGAGGTGTTTGGTAAATGTAGCAACCCAAATTACCATGGTCATAATTATGAAATGATTGTGGCTTTGTTTGGAGAGGTAGACCCCATAACTGGTTTTGTGTACGATTTAGGCTTGTTAAGAGAATTGATAAAAGATGAAGTAGAAGAGCCTTTAGATCATAAAAACTTAAATATTGAAGTTGCAGATTTTAAAAACTTAAATCCAACTGCAGAAAATATATCAATAGTTATTTATAATAAATTAAGACCTCATATTCCAGCACATTTAGACATAGAAGTAACATTATACGAAACACGAAGAAATTTTGTGAGGTATTCTGGAGAGTAATAACTTATACTAGTACCATTAAATATAATTTATGAAAATAATTGCCATGATTCCTGCACGTTATAGTGCATCTCGTTTTCCAGGAAAATTAATGAAAGATTTAGGAGGGAAGCCTGTAATTTTAAGAACGTATGAAGCAGCATTGCATACTAATTTGTTTGATGATGTTTATATTGTAACAGATTCTGATATAATTTATAAAACGATAGAAAATGCTGGAGGAAAGGTTCTTAAAAGTAAAAAAGAGCACGAATGTGGTTCTGATAGAATTGCTGAAGCTGTAGAAAATATAGCAGCAGATATTGTAATTAATGTGCAAGGAGATGAACCTTTTATTGATGCAGTCTCTTTATCCAAATTAATTGATGTTTTTAAAAAAGACGACAAAAAAGAGATTGACTTGGCTTCTTTAAAAGTACAAATTACCAATAAAGAAGATATAGAAAATCCTAATAATGTTAAGGTTATTACAGATGTAGATAATTTAGCAATCTATTTTTCTAGAAGTGTAATTCCGTATCACAGAGATAAAGATGTTGCTGTTAAGTATTACAAACACAAAGGAGTGTACGCTTTTAGAAAACAAGCTTTAATAGACTTTTACAATACACCAATGACGCCTTTAGAGGCTGCAGAAAAAATAGAAGCCATTAGATATCAAGAAATTGGTAAAAAAATAAAAATGGTAGAAACAGATGTAGAAGCTGTAGGTATAGATACTCCTGAAGATTTAGAAAAAGCTATTCAATTTTTAAAATCATAAATTATGTATAAAATAAGTGAAAACATAAAAGTAATAGCGTTTGATGCCGATGACACTTTGTGGGTAAATGAAACTTATTTTAGAGATGCAGAAGTAGCGTTTGCAAAGTTATTAGCCAAATACGAAACTCAAAATAAAATAGATCAAGAACTTTTTAAAAAGGAAATAGAAAATCTAAAACATTATGGTTACGGTGTAAAAGGTTTTGTGTTGTCTATGGTAGAATGTGCTTTAGAATTGTCTAATTACAATGTAAATCAAAAGACAATAGAAGCTATTTTGAATATAGGCAAGGAAATGATCGATAAGCCTATAGAGTTATTAGATGGAGTAGAAGAAGTACTGCAATCTTTACAAAGAAAGTATAAGGTAATTGTAGCTACCAAGGGAGATTTATTAGATCAAGAACGTAAACTAGAAAAATCTAATTTGCTAAAATATTTTCATCATATAGAAGTGATGAGTGATAAAAAAGAGAAAGATTATACAAAGTTAATTAATCACTTAGATGTAGAGCCCTCAGAGTTTTTAATGATTGGTAACTCTTTAAAATCAGATGTTTTGCCTTTAATAGCTTTAGGAGCCTCAGCAATACATGTTCCTTTTCATACTACTTGGGTACATGAGGAAGTTAGTGATGAAGAGAAATCAGATTCAGATTATAAAACGGTGGCTAAAATTAAAGAGATATTACGGTTTTTATGAAATATTTAGATATTGATACCTGGAATAGAAAGCAGCATTACCAACACTTTATCAATTTAGAAGATCCTTTTTTTGGAGTAACCGTAGATGTAGATGTAACGGGTATCTTTCATAAATCTAAAACAGAGAAAAAGTCTTTTTTTGTAATGTATTTATACGCTTGTTTAAAAGCTTTGAATAGTATTGAAAATTTTAAATATAGAATACAAGAAGATAAAGTTTTTATTTGTGATGCCATACACGCTTCTGCTACTATGGCAAGAAAAGACCATACTTTTGGCTTTTCATTTATTCATTTTTCTGATGATTTTAACGAGTTTAATGAAAATTACTTAAAAGAAAAGGAGCGAATATTAAATTCTACGGATTTATTTCCGCCAATAAAATCTGATAGTTGTATTTATTGTTCAGCGTTACCCTGGTTTTCATTTACAAGTCAAAAAGAACCTGTTTCTGGTGTTAAAAATGAAAGTATACCTAAACTATCTTTTGGTAAAACTTTTAAAGAAAACAATAAAATAATGATGCCTGTAGCAATTTCTGTAAACCATGCATTGGTAGATGGATATCATGTTGGTTTATTTTTTGAGGAATATCAGAAACAATTAGATAAAAACACCTAACTTTGCAAAATTAAATTTTAAATAAGTTATGGCAAGTATAAAAAACTTAAAAAAAGATATCAATTACGTTTTAGGTGATGTTATCGAATATGCATTAGATGTTTCAATCTTAAAAAATGCACCAGAAAAAGGAGATGCAATCATTGATGAAGCTATTGAAACTTTTGATACTTTAGTTTCTAAAGTAAACAACAGTAAAGTAGAAAACAAGAAAGCACACTTTAAAGCGATCAATCTAGAATTAGAAGAAAAAGCGAAAGGTTTGGTAGAAAAGATTAATACTTTATAATCTTAACAAATTTTTAAAGAAATTTTAAGACCATCATTTGAAAGAATGATGGTTTTTTTATTAAATTTGATTAAACATACTAAAACGATTTAGTAAACGTTATATTATTGTATAATTTAATTCTTAAAAATGGCTAGAGCAATGTTTGAGTACACTAAAACGATACTAAAAAAAGTAAGTTTTAATTCAGATTTATTTTGTAAAGAAGTGGAAAAGGCCTTAAGTCGATTGTTACCTTATGAAGTAGATGAGCTAACAATTTGGTTAAAGCAGTTTACATCTAATAAACCAGAATTATATTCTTGTATGGCATTAATTAAGTAAAAAAAAAGGAAGCTAAATGCTTCCTTTTTTTTTACTTAATTTTTAGAATTAGCTTTCTTGTGTTTGTATTTATTCATTAATTTTCTACCAAATTCCATTTCAGCAAATTGCAATTGGACTATCTTTTTATAGGAAATTACCTTTTTTATGTTGTTTATAAAATCTCTTTGAGATTCATAAATTTTCTTATCTATAGTTAATTTTAAAAGTATTAATGTTTCTGCTTCGTTTTCAGAAATCATTTTATCTTCTTCTTTCGTAGCATTTTTTATTTTAGACCTAAGATTGTTTCTTAAAGAATATTGCTCTTTAATATACAGGTTGTAGATAGGCCAAAATTTTTCTGCTTCATTAGATGTTAAGCTTAATTGCTCTGTTATATAGGAAACTTTAAGCGCCTTAATTTTTTCTCTACTTACATTCTTGTTTTGAGCAGACGAAGTAAGAGTACAAAAAAGGCCAATACATATAAGTGTGATTATTTTTTTCATATTCTTAATTTTAGTTTATTTCATTTAAAAATGAAGTGTTATCGGTAGTATTAATGTAATCTTCAATGTTTTCATCTTCTAATAAAGAGAAATAAAAATCGTTTTCTTCTAATACATCATTTTCTAATACATTAGCAATATCATTGGTGTTTAAAGTATTAGAATCTAGCCAAAATTCAATATCATCATCAGATAAGGAGTCTATAGTTAATTCTTCGTTTTTATTAAATACAAAAGAATTTAATCCGATAAATAAAATTACAGAAGCTGCTGCTGCAATAGGGATCATTTTTAAAACTCTTTCTTTAAAAGAAATAACTTTTGTTACTTTTTTAGTTGATGAAACTTTCGATAAAATTTCACTTTCTAGATCTTTAAAGTAAGAATCTGGAGTTGTAAAACCATTTTCTTTTGTAAAGTTTTCTTCCGCTAATTTGGCTTCTACAGAAACTTCAGTTGTGCTAAAATAGTTTTTAGGAAGAGAAAAACCTGTTTCTTTTCCTAAAATTGAGTTTAAATACTCTTCGCTATTTTTTATATTGTTTTCCATGATACTTTTTAGACCTTTTTTTTATATAAAGGTTTAATTGGTTTCTTTTTTTATGTATAGTTCAATTTTTTTAACTGCATGAAAATAAGAGGCTTTTAGGGCTCCAACAGATGTTTCTAGTATTTCCGACATTTCTTCATACTTTAATTCATCAAAATATTTCATGTTAAAAACTAATTGTTGTTTTTGAGGTAAAGTAGCAATTGCTTTTTGTAAAATCAGTTGAATTTCATCTCCAGTAAAAAAATCATCACTCGCTAGAGTAGAAGCTAATTCTTGTTGATAGTCAGAAATGTCTACACTTCTTTTTTTAGCTCTTTTATTTATAAAAGTAATAGCTTCATTTGTGGCAATTCTATACATCCAAGAAAATAATTTACTTTCTTGATTAAACTTATCTATATTTTTGAAAACTTTAATGAACGTATTTTGTAGAACATCATCTGCATCATCATGAGAAATCACAATTTTACGAATGTGCCAATACAAGCGTTCTTTATAGAGAGACATTAACTCTCTAAACGCTTTTTCTTTAGTCTGAACATTTTTTAATTGTTCTATTAAAAGAGTTTCATCTGTCAACTATATAGTTTGTAGAGTTTAGACTTAAAATATTTAAAAAGGTTTAATGTTTATTTCTTACTCTAGTTCTAGAATATCCAAAAAGTCTTTTTTGTTTTATAATGTCAGAGATTCCTGGTGGCAGCATTTCTTCCCAACCAGATTCTCCATTTAAGATCATTTTTAAAATGGTACGAGAAAAAATATCTAAGATGTCTTTATCAAAGTCATCAATATTAACAAGTTTACCATTATTTTTAAAGAATTTGTATAATTCTTTCATTCTTGGGTGCACTTTTAAACTTTCAATTGTAATATACTCGTCAGATTTTGTATCGTGGTAAGGGTAGGTGTAAACCTTTAAATCTCGATAGAATAATTTACCGAAAGCTTCTAAGATACCTCCACTTAAATTACGGTAATATTTTTCATCAAAAAGTTCTATTAGGTTTTGACCACCCATGGTTAATCCCATTCTTTCTTTAGTAAATTCACTAAAATACTCTACCAATTTAAAGTATTGTTGAAAGCTTGTAATCATTACATTTTGTCCTAGAGAGCAAAGTAATTCTGCTCTGTCTAAGAAATCTCTTTCGTTAATTTTCCCTTCCGAGGTTAAATTACTTAGTGTAATCTCAAAAATTACTTGAGTTTTATTTTCATCTACTTTTTTTTCTGCTAAAAACATTTTTTTAGACTTTTCATACATGTCCATATTTACCTTAGTAACAGGTCTAAAACTTCCACGTAAAGCTAAAATGTTTTTCTTATATAATACCTGTGCTGGTAATAAGTTGTTTCCGTCTGGGCCAAACATCACCGCATTGGTCATGCCGTTTTTTAGCAATTGTAAACTCATTAAACGGTTGTCTACATACATAAAACGAGGTCCAGCAAAATTTATCATATCAATTTCTAACTGGTCATTGCTTAAATTATCATAAAAAGATTTTACTAAATCTTTAGGATTATCATTCAAATAAAAAGCACCATAAATTAAATTTACACCTAAAACACCTAAGGTTTCTTGTTGTAAACGAGCATCAGTTTCCTTAAAACGTAAGTGTAAAACTATTTCATTATAGCCTTCTAAAGGATCTAGTTGAAAACGAATACCAACCCAACCATGGCCTTTGTATTGTTTTGCAAAATCTATAGTAGTTACAGTATTTGCATAACTAAAAAATAATTTATCTGGATGTTTTTGTCTACTTAAACGGTCTTCCATTAAATCAATTTCATGACCTAACATTTTTTTTAAACGTGGCTGTGTTACATAACGATTGTCTTGTTCCACACCATAAATTGCATCAGAAAAATCCTTATCATAAGCACTCATAGCTTTTGCAATGGTTCCGGAAGCAGCTCCAGATCTAAAGAAATTACGTGCAGTTTCTTGTCCTGCACCTATTTCTGCAAAAGTTCCGTATATATCTTTATTTAAATTAATTCTTAAAGCTTTGCTTTTTGTAGTAGGTACACTACTAATTTCTTGATCTCCTTTTAAAGATATTGCCATATAATGCTATTTTAAGGTTCAAACAAATGTACTAAAATAGACTGCTATCAGTCAATTTTTATGTTATTTTTGTTGGAATGAATTTTAGCAAGAAACAACTGAATATTACCTTTTTAGGAACAGGTACTTCACAAGGAATTCCGATGATTGCAAATAACGACCCCGTTTGTTTATCTAAAAACTTAAAAGACAAGCGTTTGAGGTCTTCTGTTTTAATTTCTTGGGACCATGTTTCTTATACGGTAGATTGTGGTCTAGACTTTAGGCAGCAAATGTTAAGAGAAAATGTACAATCTTTAAACGGTGTCTTTTTTACTCATGAACACGCAGATCATATAGGTGGTTTAGATGACTTAAGAGCCTTTTGTTATCAAATAGGGGAGATGCCTATTTATTTAAATGAGAGAACTTTAAGGAGTTTAGAGAAAAGATTCGAGTATATTTTTAGTACAGAAAATAGGTATCCTGGAGCGCCAAGTGTATTGCCAATAATTGTTGATAAAAAAAGTTTTTATGTTGATGAATTAAAAGTAACTCCAATAAAAGTGATACATGGAAAACTACCAATTACAGCATATAGATTTGGAGATTTTGGCTATTTAACAGATGTGAAATATGTTTCTGATGAAGAAAAATTGAAGCTTCAAAACTTAGATGTTTTAGTGGTAAATGCATTAAGGATAGATGAGCATCCAACTCATTTTAATTTGCAAGAAGCGCTAGATTTTATAGCAGAACTTAAACCAAAAAAAGCATATTTAACACACATAAGTCACAAATTAGGTTTTCATGATGCTGTTTCTAAAATACTACCAAATAACGTTTTTTTGGCTTATGATGGTTTAAAAATAACTGTTTAGGTTTTTATAAACTGATTTTTAGTGTATCTTTGTTAATAGACCTTTTTTTATAAAAGAGTTAAATAACCCCCTTTTAGTAACCAATTTTTAGTATAAATGGAAAAAAATTCAGAAAATAAACAACCGGCAGTTGAAAATCATAAAATTGACGACAGAATTGCAGCAGTAAGAGATTTAATCTTTGGTGAAAATATGCAGCAATACAGCACTGAATTTGCTGATGTTTTCGACAAAATTAAAACACTTAAAGATCAGACTAATAAAAATATTTCTGAATCTGTTACAAATCTTGAAAATAAATTAGCAGATTTAGAAAGTTTAATGGAACATAAGTTTCAAGACTTAAACGATGATTTAGATAAAAAAATTGCTGATTTAGATGATGAAAAAACAGATAGAAAGAAACTTGGAAAAGCTTTAGAGAAAATTGCATTGATGTTGCAAGAATAAATGAAAAAAATACCTGTAGATAACAATAAAGACAATCGTTTTGAGTTGCTCAGAGATCTTTTATTAGCTGAAGATAGAGAAAAGTTTGATTCACTTAGTCAAGAAATTATTTTTAAGGAAAAACTAACTAAAAGAATTTCTCCTCTTGTAGATGAAAAAATCTTAACTCTTCGTGAAAATTTTCCAGTAGAATTTGGAGATACAATTATAAAAACTATAAAAGTTCAAATTAGAGACTCTCAAGACGAAGTAGTAGAAGCCTTGTACCCGATTTTGGGTAAAATGGTTAAGAAATTTATTGTTGCAGAAATTACTAAATTATCTGATAATATTAATAGAATTATAAAAGAAAAATTCTCTGTTAAAGAAATTATTAAAAGATTCTTTAAAGGAAAAAGAAACGATGCCAGTATTGTTTTAGAAGAAGTTTTTGAATTTATTATAGAAGAAGTTTTTGTTATAGATAAAGAATCTGGTTTGCTTTCCGGAAGCTATTCTAGAGGTAATATAGCAGATAAAGATATGATTTCTGGTATGTTAACAGCCATTAAATCTTTTGCAGAAGATGCTTTTTCTAAAGAAGGTCAGGATTTAGAAAATATTAAATTCGAAACTTTTCAGCTTTCTATAAAAAATTTTAAAACCATTTATATTGCCATTGCAACTTCTGGCGTTTTAACAGAGGAATTAACAGAAGAATTATCTGATAATATAAATAATTTAGCAGAAACTATTTTAAGAGATCGTTCTTATTTATCTGAGGAAGAGCGATTAAATAAATTAATATTTAGTCAATTAATTAAAAAATAAATAATCCCCCCCCCATAATTTATGATAGCAAAAAAAGTACTACTCGTTGGTAATTTTGGCGTTGGTAAAACTTCATTAATTAAAAGATTTGTTTTAAATGAATTTACCGAAGATTACATAAGTACTATTGGAGTAAGAGTAAGTAAAAAAGTAGTAGAATATAAAAATGAAACTATTAAATTAATGATTTGGGATGTTGCCGGTACAACCGGTAATGAGAAAATACCAAAAGCTTATTTTTTAGGTTCTAGCGCTGCAATGTATGTGTTTGATGTAAGTAGAGAAGAAACCTATTTAACGATTGAAGAGAATTTAAAAATGGTTAAGGAATTATCTGGTTTACAAAACATAACTATTGTTGGTAATAAAAAAGATTTACTGTCTAAGGAAGAATTAGAAAACGTAGTACAAAAGGTTTCTGTAGATATTGATTTAATTACGAGTGCTAAAGAAGATGAAAATGTAGAAGATGCATTTATGAAATTAACAACTCTAGCTTTAAAATAATAATATTGATACCTGCAAAAATAGAAGATGTTTTTATACATTTAACTACTGATTACTCAGGAGTTATAAAGAGTATAGTAGCAGGGAAGTTTGCCAAAACTACATTTACAATTCTAGAATCTATCTATGATTCTTGTCCTTTTTTAGAAGGAACTTTAGACGCTCTTCCTTTTAACGAGCCATTTCTTTTAGAAGGTATGGTTATTGTTTCTAAGGCTATTGAGTACAATATAGATTTAGAACTTTTTAAAAAGGAAGCTTGCATTGATATTTTAATACATAATAGAACCAATGTTTATAAATATGTAAATCAGCTTAATCAAAATAGAAACGATATTTTTTTTATAAAAAGAGAACTTACAGAAAAAAATATTGAACTAGAAAAATTGCGTAAAATTGCTGATAAAGCAAATGAAGAGAAATCTCGTTTCTTGGCTATGATGAGCCATGAAGTAAGAAATCCATTGAATTCAATACTTGGATATTCTGAAATGATTTCAGCAGAAAAATTGAATAAAAAGGTTGCTAAATACATTAAAAACTTATCATCTGCAGGTAAAAATTTAAAAGTTATAGTAGATGACATTTTAGATTTATCGCGTATAGAAGCAGGTAAATTACGCTTGGTTTACGAAGAGGTTTCTATAAGAAATATTATTCTAGATTGTAAGAACGATTTTCAGTATTTACATACCAATAAAAAAGTAGATCTTGTTTTTTTAACTTCAGAAAAACTACCAGATATTGTTTTAGGTGATTCAGTAAGAATTCGTCAAATACTTTCAAATTTAATTAGCAATGCTATAAAGTTTACCAATAAAGGAAGTATTGTAATTAGCGTAAAAGTAGTTGCAGAAGCGGAAAATGAGTTTACCTTAATTTTTGAAGTTACAGATTCTGGTAGAGGAATGAATGAAGGTCAATGCTTAAAGATATTTGAAGAATACCAACAAAACGAATTAAATGACTACCGAATATATGGTGGAGCGGGCTTAGGTTTGGCAATTGTTAACCGTTTGGTAAAAGCAATGAATGGTACCATTTCTGTAAAAAGTGAATTGAATGTTGGATCGTCTTTTTTTGTTGAAATTCCTTTTAAAAAATATTCAAAATTAAATAATTCGGTAATACCCGTAGAAAAGATTAAAAAGAAAAATAAAGATTTAAAAGGTAAAAAAATATTGGTGGCTGAGGATGATCTAATGAATCAGACAATTATTAGACATATTTTGAAAAAAGAAAAAGTGAATTTAATGCTAGTTAATGATGGTTTAGAGGCGCTTTCTAAAATTAAAACAGCGGTTTTTGATGTTGTTTTATTAGATATAAACATGCCAAACATGACAGGTGAAGAGTTAATGAAGAAGAAGGATGTTATTACAAATGTAAATACTACAACTCCTTTTTTAGCATTAACAGCCAATACTTCTACTGAAGATATAGAACGATATTTGACATTAGGTTTTTCTGGTGTAATTTCTAAACCTTTTACAATTACGGATTTTATTGAGAAGATTAGGGATGTTTTATAGATATAATATTTTCTACAATACTTTATAATCAATCTACTATAAAAATAAATTATTTACGATCCATAAAATCTTGAAAAGCATCTTGGGTTATCGCTTTCCCTAAAGAATCTAATTTTAGAGCTTCCGTACCTTCTTCTACTGTTGGTTTTTTACTCATATAATCGAATAAGTAAAACCCATTTTTAGTAAGTGTGCCAAACCCTTTGTTGTAAATATAATGTGCGTATTGTTTATCAGAAGTATTAAAGATGTTTTTGCTAAATTTAAATTCCGCATTGTTTCCTTTTACTAAGTCTAAAAGAGTGTAAGGCAAATCTATTTGACTAGCAATAGTGTTAATTTCAATGCCTTTTTTATTTAAAGCACCTCCCAACCATAACATGGGTATTCTATATTTAGAAGTTGCGTTAAAAGGTCCTTTTTGTTCCGGAATTCTATGTCCGTGATCTGCTAAAATTATAATTAAGGTGTTTTTATACCAAGGTTGTTGTTTTGCAAAATTGATAAATTTACCGATGGTTTTATCTGTATACGCATGGGCGCTTTTAAACTTATCTTCTTCTGTTTTTTTACCAAATTTATAGGTGTCAGGAAACTCAAAAGGTTCATGACTTGTAAGTGTTAAGGCTATTTTAAAAAAAGGTTCATTTTGTTTTTTAGAGAGATCATCTGCAATACGTTGCATAAGCACGTGGTCATGAACTCCCCATTTAGAATTCCAATCTTTTTTATCAAAAAAACTTCCATCTACAAAATCGGTAATTCCGGCATTTCGTAAATAGGTGTTCATATTCCCAAAATTTAAATCTCCACCATAATAAAAGGAAGTATTATAGCCTAAATCATTCATGTTTTTAGGTAACATGGGTAGGCTTCTTGTTTTATTCGGCATTTTCATAATGCTTTCTGTGGGTTGTGGGTAGTAACCACTTAAAATAGCAGGAATTCCTTTGTCTGTTCTATCTCCGTTTGCGTAGAAGTTGGTAAATAGAATACCTTCTTTAGAAAGTTTGTTTAGGTTTTCTGTTACATTAGGTTCACCGCCTAAAGAACCCACAACTTTTGCCGTTAAACTTTCCCAAACTATTAAAATTACATTGGGTTTAGTGGTGTTTAAAATGCTATCTGTATTTGCTGTTAAAAGTAGATTTCTTCTTTTATTGATTAAGCTTTTTGATACTTTATCATCAAAAAATTTATAAGGATTTGTAGTGTTAGATTTATGTGTAAGTGCATTAAAAAAATTCCAGGCGTAGTTTATGGATGCATGGTTTGCAAACATTTTGCTAGAAAAATAAACGTTACTTTGGTTAACTGGTATGGTTTGTAAACCACCTCTAACAGGTATAATTAAAGCCGCTGCTATCAATAAAAAAACAAAAGATTGTAGCCAAAAACTTTGTTCAATTTTATCAATTTTTTTGGTAATAATTTTATTAAATAATTTAATAAAAATAAAAGAAGTGATTACCCAAAAAATAGTTCCAGAAATCTGTTGAAAAGTAGATGCTGAAGCAACCATAATTTCTGGAGTATTCAAGTACTTTAATAAAGAAGAGTCTAAACGTGTGCCCCAAGATTGATATAAATTAGCATCAATAATTAATAATAAACTTAAAAATATAATCAAAATTGCGGAATACCATTTTATAATCGTTCCAATTTTTTTTGAATTGGTAAAAACAGAAAAAATGATGATTAAAAAAGGAATAAAACATAAATAAGCCGCAAAAGAACTGTCTAGTTGTAAGCCGTAAATAAATGTTTTTAAGGTAGTTAAGATGCCTAGGTCTTTCGTTTTATCAAAATAAAATAGTAAGAAAAATAAACGTGCAAATACAAAGTATCCAATCCATAAAAGAAAATAATAGATATTGAATAAAAGTCTGTTTTTTAAAGTTTTCAAGGAGTTAAATTTCTGTTTGTTATTAAGTGATTTCTTTTTGTGATAAAAAATTATGAGTTTTCTGAAACTTTTAAACGCGCTTTTGCCGTTACAGAAATATCAGAATAATTGTTGTTTAAGTATTTTAAATATCCCGTTATGGCAATCATGCCAGCATTATCTGTGGTATACTCAAATTTAGGGATGTAGGTGGTCCAACCAAAATGTTTTTCGGCTAATTGTAAACGATTTCTAATTTCTGAATTTGCAGAAACACCTCCGGCAATAGCAATATGTTTAATGCCTGTTTGCTTTACCGCATTTTTTAGCTTATCCATTAAGATTTCTACAATAGTATACTGAATAGAAGCGCAAATATCATCTAAGTTTTCTTCAATAAAGTTTGGGTTTATTCTAACTTGTTTCTGAATAAAATATAAAATACCTGTTTTTAATCCACTAAAACTAAAATCTAAATCGCCTACTTTTGGTTTTGTAAATTGATAAGCTTTTGGGTTTCCTAATTTTGCGTGCTTGTCTATTAATGGACCTCCAGGGTAAGGAAGACCCAAAATTTTTGCAGATTTATCAAAAGCTTCACCAACAGCATCATCAATTGTTTCTCCTAAAACTTCCATTTCAAAATGATTGGTCACTTTAACAATTTGTGTATGTCCGCCACTAATTGTTAAACAGATAAAAGGAAAAGGTGGTGTTTTACTATTTTCTTCTTCAATAAAATGCGATAAAATATGTGCTTGCATGTGGTTTACATCAATTAAAGGAATTTGTAAACCGATGGCTAGAGATTTTGCAAAAGAAGTACCCACTAATAAAGATCCCATTAAGCCCGGACCTCGCGTAAATGCAATTGCAGACAAATCTTCTTTGGTAATGTTTGCTTGCGCTATAGCTTGTTGTACAACAGGCACAATGTTTTGTTGGTGTGCTCTAGAAGCCAGTTCTGGAACAACACCGCCATATTTAGAATGTATTTCTTGGTTAGCTACAACATTGCTCAGTATTTTTTCGTTACAAATTACTGAAGCACTAGTATCATCACAAGAGGATTCTATCCCTAATATATAAACCTGTTTTTCCATTAAAAATATTAATTTAAAGCAAAATTAAGGATAATTTTAGGTTGTCGTCCTTTTTTAAGAATAGAAATTTAATTCTTTATTAAATTTGCACGTTCTTTGTAAGAACTGGCAATATTTTTGATTAGTATTTAACATATTGTTACATTCATTTTAAATAGAGAGCGTTATCAAAAAAGTTGGAAAAATAATACTGAAATGGCTGGGGTACTTTGTGCTCTTTATGCTACTCATTAGTATTATACTTTCTATTCCTGCTATTCAAACAAAATTAGGGAGTTACGCTACTAAAAAATTGAATGAGGATTTTAATACCAATATTTCTGTAGAAAAAATAGATTTATCCTTTTTAGGAAATGTACAGTTAAAAGGAGTCGATATTAGAGATCATCATAAAGACACTTTAATCTTTGTAAAAAAATTAACAACTTCTATTTTAAACGCTAAAAAAGTTTTAGAAAGTGAAGTTAGTTTAGGTAGTATTTCTTTAGATGGTGCTTATGTGTACATGAAAACTTATAAAGGGGAAAAAGACGATTCTATGGCTGTCTTTATAGATAGCTTTGATGATGGTTCTCCAAAAGACTCTCTTGCGAACCCTTTTATATTAAAATCTTCTAATGTTTATGTAAGTGATTTAAATTATAAATTAATCAACGAAAATAGTAACAATCCTATTTTATTTTCCGCAAGTAATGGAGGAGGGAATTTACAAGATTTATTGGTTTATGGGCCTGATTTTTCTTCAAAAATAAGAGGACTCTATTTTGTTGATAATAGAGATTTAGAGGTTACTAATTTAACAACAGATTTTTCGTATTCTAAAACCGCAATGCATTTTGTAAATACAACATTGCAAACTAGAAAATCCGATATTAATGCCAATATAGATTTTACGTATAAAAGAGAAGATTTAGTAGATTTTAATAATAAAGTAAATATAACTGCAACCTTTGCCAAGAGCAATATAGCTATACCCGATTTAAAAAAATATTATAATGAATTAAATGGCAATGATGACATTTCCTTTACAGGAGATTTTAAAGGGAAATTAAATAATTTTGCTTTAAACAAACTTCGATTAACCTCTAGAAAAGGAATTAGAGTAATTGGAAATTTAGGTTTTGTAAATGCCGTTAATTTTGAAAAGGGATTTATATTTAGAGGTGATTTAAGCGACTTAACGGCAACTTACAGCGAGTTAAAAAGTGTTTTACCTAATGTTTTAGGAAAAACATTGCCATCTGAATTTGCAAAATTTGGAAAATTTACAATAAAAGGAAAAATTAATGTAACCCGTAAAGAAATTAAAGCCAATCTAGATTTAAAATCTGAAATAGGAGGCGCTATA
This sequence comes from Polaribacter sp. Z014, assembly GCF_023555435.1. Taxonomy (NCBI): domain Bacteria; kingdom Pseudomonadati; phylum Bacteroidota; class Flavobacteriia; order Flavobacteriales; family Flavobacteriaceae; genus Polaribacter; species Polaribacter sp. Z014. The sequence continues at coordinate 25,917 of NZ_JALCZP010000029.1, forward strand.
ACAGACCTACAAATTTCTAATATAGATGATATCGATTATGCTGCCTATAGTGGAAAAGTAGCGTTACAGAAATTTAATATTGGTGAGTTATTCAATGATCCTTTATTTGGTGAGGTTTCTTTGAAAGGAGATGTAAAAGGTAGTGGTTTTAAACTAGAAAACATAAATACTTCTTTTGTTGGTACTATATCAGGACTTAACTTTAAAGGGTATAATTACAAAAATATTGAAGCTAATGGTCAATATCAAAATAATAAATTTGATGGAGATTTAAAAATTGATGATGCTAATTTTAAAATGAATTTTAATGGGTTGGCAGATTTATCAACCGAGATAAATAAGTTCGATTTTAAATCTAATATAGAGTATCTAAATTTAAAAGAAACAAATCTTTTTACAAGAGATAGCATTGCTATTTTAAAAGGAAATATTGAGTTAGATGTAGAAGGGAATACCTTTGATGATATTACGGGTAAAGCAACTTTTAAAAATATTTTATATACAAACCAAAAAGAAGAATTTAATTTTAAAGAATTTAATGTAACCTCCTCATTAAAGGATAGTATTAAAACAATAGAAGTGGCCTCTAAAGATATTGCAGAAGGATATCTATCAGGTAAATTTTCTTTTTCTGAATTGTTACCCGTTGCGCAAAATGCCTTAGGTAGTATTTATACAAACTATACACCTTATGCTGTAAAGCCTAATCAGTTTTTAGATTTTAATTTTACTATTTATAATCAAATTGTTACTGTTTTTTTTCCTGACATTTCTATTGATGACAATACCAAGATAAAAGGTAAAATTAAAGCGGATAAAAATCAATTAAGGTTAACGTTTTCTTCACCTAAAATTGAAGGCTACGGCAATGAAATTAAAGATATTTTATTAAGGACAGATAATCAAAACCCACTTTATAATTCGCATTTAACGGCATCAGAAGTAAATACAAAATATTATAATATATCAAAATTAAACCTGTTAAGTTTAAATCAAAATGACACTTTATATTTTAAATCTGTTTTTAAAGGAGGAGATTTAAAAAATGAAGACTTTAATCTCGATTTCTTCTACACATTTAATCCAGAGGGGAAATCTGTAGTTGGGTTTGAAAAATCTTCCTTTATTTTTAAAGAAAACACATGGAATATAGACCCGAATGAGCAGAGTAAAAATAAAGTTACTTTTAATATAAAAGAAAATGATTTTGATTTTAGTCAGTTTAAATTAACATCAGGAGAGCAAGAAATTGAGTTTTCAGGTAGTTTAAAAGGAGAATCAGAAAAAATACTTTTAGCCGATTTTACCAAAGTAAAATTACAAAGTTTTTTACCTAAAATAGATAGTCTTGCTTTAAAAGGAGAGCTTTCTGGTCATCTAGATTTTGTGCAAAATAAAGGAATTTATAGTCCGGAAGCGTTACTTTCTATTCATGATTTTGAAGTAAATAATTTTAAGCAAGGAGATTTATCTTTAAATGTTAAAGGAGATAACTCTTATGAAAAATATAAGGTAGATTTATCTATAAATAATAAAAAGGTAAAAAGCATTGCTGCTACCGGTTCTTTAGATTTTTCAGAAAAAAGACCTTTAATAGATTTAGATGTCTATTTAGAAGAATTTGGGTTGGATGCTTTTAGTCCACTTGGGCAAGATGTTTTATCCTCTATAAGAGGAACTGCAAATGGAGATTTTTCTCTACGAGGTTTTTTAGGGAACCCAGAAATGGAAGGTACTTTAACTCTTAAAAATGCAGGTTTAAAATTTCCGTATCTAAATGTAGATTATGATTTTGAAGGAGAGTCTATTATTAGTTTGCAAGATCAATCCTTTATTTTTGAAGGTATCTCTTTAATAGATACCAAACATAAAAGTAGCGGAAGATTGATTGGAGATATTACTCATTTAAATTTTAAAAAGTGGTTTTTAAATATAGAAATAGAAAGTGATAACTTATTAGTCTTAGATACCAAAAACACAGATGAAGCTTTATATTATGGTACGGCCTTTATAGATGGTACCGCTAATATTACAGGTTTAACAGATCAATTAACCATAGATATAAATGCTAAAACAATGCCCGGAACCGCTTTTGTTGTTCCTCTTAAAGATGTAGAAACGGTAGATAGTTATCGTTTAATTCATTTTAAATCGAAAGAAATAGCCGTTAAAGAAAAGCAAAAGGAAGTTGCTCTAGAGGCTATAAAAGGTTTGTCTTTAAATATAGATTTAGACGTAACAAAAGATGCAACTGCTCAGGTAGTTATAGATGAGGTAAATGGGAGCCAGTTAACAGGAAAAGGGAAAGGAAACCTTAGAATTGAGATAAATACTAGAGGGAAATTTAACATGTTTGGCGATTATATGATTGATAGTGGAGTTTACGATTTTAAATATGGAGGTATAGTAAATAAACCATTCTTAATTCAAAAAGGAGGTACGGTTTCTTGGAATGGAAATCCTTATGAAGCAAATTTAGATGTTACTGCAATTTATAAAGCAAAAGCAAACCCTGCTGTTTTGTTAGATAATTTTAACTCTAATAGAAAGATAGAGGTAGATTTAGTTACTAGAATTACAGGAGGATTATTTAGCTCTAAACAAGAGTTAGATATTCAATTATCAAATGTAGACCCTTCAATAGCTAGTGAGTTAGAATTTATATTAAATGATAACAATGTAAATGAGAAAACAACACAGTTTATATCCTTACTTGCGTTTGGTAGTTTTGCAAATCCAGATAAAGTAGATTTTAATGCAGGAGAAACCATTTCTAATACAGCTTCTAGTGCTGTAGCTGCAGCTTTTTCTAGTTTATTAAACAACCCTGATGGTAAATTTCAATTAGGAGTAGATTACCAGCAAGGAAATAGTGGAAGTGATATAGAGAGTCTAAATACAGATAATCAAGTAGATGTTTCGGTAAGTACACAATTAGGAGATAAAGTTATTATTAATGGAAAAGTAGGAGTGCCAGTTGGTACTCAAACCCAATCTAGTGTTGTTGGCGAAGTAAAAGTAGAAGTATTATTAAATAAAGAAGGCAACTTTAGAGGAGTAATTTTTAATAGACAAAACGAAATACAATATTCTACAGAAGAAGAAGGATATACACAAGGAGTAGGGCTTTCTTATCAAGTAAACTTTAATTCGCTTTCTGGCTTGTTAAGGAAAATTAGGGGTAAGAAGAGTGTAATAAGAAGAACACAGGCTCAAGTTAAGAAAGATTCAATATTTAAATTAAAGGATAATTTAATTAATTTTGAAGGAAACTAATAAATGTACTATTTATTACTAAAAATGATTTTTATCATTTAATTTTCTTGTATGTGTTGTTATTTTTGCAGCTTAAAAAAAAATAACAATATAATAATGTATTCCATTAAATTTAATCAAAAAAAATAGCTATTTTTCACCTATAATAACAAAAAATAGCCTAAAACGATTTCGTAGTTTTATTATTTTAAATGGTTATAAAGCAGTAAATTTACATCAGAATATATGAAGAAAATAAAAAAAATAGCCGTTATGACTTCTGGGGGAGATGCTCCTGGAATGAACGCCGCAATTAGAGCAGTAGTTAGGACTTGTGCCTATTATAGTTTAGGTTGTGTAGGAATATATAGAGGGTATGAAGGTTTAATTGAAGATGATCTTGTAGAATTAAATGCAAGAAGTGTTCATAATATAATAAACAAAGGAGGAACAATCTTAAAATCTGCAAGGTCTAAAGGATTTAGAACTAAAGAAGGAAGACAGAAAGCTTACGAGAATTTAGTAGAACGTGAGGTAGATGCATTGGTTGTAATTGGTGGTGATGGTTCTTTTACAGGAGCAGTATTATTTAATGAAGAATTTGATTTTCCTGTAATTGGTATTCCTGGTACTATTGATAATGATATTTTTGGTACATCACATACTTTAGGTTACGACACCGCTTTAAACACAGCTGTAGAAGCAATTGATAAAATTAGAGATACAGCATCTTCACATAACAGACTTTTCTTTGTTGAGGTTATGGGACGTGATGCAGGTTTTATTGCATTAAATGCAGGTGTTGGAGCAGGAGCAGAAGAAATCTTAATTCCTGAAGAAGATTTAGGATTAGATAGATTACTAGAGTCTTTAGAAAGAAGTAGAAGAGCAGGTAAATCATCTAGTATTGTTGTAGTAGCAGAAGGTGATAAATCAGGAAGAAACGTTTACGAATTAGCTAAATATGTAGAAGAAAATTTACCAGAATATGACGTTAGAGTTTCTATTCTTGGGCATATGCAAAGAGGTGGTTCTCCATCTTGCTTCGATAGAGTTTTAGCAAGTAGATTAGGTGTAAAAGCCGTAGAGTTACTATTAGACGGTAAAACAAATTTAATGGTAGGTTTAAAAGATAATAAAGTGATTAGTACAGATATTAGAGAAGCAATTTCTGGCGGTCACTCCATAAACTATGAGTTACTTAGAATTTCAGATATTATAACAACATAAAATAATTAATTAAAAACGATTAAAATGATTAAAATAGGAATTAACGGATTTGGAAGAATTGGAAGATTAGCATTCCGATCTACAGTAAATAGAAAAGACGTACAAGTAGTAGGTATTAATGATTTATTAGACGTAGATTATTTAGCTTACATGTTAAAATACGATTCTGTTCACGGAGCATTTGATGGAACTGTTGATGTAAAAGACGGTAAATTAATTGTAAACGGAAACGAAATTAGAATTACAGCAGAAAGAAACCCAGCAGATTTAAAATGGGATGAAATTGGAGCTGAATATGTAATTGAATCTACAGGATTTTTCTTAACAGAAGAAACTGCAGGAAAACACTTAGAAGCTGGAGCTAAAAAAGTAGTTTTATCTGCACCATCTAAAGATCATACACCAATGTTTGTAATGGGTGTTAACAATACAGAATTAAAAGCAGATCAAAAGATTTTTTCTAATGCATCTTGTACTACAAACTGTTTGTCTCCTATTGCAAAAGTATTAAACGATAACTGGGGAATCTCAGAAGGTTTAATGACAACTGTACATGCTGCAACTGCAACTCAAAAAACTGTTGATGGTCCTTCTATGAAAGACTGGAGAGGTGGACGTTCTGCTATTGGTAACGTAATTCCTTCTTCAACTGGAGCTGCAAAAGCTGTTGGAAAAGTAATTCCTGCATTAAACGGAAAATTAACTGGTATGGCTTTTAGAGTTCCTACTATGGATGTTTCTGTTGTAGATTTAACTGTGAAGTTAGAAAAACCAGCTACATACGCAGAAATTTGTGCTGCAATGAAAGCTGCTTCAGAAAGTGATACAATGAAAGGTGTTTTAGGATACACTGAAGATATGGTAGTTTCTCAAGACTTTGTTGGAGATACTCGTACTTCTATCTTTGATGCTAAAGCTGGTATCGCATTAAACGATAACTTTGTAAAAGTTGTTTCTTGGTATGATAACGAAATGGGTTATTCAACTAAGATTGTAGACTTAATCGAATACGCTGCTTCTTTATAATATAAAGTAGTTTATACATAAATAAAAACCTGATAGAATTAATTTTCTATCAGGTTTTTTTATCTTTAGAAGATAATAAATTTAATACATATTTTATGGAAATAGCAATCATTGCTCATGATGGTATGAAAGCAGAAATGGTTCAATTTTTAAATGAACATAAAGAAGCTTTACTTCAAAAGAAAATTAATCTAGTTTCTACAGGAACAACCGGAACTAAAGCAGAGAAAGCTGGGTTTAAAGTAACTAAGTTTTTATCTGGGCCAATTGGAGGAGATGCTCAAATTGCTGCTAGAGTTGCAGAAGGTAAATGTAATATGGTGTTGTTTTTTAGAGATCCTCATGCAAAACATCCTCATGAACCAGATATTATGATGTTACTTAGAATTTGCGATGTACACAATGTGCCTTTAGCAACTAATCCTGCTACTGCAGATTTATTAATTAAAGCTATTTAATGGCAATTGCACTAATTTCTACATTTACAAATTTTGGTAAATTTGCTACTTCAACTGTTTCTCTTGCAGGAGCAGTTTCTTCATTAAAATAGTTTCCGTAAATAGCATTTATTTCTCCGAAATTATTCATGTCAGAAATAAAAATAGACGTTTTAATTACGTTTTCGAAAGTCATATCAGCGGCAGCTAAAACTTCTTTTAGATTTTCCATAACCTGCGTTGTTTCTTCTTTTATGGAAGATAAAACCAATTCTCCGTTTTCTGGATTGATGGCAATTTGACCAGAAGTATATAATGTGTTGCCACTTAATACAGCTTGATTATAAGGTCCTATTGGAGCTGGTGCTTTTGAAGTAGTTATTATTTTTTTCATGGTATTGTAATTTTTAAGTTTTTTTGAATTGTAATGTAACAAAGTTAATAAGTTTTAACGATTCTTATAACTTGACGGTTAAGATTTTTTAGTTTTGAATACTGAATACTGAATACTGAATACTGAATACTGAATACTGAATACTGAATACTGAATACTGAATACTGAATACTGAATACTGAATACTGAA
>NZ_JALCZP010000002.1:0-497414 GCF_023555435.1 Polaribacter sp. Z014
TTCATAAGTATGTAAAATTTAAAATTAATAAAAAAATCTCAGGTTAATTAATTAACCTGAGATTTTAAAACTTACACACTTTATGAGACAGTGCCCTTTTAAAATTAACAGCTTCTAATCTATTTAAAACTACATCTTTAATTCTAGGAATTACATCTTTCATTAAAAATGGAGGATATGCAGCGTTAAGATCTTTGCCCATTTCTTTATATAATTCTTTCATATAAGTGGTATGAACAATGGTTCCTACATTCAATTTTGCAACTCCCATTGTAATTGCCTTTTGAATGTCTAAATCAGGGATTCCTGTTCCGCCATGTAATACTAATGGGTTTGGAATAGCTTCGGCTATTTCTAGTAATCTATCAAAATGAATTTTTGGAGTTGTTGGAGTAAAACCGTGTGCGGTACCAATTCCTACAGCCATAATATGTGGGTTTGCTTCTTCTACAATTGCTTTTACATCTGCAACACTTGCTAAGAAATCATCATCAGATTTAATAACAACACCTCTTCCCATTATTTTACCAATTTCAGCTTCTACTAAAACACCTGAAGATTCTGCGTATCTAGTAACTTCTTTGGTCATAGCTATGTTCTCTTTCAAGCTTTTTTGAGAACCATCAATCATTACAGAATCATAACCATCATCAATTGCTTTTTTACACATATCTACAGAAACACTATGATCTAAGTGAAGATAAATAGGTTGTTTTGTGTAAGGTTGTATACCTTCTAACATTTTTTTGCATAAATAACTAGAGTTAAGTTCTACAACCGGAGGATAGGTCATTACCATTACTGGGCAATTTGCTTCTTCTGCAGCTAGAGCAACAGCTTTCATATCGTAAATGTCGTTTACGTTAAACCCGATTAAACATTTTTGTGCAGCTCTATAGTCCTTTTGTAATTGTATTAAATTTTGTTTTTTCATGTTTTATTTTTAAAAGTTAAGTTTTTTTTGAATACTTCTACCTGTTGTTCCAGGTTTTACAAACTCCAGGTTTTCTATGTTTGCCCAATGATTAAATTCTTTTAGATCTTCTTGTATATGACCTCTTCCAATTATCCAATGGTGATCTAATCCATTACTTAAGATAGTACCAACAATTGCTGAGGCTTTTTCATTTTTGGGAGATACTTCTCCGTAAGCACCTCTAAATCGCATTGGAGAATCTATAATTTCACCTTCAAAAGAAAGCATACTAGAAGCGTGAGGATATTGATATTTAGCAATTGTGATGTCTCCTTTTTCTAATAAAAACTCTAGCAACATTCCATAAGATTGTTCCTCATCATAATTATCTAAAATACTATGGTTTCTAATTTCAAACTTTGTACCTTTTCTCATCAATCTTGTAGAAGAACCGCCACAATGCCACATTCCTAATTTATTTTCTTTATCATTAAGAATAGACATGTCTGTTAATGTAGGTAATGAATTTCCGTTACTAATTTCATTCATAGTAACCATGGTTATTAAAGCTCCCATATCAGATTCATCTGCAACAGGAATTCCTAAATCTTGTACTAAAGCTCCAGCTCCATCCCCTGCAATTTGATAATTATCAAATAATTCTGGCCAATTTTTTAGTGCAATTCCAATATAATCTCCTTCTCGAGCATAATTTGCAATGGCTAAACTAAAACGAACAGATAAAAACAATTCTCTTTTGCTTACACCTTGGTACTTACAAAGCTTAGAATTAATCAATTTTTGTACAATGGCATCTACATCTTCGTTTTTAAATTGTTCTCCATGTTTCCAAACAGTTTCAATATCTACTCTATCAACAGCCAAACCTAGATGTTTGCTAATAGACATTTCATTTAATTCGCAGTCATAAAAACCAGGAACTCTCATACCTCCAACCATTAAAATGGTGGCATGTTGCATTCTTTTTTTTGCACTTACTACTCTAATAAATTTGTCTAAAATAAGATCTAGTTGTTTAGATTTTGGTCTGTCAAAAACCCAAGAATATTTTACTTCTAGAGAATTTAAGATGTTTAGTAAAAAGTTTTGTCCACATAATCTGTTAGCGGTTAATCTTCCTCCTGTAACTTCATCATGAGACCAACTTAATAAAGGCATTTTGTTTTCTCGTAACCAATTTCCTATAGCTAAAGCCAAATCACCAGAGATGTAAGAAGCCTGGTAAATAATTAAGCCACTCATATCTTCGGTCTTAAAATTATTTAAGGCTTCTAATACAGCTTTTTTAGTTTGAATAGGTTCTTTTAAAGCTAATAATTGATTGTTAGAACCAAATACACTTTTAATTTGTTCTGTAGCTTCTGTATAAGATTCTTTTGCTTTTTTCCAATCGAAATGTAGTTCAAAACCAATTCCAATTAATCCTATTTTTACATCTTTTTTTTCTGGAGCTTTACAAATAAGTTTCTCCATTTCTTCAGCTACCACACCTTTACGTTGTAGTATGTCTAAATTTAAATCTTTAGGTTTTAATACGGGTTTTTCTAAGACATCTGTTGCCATAATTTTATTTTTTTAATAGTATTTGTTCCACTTCTTTAGTACTCGGAAAATAACTTCTCCCTCCAAAATGGGTTGCAATTATAGATGCATAAGCAGAAGCATATTCCAATCGTTTAGCTAAGTTTTTTCCTTTTAACAAAGCCGATGCATAAGCGCCATGAAAAGCATCTCCACAACCAGTAGTATCTACAACTTCAGTAGGAAAAGCAGCTTGATGAATAATTCTTTCATTTTCTAAAGCCCAACTTCCATTAGCACCATCAGTAATTACTAATTGTCCATTGGTTATTAAACTCAATGCATTGATGCATTCTTCTGGTAAGTCTAATTCAGTAATCATTTGAGCTCCTTCTAGTGGCAGAATAATATGACTACCTAAAGAAATCATTTTTTTTAATACAGAAATATCTCCAGCTTCAATATCTAAAACAGAGGGAATGTTATGTTTATTAGCAATTTTTAGAAGTTCTAAATTTCCAACAACATCATAACCATCTACTAATAATAATTTACTGTTTTTAATCCAATCTTCATTAATATCTTTTGGTAGAAGTGGTTTGTAGTTATTTGTTGAGTAATAAACGGTACGATCTCCATTTTTAGTATTTATTTCAACAACAGCAATTGCAGGTTGAAAATCTGGATTGTTAATTAATAACGAGGTGTCAACATTATACCTTTTTAGTTCTTCTCTAGCGATTAAACTTAAAGTATTGTCTGCTTTATATCCTAAAAACGCTGTCTTTAAATTGTTTTGAGCAATAACACAAGCAGCATTTCCTGCAGGAGCACCCCCTTGAATAATTATTTTTGAAACTTCGTGTTTTGATCCTAAATTTACATTTAAAGGAACCTCAGCTAAAATATCTACAACCATCATCCCAGAAACTATTACATCAAATTTCATGTTATTCTCTTTTAAATTATAGAGTAAAATTACGACTGATTTAGATGAGGTATTAAATACATATTTAGTTGTAAAGTGTACTATTTTTCCGTATATTTTATGTAATAATTTTTTTATTCGAAAATATATACATATTGAAAGCTGTTTTTGAACCCATTTCTAATACTACTAATCAATCTTTTCATTATCGAGTTTTCGAAAAATTAGAGTTTGGAACTCCTTGGCATTATCATCCTGAATGGGAACTAACATTTATTACTGAAAGCAGAGGGATAAGAAGTGTTGGGAATTCTATACAAGCATATCAACCAGGAGAATTAGTCTTATTAGGGCCCAATTTACCTCATTGTTGGAAAACAAATAGAAGTACAAAAGAACTTGCTAAATCTACTGTAATTCAATTTAGAAAAGATGTATTAGGAGATGGATGGATGGATAAAGATGAGTTTTCTTTGATAAAAAAAATGTTGATTAGTAGTAACTACGGATTAGTATTCAATGAAATTATTGCAAAAGATATTGGTGCAAAAATGATTTCTATGAAAGAAACATCTACAACACTTCGATTAATAGAATTTATAAAATTACTTCATGAATTATCTTTAGAAAAATATGAGGTATTAAGTTTAGGTGCACGTTTTAATGTCAATTCTTTGGTTTCAGATAGAATTAGAAATATTATCAATTTTGTAGATGAAAATTATCAAAATAAAATAGAAGCTTCGCAATTAGGAGATTTGGTTTTTATGACTCCAGTTTCGTTTTCTAAATTTTTTAAGAGGTCATTTAATAAAACTTTTACTTCTTATTTAAATGAATATAGGGTTAGTAAAGCTTGCGAATTTTTAAAAGAATCTGAAATTTCTGTTGAACAAATAGCTTTTGAAACAGGTTATCCAAACCTTTCTTTTTTTCATAGAAAATTCAAGTTATTTACAAAGCAAACACCTGCCCAATATAGAGCAACATTTTTTAAGTAAAAAAGAATTTATAGGTTTTTAATATAATTTTATGTTTACAGTGCTTTATAATTCTTGTGTTTAGTTTTGTATAGTTTTTGTCAAGTCTATAAATGCCTTTAAACTTGTAATTCATTGTTAAATTTGTAAATCTATAAAACCATTCAAATAAATACATGAATAAGCACCTAAAAAAAACGAAGAGATTAGATTTTTTATAATTTAATCCTGTTTTCAAAGAAATCTAAAAATTGGTTTAAGTGTTCTAAATAGTTTTGGGTACGTTTAGACGAAATATAGTTAGCTACTCTAAAAATATTATTACTCAATTTCAAATGTACCTTTCAAGCCTTTATCAGAATTGGTACTTATCCAAATATTAAATTTACCAGGTTCTATTATTGGGTTAAAATCGTCGTTAAGTACTGTTAAATCATTAGTTTTTAATGTGAAATTCACCACTTTCGATTCATTAGGAGCTAGCGTAATCTTTCGGAACCCTTTTAATTCTTTCACGGGTCTGGTTGTAGATCCCACAATATCTTGTACATATAATTGCACAATTTCTGTTCCCTGAACATTACTATTATTTGTAATTTTCGCAGAAATAAGGAGCGAGTCTTTACGGTTTAATTTTTCTTTGGATACTATCAAATTATCATATTCAAAGTTAGAATAACTTAGCCCAAAGCCAAACGGAAATAAAGGTTTAGACGTTTCATCTCTATAATTAGATTGATGAGGTCTTCCGCTATTTCTCTGATTATAATAGACAGGTATTTGACCTACTGATTTTGGAAAACTAGTTGTCAATTTACCTGACGGATTGCTTTTTCCATAAATTAAATCTGCTAAAGCATTACCTGTTTCAATACCAGGATGCCAACCAATTAATACGGCCTCAGAAGATTCTAAAACTCCTGTTAAATCAAGAGGACGACCATTAAATACTACTGTGATAATTGGTTTTTCTTTTTTCTTTAGTTTATTTAAAAAAGCTTCTTGATTGTTAGGTAATTTAATATTTGTACGTGAATGATTTTCACCAAACAAAGTTGAGCTTTCACCAACACAGGCAATTATAACATCTGTTTTAGAATTTACCTCTTTAGTTATTGTAATGTAGCTATCGGCATTATTTTTTAATCCAGAATAGGGGGTAACTACTTCTTCATTTTTTCCTAAAGATTGCCACCAACCCATAACATTCGTTTCATTGGCAAATAAACCAACAACAGCAATATTAATCTTCTTGTTTTTTAAGGGTAATATATTTTCTTTATTTTTTAACAATACCATAGATTCACTTGCAATCTGTCTTGCTAATTTTCTTTTTTCTAAAGTAGGATTTGCTTTATCTATATTAGTAAGAGAGGTATAAGGATTTTTAAATAAACCTTTTTTATATTTGACAAATAAGATTCTTCGAACGGCCTCATCAATAATATTTTCTGAAAGATTGTTGGCTTTAACTTCCTCAGTAAGTTCTTGATATGTAAGAGTTTTCATTTCCATATCAACTCCGGCATTGATAGCCAAAAGTGCTGCTTCCCTTTTATCAGAAGCAATACCGTGTTTTATCAGTTCTTCTACAGCATCCCAGTCGCTAACAACAAAACCATTAAAGTTCATTTTTTCCTTTAAAGTTTCTCGGATGTATTTTTTATTTGCTGTGGCGGGCACTCCATTAATATCATTAAAAGCAGACATTACAGTTAAAGCACCAGCATTAACACCAGCTTCAAATGAAGGTAAATAAACTTCATGCATTGTTCTGTCGGATATTTCTGTGTATTGATAGTCTCGACCTCCGGTTGCTGCACCATAACCAACAAAATGCTTTAAACAAGCAATTACTTTGCCTTCGCTTGAAACATCTGTACCCTGAAAACCGTTTACAGCAGCTTTACTAAAAACAGCATTTAGGTAAGTATCTTCACCATATGACTCTGCAATACGTCCCCAACGAGGATCTCTTGAAACATCTACCATAGGAGCAAAAGCCCAATCAACTCCATTCGCTGCTGCTTCTGATGCTGCAACGGAATTAGCTCTTTCAATTAATTTTGGAGACCATGTGCATGATTGCGCAAGACTTATTGGAAAAATAGTACGAAACCCATGTATAACATCATGTCCAAAGATAATAGGAATTCCTAGCCTGGTTTCTTCAATCGCTATTTTCTGAATCTTGTTTCTTTCTTTTACAGTATAAAAATTTTTTCTGCCATTAAGTAAAGATCCAACTTGTCCGTTTTTAATATCATCAGATAATTTATTATCTAATCCTGCTGAAAATCTTTGTGAAAGCTGTCCTACCTTTTCTTCAAGACTCATTAATTTTAGTAAACTATCAACTTTAGACATAATTAATTCATCCCCTTTAATTTCATTACTTTCTGGAGTGGTATTACATGCTAATAGAAAAGTTAAAGTGATACTGAAAAAGATAATTTTTAGATTATTCATGCTATTTAATATAAGGTATTCATTTTTATTTTATAAGTATTACAAATTATTCTAATGTTATAATTTAGAAAACTTTGAAGGAAATTTTGTAATAGGTGTTATCTTCATATTTTTATAATACACTTCTGCAGCTTCAGATTGTATTTGAATTTTACCTCTAGTTACAGGTATAGTTTTACCAGCAAGGTTGTAACGAGTATTTTTTATTCTATTAACAACATGCCCATTTACTAAATGAATACTTTCATTATCTAAACAGTAAATTTCTAAGGTATTCCATGCGCCATTAGGGTTTTCATATAAAGAAGATTTAGTTGATCTTCCAGATTCAAAACCAGTAGCGTATTTTAAAGGAATTTCTTTTCCTTTAGGATTGTATATAAAAAAGGGTTTTCCTTTTTTGTTTAACTTTCTATCAGCAGGTACATCTCCATAGACATCGCCCAAAGCAATAAAATCTCCACAATCTCCTTCTTGTATTTGAAACTCTAAAGAAGCCATCCAAGTGTTCCAAAATGCTCCATGAACTCCTTTAGCATGATATAAAATACCGCTATCTCTTTTGCCTTTTATGCGAGGTTCCCATTTTTTTTCTCCCCATTTAAATTGGGTGGTAAAATGATAATTACCATATTCATTTTTAGAGGTTAACCCTCCGTATATTTCACCACTAATTTTTAAAACGTTTTTGTTATTTTCTTTGATGATAGAAAACACTTTTTACGGATCATTATTTAAACCCATTGGTTTTCCTTTTGTGACATCTTTAGATTTTTCAAAATTGATATCCACCGAAGGATGAACAGCTCCTATCCAAACATCCCATTTAGACAAGTTTGAATCTAATAAATCTTCGCCATTTTTATCAATAGCAACATTCTTTTCTTTTATAGTCCATAAAATTCCTTCTTTTAAATGTTGTAGAAAATCGGTATTTGTATATGCTTCTTTGGTGTGTCCCATTCCGGTATAAAAAATACGACCACCTTGAAAATGATGATACCAAGAAATAGCATGTTTTGTCCCCATCCTTTTACCTGAATAAGACGTTTCATCCAATTCTAATAATACATTGACATGTTTTGCAGCAGGTTTTTTAAAATTGTACCATTCATCAAATACTTCAAATGTATCATTGTAATGCGCTATTGCAGCATGGTTACTTTCTTTATTAACTTTTAGCGTAGCTTTTTGTTGTTTTGGATGCGATTTAAATTGTGCTCCAATCATTTGTTCATAAAAAGGCCAATCGTATTCAGTGTCGGTAGCAGCATGAATACCAACAAAACCACCGCCTTCATTTATGTATTTTTCAAAATCTTTTTCTTGTTGATTATTTAAGACATTACCTGTAGTGTTTAAAAAAACAAGTGTTTTATATTTTTTTAAATTCTGATAATTAAATTGTAAAGAATCTTCTGTAGTATCTGTTTTCCATCCATTTTCTTGTCCTAATTTTTTGATGGCTGTAATCCCTTCTGTAATAGATTTGTGTCTGTATCCATTTGTTTTTGAGAAAATTAAAATGGTGTTTTCTGTCTTTTTAGAAAAAGTGTTGTATTGTTTTTTTACTTTACAGCTAATAATTAAACTGAAAAAAAATATTGTAAGTAGTGTAGTTTTTATAATTGGTTTTTTCATTTTTAGTTGTCTTGTTTTGGAATTATTTATAAGATAAAGATAGTAGTTTGTTTAAAGTTTTTTTTTAATGATTAGTTATTCAAATAAACTAATTAAATATAATCTTAAGGAAAACAAAATGTCTTTGTAAAACAACTGATGTTCTTTTTCTGAATTAACTGTTTTATTCCTTCTTGTTTAAATCTAAATAATTCATTTTTTTTGAGAGTGGATAAATTACAATTAATTGATGATGAAAACGGATTAGATAATAGGTGGTGTTAAAAAGATGATTGATGATGTTAAAAGTTAACAATTAGTACGTTATTGCATTTCAAATAAATATTAAAAACTAAAATATCTATTATGAAAAACTTTAAAGCTTATGGTATCATTTTTTGTTTGTTTATAATGATTTTCGTGGTTATAACTAGATGTCAAAAAGCAATACCAGAGCCGCCCATATTTAAAGTTTCTAAAACAAATGAGCCAATAATTATTGATGGAAAAATGGATGAAGCTATTTGGTCTAAAACGGAAAGCAGAACATTTGATTTTACTTATAATGATGAGAAGCCCAGTGATAAACAAAAAACAACACTTAGAATGTTATGGGATGAAAATAACCTATACCTTTTTTATGAATTGGAAGATAAATATTTAAATGCTAGAGAGACAGAAAGAGATGGTGCACCTTATTTTGATGATTGTGCAGAAATATTTATTATTCCTACTTCAGAAAGCTTAGATACGCATTTTTGCTTTGAAATTAATTTATTTAAAGCAGTAAATGATCTGCTTTATTTTAATGATTATTATCAAGGAACTAATACGGCTCTTAAAACGTTTAATCCAGATCATCAAGTTGAAGTGGTATATAATGGTACTGTAAATAATAATAGTGATATAGATAAGGGATGGACTATGGAATTAAAAATCCCGTTAACTACTTTTGGTTTTTTAAGTAAATTTGAGCCCGTACAAGAGGGAAATAAATGGCGGTTTTTAGCAATTAGACAAGAAAGAAACGAAGCAGAGGGAGAACGTAGAATTACTTCTACAATTTTTCCTATTTATGATATTTCAAAAGACGTTCATCAACCAGATAAATTTGGTTTAATGGAGTTTGTTAATTAGTAGTGGTTCTATAAAGTATTATCGGTTTTTATTAAAAAAAAGCAAGGTTTTTTCTAAGTTTTTCACCCAATAAGGCCATTCATGACTTCCTTTGAATTCTTCAAATATATGTGGAATATTAGCTGTTAAAAGTTCCTCATGTAGTAATTTATTAGCTGGAAATAGACAGTCACTAACCCCACAATCAAAACGAATAGGAGGTAAGCTGTTTTTATTATCTTTTAGAATGTCTATTATATTAGGAGTTTTACTTTCTTTTAAATACTCATCTAAAGGATCATCTGTAAAAAGTTGCATTTGTTCTAATTTGGTAATAGAACTATGACCAGAAATAGCTTTAAATTTCTCAGGAAATCTTCCGCCTAAAGATAAAGCGCCATAACCTCCCATAGACAAACCGCCAATACAGGTTGAGTTAGAATTCTTTGCTTCAGGAATATTTTCTTTAATAGCCATAATAACATCATTCACAATCCAATTATCAAACTGTTTTTGATGATGAGAAAAATAAGCAGAACTATCTTCCCAAAGTCCGTCTGAAGGCATTGCAATTATAGCGGGTTTTATAGTTCCGTTTTGCATTAATCTTTCAGCGGTTTTATGAGCGCCTCCTTTTAGCGCCCAAATCCAAGCACTTCCATAAACGCCATGTAATAAGATATAAATTGGTAAATCATCCAGATTATCCACTTGTGGTACATACAAACAAATATCTCCTCTACCTTTTAAATTAGGCGTTTTTACGGTTAAAAATCTTAGTCCTTGAGATTCGAAACTAGAATCTGAAAGTTCTACAGTTTTAAAGCTTGATGCCATATAAATTTTTAATTTATAATTAATGAATTGCTGGTTCCTTGTAATTTCTTCGATTTAATGGCAACTTTAATAGTTCCTTTTTCTTTCGATTTCACAAAAATAGCTGCTTGTCCGTTAAAGAATTTTCTTTCGGGTTTCGATAAGTTTTGCAAATTGGTTGGATCTCCATTTCCTGATGCTAAAAATGTAGCGGCTCCATCAACTTGTATGTGCATGTTCTCATTGTAATTTACACATAAATTGCCGTTTTTATCTAAAACAGAAATTATATAAACACCAACTTCTCCGTTTTTAATGGTTTTTAATTCTGGTTTTATTTCTATATGATGAGGCTCACCGGCAGTAACTCGTGTCACTTCAGCAACTTTCTTTCCTTTTTTATTATAAGCTACAATTTTAGCTTCTCCAGGTTCATAAACTACAGCATCCCAAACAATAGCATAGGCTTTAAATAAATCCCAATTACCACCTCCAGAAGCAGATTTGTCTATAGAATTACTTTCGTACTCATGATTTTTTAATGGTTTTTTAGTTTGAATTCCATAGCTTTTTCCATTCACAAATAATTCAGCTTTTTCATAAGAAGTATAACATACAACTGGAATTTCTTTACCTTTCATTTCAGGTAAAGTCCAATGAGGAAAAAAGTGTAGTACATCTTTATCCTTTTTCCATTGTGTTTGATATAGGTAGAATTTATCTTTTTCTAAACCAATAAAATCAACTGGCGCAAAATAAGAACTTCTAGCTTTTACTTCGTGATAAGGAGAAGGTTCTCCTAAATAATCATAACCCGTCCAAACAAATTCGCCATAAACACTTGTGTTTTTGTCTTGTGCAGCAAACTCTTTATAAGCAGGATATCCCCAAGAAACATTGGTAGTTTCATAGTTACCAGGATAACCATCTTTATAAGTATTTGTATTTAAAGAGTTTCCTCTTTTCGTATGAATGGTATCAAAAACTACTGGGAATTTATAGCTGTTTCTAACACTAACAGATCCACCGGTTTCACTTGCGAAAAATTTTAAATTCGGATATTCTTTTCTTATTTGATTATAAATACCAGGTTTATAATTAAAGGCTGCAACATCAACTATTTCGGCCATTCCGCTTTTTAAAGAACCAGAAGCTGAGTTAAAACCAGCAGTTGTAGCACGCGTTGTATCTAAAGTTTTTACAATTTTATTTAAGTAATCGGTTATATTATTTGGATCGTGTTTATATTGCTCCATAATTTCATTACCAATACTCCACATTATAATACTTGGGTGATTTCTATCACGCAAAATCATATCTGTTAAGTCTGTTTTAGCCCATTTGTCAAAATGTTTAGAATACCCATTCATTACTTTACCAATTTGCCATTCGTCAAAAGCTTCATCAATGGCTAAAAGTCCCATTTCATCACAAATATCTAAAGCTTCTGGAGCAGGAGGATTGTGAGAAAAACGAATTGCGTTTACACCCATTTCTTTCATCTTTTTCATCTGACGTACAAATAATTCTTTATGAAAAGCGGCACCAACAGGACCTAAATCATGATGCATATTAACACCTTTAAACCTTATTTTTTTATCGTTTAAATAAAAACCATCTACTTCAAAACGAATGCTTCTTATTCCAAAAGGTGTTGTGTAGGTATTAACAACTTTATCATTCTTTAAAATTGATGTTTTAAGTTGATATAAATTTGGCGTATCTAAATCCCAAAGTTTTGGTTTAGAAACTTTAAAGTTTTCAGAGATTTTAGTGTTTTTCTGAATGGTGATTTTTTTTGATTTTCTTTCGATTTGTTTTCCGTCAGGAGAAATGATTTCATTAATCATTGTATAATTTCCACTTCCTAAAACTTCAATATCTGCATGTACCTCAGCATGTCTTTTTGCAATAACAGGAGTCGTTACAAAAGTCCCCCAGGTTTTAACGTGCGTTTTATTAGTTTTAATTACGGATACTTTTCTATACAAACCAGCTCCAGGATACCAGCGAGATTGACTATTAAAATTTTCTAATCGAACTGCTATTGTATTATCTCCGGATTTTAGAAATTTTGTAATATCAAAATGAAAAGAAATATAACCAAAAGGACGTTCACCAACATATTGGCCATTTACATACACTTTTGCGTTGCTCATTGCGCCGTCAAAAAGAATCTGAACTTTTTCTTCTAATTCTGATTCCGTAATGTTATAATTTGTTCTGTACCAACCAATGCCAACATAAGGCAACGCACCAGACCTACCAGTTCTATATCTTGGCTTGGTTTCACCATCTTGTATTACAGTTGTTAATTGCACATCATGCGCAAAATTAAAATCTTGTTGCACTGCCCAATCATGAGGAACTGTTACGTTTTCCCAATCAGCATCATCAAAATCTTTTTGAAAAGCTGCACCATAATCGTAATTGGTGAATTTCCAATTTTTTAATAATTCGGTTTCTTGAGCAGATATTAAACTAAAAATGCTACTAAAAACAATAATTAAAATTGATGTTTTTCTATTCATAATAATTGGAATAAATTTAATTTTTATCTTCTAATTTATAAGTTCTGATGTAATCGATATAAGTTGTTCTGTCGTCTTTTGATGCACTTGCTACTTTCCCTCCATCTTCCGGAATAGGATTCCAATCATATTTTTCGATGGAAAAATGAAGAAATAATTCTTGGTTAAAATTGACTGGTGGATTTACAGTATAAACGTGTTTCCCGTCTAAATAGAACAACAATTCGGTTGGACTTTTCCACCAACAACCATACGTGTAATATTTATCTGAATTTTTAACCTCAGGATAAACAACGGCTTGACTACGAATTGCTTCATTACAATTGGTTTTCCTATGAATGGTATTTGAGTGCATTATTTTGTCCCATTTTTTGCCCCATTCTTCAGCTAAAGGAGAAATAGAACCGACAGATTCTGTAATATCTATTTCATGTTTAAAATCACAAATATTTTTAGACATCAGCCAGAAACCACCACCCATTTCTGTTTTATTCATTTTAAATTTGGCTTCAAAATAATGACCATAAGAGATTGATTTTAATGCTCTAATAATACCTCCATAATAATTATAAACTGAAGGCGTACTGTATTTATAACTTGTAAAAGTTTTATCTAATTTACCAACTTCAATTTCTAATTTTCCTTTATTAAGTGTAATCGAACTTTCTTTAAATAGGGCAGGAGGCCTTCCAATCCAACCAAAATCGGGATGTCCTTCAGGATCTGCAATCCATTTCCTTTTATCTAGTTTTTTTCCATTAAATTCATCAGAAAGATTTTTAATAACGGTCCACTTTTTTCCTTCGGTTGCTTTTATTTGCGCGCTAAAATTTGTTATAAAAATTAAAAAACTAATTAACACTAAAGCTTGAATTCTGTATTTCATAAAAATTAAGAATATTATATTAATTAATCAAAAACAATAACTCCTTTTGCATTTTTACCCGCTAACATATCATCAAAAGCCTGTTGTAAATCTTCTAAAGGATAGGTTCTGGTAATCATTTCATCTAATAATAAATCACCTTTATCATATAAATTTACCAATTTTGGGAAATCTATTTGTGGTCTACATTTTCCATATAATGGGTTGATGTAAATTTTATCCCATTCAAAAAGATTCATATCTATTGATATAGTTTCTTCAATACCACTAACTTGAACAGCAGTTCCTGCATTTCTAATCATTGCCAATGGCGCAGCGCCTAAAGCAGGAATAGCAGTACACTCAAAAGCATAATCAGCTCCTCTTCCTTCTGTTAATTTCTTAACTTCTTCTGATGCTTTCATCAATCCAACATCATTTTTATCTGCTAAAATAGTATGCGTTGCTCCAAATTGTTTAGCCATTTCTAAACGTTCTGCATTAATATCAATTGCAATTATTTTTGCTGCTCCAGATATTCTAGCACCTTGAATTACGTTTAAACCTACACCTCCAGTTCCTAAAATTACGGCAGAACTTCCCGCAGTAACTTTCGCCGTATTTACAGCAGAACCGTAACCTGTCATTACTCCACAACTAATAATACTTGCGGATGGCATTGGCATTTTACTTTCTAATTTTACACAAGCAGATTCTTTTACCAAAGCATATTCTGCAAGAGTACCAATATTAAAAGAACGCTCTATAGGTTGATTGTTCCATTTTGACCCTTCTAAATGCGCGTGACCAGGAGTAAATCCATTTCCTCCAGCGGTTACGGGCGAATTATTTTCACAAATATGTTGATTGCCTTCTTGACATTGAAAACATTTCATACAAGGAGTTGCCCAGTTTAAAATAACTTTATCACCAACTTTAAAATTCGTAACATCTGCACCAATTTCCGCTATAATTCCTGCACCTTCATGACCTAAAATAATTGGTTTTCCCCAAGTTAAAGAATCATGATCTGTATGACACAAACCAGCAGCTTTAATTTTTACAATAATTTCATCACTCTTTGGATCTGCAATTGTGATGGTATCAATAATAAAATTTCCATCTCCTGTAGCAATTGCAGATTTAGATTGTATGCTCATAGTTTTATTTTAATTTGTTTTTCATTTTGATAAAATGCGTTCAATTAGATTCCGTTTTTAGCTTTTAAACTAGTTCTCGATACGATTCCTCAAAAAATAGGAATCACTCGAACTGACATTTAGTAAACCATTTTAATTCAAAATGTGTATTGTTTTATTTTATAAAAAAGTAGTTGGTTTCATAGGTATTGAAACATCCACTAATTTTGTTTTGTCTATTTTTTGTTTTCCTTTGATAAACCTCGTTCCCAATACAAAGGCTTTCCCGTTGTTAATGGCATCTACAGCTAATAACTCATCATCTTTAAAATACCAAACAGAAAAACTAGTATTTTCTGTTGCTTCTTTTCTGATTAAAACATCATTGTAGCCGTTAGATAAACCAACCATTTGTAATTTTACATCATATTGATCTGACCAAAACCAAGGAATAGTATCATAAATAATTTCTTTACCACAAATTGAAGCTGCTGCAACTTTACTTTGGTCTACTGCATTTTGTACAGATTCTAAACGTAAATACCTTTTATAATGTGGATTGTAATGAAAAGTACAATCGCCAATTGAATAGATGTTTTCATCATTAGTTTGGGCGAATTCGTTTACTTTAATTCCTTGTTCAATGTCTAAATCAGCATTTTGAGCAAGCTCCGTATTTACTCGAATACCAACACCTACAATGATAATATCAGCATCAAAGGAAGTTGCATCATCACAAAAAACAGTATTTAAATCATTTTCTGTTTTTATCGAAGTAACATTCTTATTGGTTAGAATTTCTACGTTGTTTTGTTGATGGAGTTCCATAAAAAAATCTGACATAACTGGCGCAGTAACTCTTGCTAAAACACGTTCTTCCCTTTCTAATACGGTTACATTTGCGCCTATTTTTTTTAAGGAAGCTGCAGTTTCTAAACCAATATAACCACCACCAATAATTACAACCTTTTTTTCTTCGGATGTATCAATAGCACTTTTAATAGCCATAGCATCATCCGCAGTTCTCATCGGAAATAAATTAGTAGCACTTTCAATTCCAGAAATAGGAGGAATAAAAGGTCTTGCACCCGTTGCAATGATTAATTTATCATATTTTTGAGCACCTTCATTTTCAATAGAAATTGTTTTATCATCTCTATTGATAGCCGTTACTTTTACACCTAGCTTTAAAGTGATATTTTCCTTTTGATAAGTCTCTAACGGTTTTAAAAGATTGCTATTTAAATCACCATCAATAATATAAGATTTTGATAAAGGTGGTCTGTGATAAGGCGTATTTGGGTCTGAATCAAACAAAACAATTTCTCCTTGCCAACCTTCTTTTCTTAAATTGAAAGCAAAATTTACACCTGCATGACTTGCACCAATTACAACACAAACTTTATTTACTGAATCTAACATCAAAATTTATTTAGCAACTTTAAAAACAACACCGTCTAATGCTTCGCTCACCTGAATTTGGCAAGAAAGTCTGCTGTATTCGTTGGTTAAATCATCAAACTCTAACATATCATTTTCCATTTCTTCTGCTTGTCCTGTTTTTGACACAAATTCAGGTTCTACATGTACATGACACGTTGCGCAAGAGCAAACGCCACCACAATCACCATCAATTCCTTTAATGTTATTGTTTACAGCCAATTCCATTACAGAACCAGAAGTTCCTTCTACAGTTATTGATTCGTTGTCGCTTGTTATAAATGTTATTTTTGCCATCTTTTTTATGTATTAAATTTAACTTTAAGAGCATCAAAACCAACCTTACGGTTGAATTCTCCTAGATGTTCTATGTTTTCTTTTGTTTCTAAAACGTCTATTGAGGTTACTTTTTGAGATAAAGTAGCCAACAATATTCTTAATATTTGACGTGCATGCGTAGCACCTAAACAGTTGTGTGTACCAAATCCAAAACTAACATGCGGATTCACTTTTCTATCTAAAACCACTTCGTTAGGGTTTTCAAAAACATTTTCGTCTCTGTTTGCAGAAGCCCAGTTTAAAGAAATTCGAGTATCTGCTTTTACAGCATGTTCGCAAACCTGTACATCCTTTGTTACCACACGTCCCATTTGTGTTAATGGAGAAAAATAACGAATCAATTCTTCTACTGCATTGTTAATCATTGCTGGATTTTCCTTTATTGCTGCCAAAGATTTTGGATGCTCAGAAAAGTAAGCGATAGAGTTGGTTACGGCGTTAATTACGGTATCTCTACCGCCTGCAAAAGTTAATATCAATACCCCTTTTACTTCTTCTTTGGTCATTTTTTTACCATCAACTTCAGAATTTAAAAGTACAGAATACAAACTTTCACTTGGTGTTTCAATAGCCAAATCTATTTGTTTGTCAATATAATCATACAAGATATTGGCTTTGTCTGCGTCTAAATCAGAATCATCACTTCTAAAAACGTGCGTTCCCCAAGAAATCCATAATTCGGCTTCAGAATACGGAATGTTTAATAATAGGGTTAAAGCTCTAGATTGCAGTTTTAAGGCAAAATCAGCAACAACTTCTACTTCATCAGGATTTAAAGATTCCTCAACTATTTCATCAATAATTGTTTTTATTTTTGCAGAATACTCTTCCTGTAAAGGTCTTTTAAACCAAGGATCTAAAATATCTCTAAAAGATTTATGTTTTGGTGGATCTACTTCAAAAGGAATCTGTCTGGTGTCTCTAATAGCTACTTCAGACGGAATTACAATTCTACCAATTTCATCTCCTCCAGATTGAAAGTTTTGCCATTGGTGTGCACATTTACGTACTTCTTTGTGACGTAAAACCATGGTTACTGGATCATTTTGATCGTCCATTTTACCAATTCCTTCTTTTTGTCTTGCATTTTTAAATGCATCTGGAAATTCGCTTGCTTTCATATATTTAAATTGACATTTTAAAGTTGTCAAAGATTGTTTATTTCTAAAATGAAATATTCCCTTATTTACGCAATAAAGTACCCTATTATGTTGTATTTTGGTAATTGTTGAATATATTTGGAATATAATAGAGACTTATGCAGCCAAAATTTGAAAAAGTACCTTTAAATAATCAGAAATCCATTATTGCTTTTAGGTATGCGGGAGATCGGTTTGAGGCACCTTGGCATTTTCATCCTCAGCATGAACTTACTTTTATAGAAAAAAGTACTGGAACCAAATTTATTGGAGATTATGTTGGTCCGTTTGAAGCGGGGGAGTTGGTTTTAGTAAGAACAAATGTGCCGCATTGTTGGAAAAATAATTCGGTAAAAAACTCAACATGTTCATCTATAGTGATTCAATGGAATACAGGGATTTATGCAAGAGTACCGGAAATGGAAAATGTTTTTAAAATGCTAAAAGCAGCCTCTAAAGGAATCCTTTTTACAAAAGAAAATGCAAATGAAATGTTTTCACTTTTAAAAGAATTATTGACTTTAGAAGGAACGGAATTGTATTTAAAACTTCAGAATATATTGGTATTGCTATCTAATTTTGAATATCGTGAACTATCAGAAAAAAGGTTTATAGATGATTTGCCTACAGAATATAGTTCTCGCATTAGAAAAGTACACGATTATGTAGAAAGCCATTATCATAAAAAAATACAACTAAAAGAATTAGCAGATTTAGTTAACATGTCTGAACAGTCTTTTTCTCGTTTCTTTAGTAAAATAATGGGAAGACCTTTTTTTACTTTTTTAAATCAATATAAAATAAATATGGCCAAAAGAATGTTAATGGACACCGATTGGTCTGTACGTGAAATTTGTTTTGCTTGTGGCTATGAATCTGTTCCTTTTTTTCATAGACAATTTAAAAAATTTACAAAGAGGACTCCTTCATTTTATAAAAAAGAGCATAGTACATGATAAAACCTTAAAGTAAGATGCTTTAAGTTTTTATCGGATACTTTTTAAACTAGAATATTTTTTCTAAAACTGAAATTTCTCAGGTAGTCAATATTTTCTTATTCTTATTTATTTTTTTGTTTTACATATTCACTTGGGATAACACCAAATTGTTTTTTAAAACATTTTGCAAAGTAAGAAGCGGTGTTAAAACCTGTCATGTACATAATTTCTTTTACAGAAAGATCACTTTGTTCAAAAAGTTGTACGGCTCTTTTTAATCTAATACTTCTAATAAATTCACTAGATGAAAGGCCTGTAATCTCTTTAAACTTAGTATATAAGTTGGTTCTGCTATAGCCCATTTCTTTAATTAGCATTTCAACATTAAAATCTGTATTTGTCATGTGTTTTTCTACAACTTCCATTGCTTGTTGTAAAAAGCGTTCATCTACAGAGGTAACCGTAATTTCTTTTGGTTGTAAAGTAATTTCTAGGTTAAACTTACTTCTTAGTTCTTCTCTATAGTTTAAAATATTATTTAGTTTTAAGTCCAGAATTTCTACATCAAAAGGTTTTCTAATATAAGCATCTGCACCTGTTCTTAAACCTATTTTTTCATTTTCTTTAGATAATTTTGCTGTTAATAAAACAACAGGAATATGACTGGTTTCCTTTTTTGTTTTTATTTTATTACAAAATTCAATACCATCCATAACCGGCATCATAATATCAGAAATAATTATTTTCGGAATTATTTTTCCTGCCAATTTTAATCCTTCTTCTCCGTTTTCAGCCGTATAAATTTTATATTTTTTTCCAAGAGCAAGCTTAATAAAGGTTCTAATATCTTCATTATCATCTACAACTAGTAAAACGGGTAAGTCAGATTTTGATTTTTCATTTAACTGTTGATCTTCAATTTCATCATTAATACTAATTGCAAGAGAATCTGATTCTGAAGAACGTAAGTAAAAATCGCTTTCAGAGGTTTCTTTACATGTAATTTCTGGAATATTAAGATACGCTTTTTTCTCTATAGGAAGTCTCACTATAAAATTGGTGCCTTCATTGTGCTTGCTTATTACTCTAATTTCACCTTGGTGAAGTTCTGTAATATCTTTAACAAAAGCCAAACCAATACCCATTCCTTTAGAGTCTTTCTTTTCTTTATTTTTTTCAGAAAAGAAACGTTCAAAAATACTTTCTATTTTAGTTTCATCCATTCCTGTTCCAGAATCTTTTACCTGAATATATACAAACTTAGAAGTCTTAGTAGGGTTTTTAAAAGTTACATTACTTTTATTATCTCTTGATATATTAATTGTTATTGAACCTTTATCTGGTGTAAATTTAAAAGCATTTGAAAGTAAATTATTTATTATTTTTTCTAAAGTATCATGGTCAAACCAAGATTGTAATTGATTATCAGTAGATTCTATAGTAAATTCTATTAGATTTTTTTGTGCTAAGAACTGAAAAGGTTCACTAACTTCTTTTATAAACTGAACAATATTACTGTTTCTCATCACCAATCTCATTTGACCTTGATTCATTTTTCTGAAATCTAGTAATTGAGAGATAAGTCTAAGTAAGTAATCTGTATTTTTTTGCATTAACTTGTATTGTTCTTTAACAATATCTTTATCAATGTTGTCTCCTTCTTTTTGTAAAAAGTTTAAAGGTCCTTTTATTAAGGTTAAAGGGGTTGTAAACTCATGCGTTATATTTGTAAAGAATTCTAATTTTATTCGTTGTAGTTCATCTGTTTTTTCTTTTTCTACATGTTCTAATTCTAAACTGTGTTTTTTTGATGTACTAATAATAGTATATCTTCTGTATAAAAGTAAAATGCCTATAATTAATAAAAGGTACAAAAAGTAAGCGAACTTTGTTAACCAAAAAGGTGGAGCTATTTTTAAATTTAATTCAAAAGGAGTAGAGTCCCAAAGTTTATCATTGTTAGATGCTTTTACTTTTAATGTGTAATTACCTGGTGAAAGATTTGTATAGGTTGCAAATCTTTTTTTAGAATCTGTATACACCCAATCTTTATTGAAACCTTCTAGTTTATAAGCGAATTCGTTTTTTTCAGGAGCTCCATAATGGAATGCAGCAAACTCAAAAGATAAACTGTTTTCATTATGGTTTAAATCAATTGTAGATTTGTTACATAAAGGATTTTTTAACAGTACTCTACCATTCACTTTTTCGCCAATTTTAATAGGTTTGTTTGCTATTAAAAGGTTGGTGACTACTGTTTCTGCTTCAAAAGTATCGTTCTTAATATCTTTTGGTTCAAAAACATTAAAACCATTTACGCCACCAAATAATAATTGTCCATTTTTACGTTTACACCTTGCAAGTTCTTGAAATTCATCATCCTGTAAACCATCATTCACATCATAATTCATGAAAGTTTCAGAATTTTCATTAAATTTAGAAAGACCTTTGTTGGTAGATATCCAAAGGTCGTGGTCATCATCTTCGAGAATTCCTTTAACAACATTGTTTGGTAAACCGTTTTCTGTTTTATAGGATATAAATTTCACCTTAGTACTATCTGTTGCAGGTACGTATTTGTTGAATCCACCGCCAAAAGTACCAATCCATAAATCTCCTTTTTCACTTTCAAAGAGTTCTAAAATATAGTTATGGCTAATACTATTTATATCATCAGCGTTACTTTTATAGATTGTAAATTTAGGTTTATCTTTTGTTTTTTCTGTTTTAGATAAAACACATAATCCGTCTCCTGTACCAAACCAAATATTTCCTTTTTTATCTTCAAGAATATTTCTAATGAGATGACTAGGAACGCTTAAGGAGTCTTTATAATCAAAAGTTAATACGTCGTTTTTATAGCTTTTGGTTTGTGAGTTGTATAAAGAACGATTTATGCCATTATTATAAGTACCAATCCAAATATTTTTGTCACTATCTTCTAATATGGAAAAAATACTGCCTTTTATTTTGCTGAAATCATTAAATTCTATTTTTTTTATGTTATCGGGGTCTGTAATATCTAATTGTTGAAGATTGGTACCATTAGAGCCTTCTCCTAACAAAAGTATTTTTTTATCTCCTCTTTTTAGTTCATCAATAGTAAAAACATTATTTATTTTTGGAAATTTTATAAAACCATAATAGTTGTTTTTATCGGCTTGTTTTGGTAACATGTTTAGACTACCACCTTCGGTACCAACCCAAAGAGAACCGTTACTATCTTCATAAATTGCTCTTACTTTATCGTAACTTAAACTCTTTGGGTCTGGAGTATTTTTTACATGTTTAAATTGTTTTTTTCCAGGATAAAATTTATTTATTCCTCCTCCGTTTGTACCTACCCAAACAATACCTGTTCTATCTTTAAATAATGATGTTATTGTATTTTTACTGATACCATTTTTTTGACTCGCTTTATACGTAATGATTTTACTAAATTTAGGATTTCTTTGAGTGCCAGAATTATCAAATAGAATTAATCCACTTGCACTTCCTGCCCATAATTGATTATTTACAAACAGAATATGGTTAATGGAATATTTATAGTCTTTTCTCCATATTAAATGTGGTTCATATGAAGGGTTTTTTAAATCTAAGACATAGAGACCACTATTAGCACCAAAAAATAACCTGCCTTTATCCTCTTTAATACTTTTAATGTTATTTAATTTTACTTTTATTTTTTCAAAATGAGAAGTTTTTCCGTTTTCATCTTCAATTAACTTAAATAAACCTTCATCTGTACCAACCCATACATTGTTGTTACTGTCTTCAAAAATAGTAAGAGATTTCAGTTTTTTTACTTTTACAGAAGTTTCGCTAGAGGCAATTGTAATGTGCTTAAATTTTATGGAACTTAAAGATTCATTTAAATCAAGGAGGTCTAAACCATTGTAGGTGCAAATCCATAATCTGTTTTTTGAGTCTTTAAAAACATATCTAACGGTATTACTAGCAATACTGTTTATATTGTTTTCGTCATGTTTAAAATGTGTAAACTCTTCTAGAGATCTATTAAAAAAATTAAGTCCGCTGCCCGATGTTCCTATCCATAAGTTATTATTGTCATCACCAGTAATGGTAAAGATTAAGTTACTATTAATACTTTTAGGATTTTGTTGATTAAGATTATAAGTAGTAAAATTATACCCATCATATTTATTAAGGCCGTCATGTGTACCAAACCACATATAGCCTTGTTTATCTTGATAAATAGAATTTACATCATTTTGAGACAAACCATCTTGTGTAGTAATATGTTCAAAATAAATATTGTCTTGAGCTTGCGTTTCTTCTATAAAAAAAACGAAGGTAGCTATGATAAGTAACGTAAATTTAAATTTATTTTTCATGAAAAATTTTAGCATATACTTATATGAATTTAAGAGGTAAAAATTTTAATTATTTATAATAAACAATAAGACAAAATTAGTGAAAAAAAAGACCTAAGCTAAATTAGATTTAAGAAATCTAATTTTAGTTTTTTAAAAAGAAACATGCCTTAAAGACTAATTGTTTGATATATAGTTGTTTTGTTGAGTTGTGTAATGGGGGTGACAGTTCATTTAAATACTAATTAGGTGATATATTCTATTTTTTAGATAGTTTATAGCCTTAAGTTATGCTGTTTTTTCTGAAGTTTACACTCACAAATGTAAAATTTAAATAAATTATTCAAAAAGCGTAATTTATTTAAGTTTATATTTTTTTTAGTAAATAATTTAGTTAACAAAAAAAGAATGGTAAACAAACGGAATTTATTATTATTATTAGTTGCATTTACTTTGATGTCTTTTGGTATAAAAGCTCAAAAAAGTAAAAAACCAAATGTTATATTTATTTTAACAGATGATCAAGGTTATGGAGATATAGCCGCACATGGAAATAAGGTGATAAAAACACCTCAATTAGACAAATTACATAGAGAAAGTACTCGTTTAACAAATTTTCATACAGGTTCTACTTGTGCCCCAAGTAGGTCTGGTATTATGTCTGGAGTAGATGGTAACAAAGCAGGGGTATGGCATACCGTTGGTGGTTGTAATATTTTAAGAGAAAAATATGTGGCAATGCCAGAAGTATTTAGACAAAATAATTACAAAACAGCCATGTTTGGTAAATGGCATTTAGGTGATGCATATCCATATTTACCTCAAAATAGGGGGTTTGAAGAAGTAGTTTCTCATGGAGGAGGTGGTATTGGTCAAACACCAGATTATTGGCAAAATGATTATTTTGATGACACGTATTTTAGAAACGGAAAACCAGAAAAATTTGAAGGCTATTGTACAGATGTGTTTTTTGATGAAGCAATTGACTATATAGATAAAAATAAAGATAAACCATTTTTTGTGTATCTATCCTTAAATGCGCCTCATGGGCCAATGAACGTTCCGCAGAAATATTATGATATGTATAAAGATGAGACCAGCATTAGTGAGACTCAAAAAGCATATTATGGTATGATTACCAACATAGATGACAACATAGAAAAATTAGATAAAAAGTTAAAAAAGTTAGGTTTAAAAGACAATACTATTTTAATTTTTATGACTGATAATGGAACTGCAACTGGGTATAGAGTTAATAAAGGAGTTGTACAAGGTTTTAATGCAGGTATGCGAGGAGGAAAGTCTTCTCAATACGATGGTGGTCATAGAGTTCCGCTTTTTATTCGTTGGAAAGATGGAGATATTAAAAAAGGATTAGATGTAGATAAATTGACAATGAATTATGATTTGTTACCTACTTTAATTGATTTATGCGGATTAGAAAAACCAGCTGAATCTGAGTATGATGGTTTAAGTTTAAAACCTTTATTCGAAGAAAATGGATCTACATGGTCTCATAGATATGGTGTTGTAGATACCAATAGACAACAAAAACCAAAAAAATGGTTTAAATCTTCTGTGATGGATGATGAATGGCGTTTGATTGATGGAAAAGAATTGTACAATATTTCTGGAGATGTAGGTCAAAAACATGATATTGCTGCTAAACACCCTGCTAAAGTTGCAGAAATGAGACAAGCTTATGAAAGATGGTGGAAACATATTTCTGATGATTTTGCTTATTTTGAAGCTTATAAAATAGGAAAAAAACTAAACGAAGAAACTGTTATAACTGCTCATGATTTACATTCTGATGAACCTCTTGCTTGGAATCAAAGTTATGTAAGAGATCCTTATTCAGGTAAAAAGCCAGCTTTAACAAAAGCTTACTGGTTGTTAGATATTCAAGAAGAAGGAGAATATGAAATTGAAATTTCTAGATGGCCTAAAGAATCTAACTTATCTTTTGAAGACTCTATCGAACAATTAGGAGAAACAACTCCTTGGTACGTTGTTAAACCAAAAAGCATCAACTTAAATATAGAAAAAGCTGTTTTAGATATTGAAGGGTTGCATTTAGAAAAAGACGTAGATAGGTCAAAGAAAAGTGTAGTTTTTAATGCACATCTTCATAGTGGAAGACAACATTTCGAAGCAAATTTTCAAGACAATAAAGAGCTTACCTTTTCTGCTTTTTATATGTACGTTAAAAGAATTAAATAACATTCAAAATGAATAAATTAAAGTTTGTAATAACCATATTAAGTCTTTGTTATATTTCCTTTGGATATAGTCAGGAAACTAGACCTAATATCGTTTTTTTACTTTCAGATGATCAAACAAGTATTGCAACTGGCTGTTATGGAAATAGTCAAGTTTTAACGCCTAATATGGATAATTTGGCTGATGAAGGCGTGTTGTTTAAAAATCATTACAATACTACTGCAATTTGTATGGCCAGTCGTGCAATTATTATGACGGGTATGTATGAATATAAAACGGGATGCAATTTTATGCATGGACCTTTAAAACCAGAAAAATTTCAGAAATCATATCCTGTACTATTAAAAGAAGCGGGTTATTTTACAGGTTTTGCTGGTAAGTTTGGTTTTGCTGTTTCTGATGGGGAAAGTTGGGACGAAAACACGTATGATGTTATTCCTTCGGATGCTTTTGATGTTTGGGGTGGCGGACCAGGACAAACTAATTATAAAACAGCTAAAAATCCTACCATTGCGCAGTACGCTGAAAAATATCCTCATAGTACGAGAGCTTATGGTGCTTGGGCTCATGATTTTATAAAAACGGCTAAAAAATCTGGAAAACCATTTTGTATGTCTATAAGTTTTAAGGCACCACATTTACCTTTTACACCAGATAAGTATTTTGATTATGTTTATAAGAACAAAAAGTATAAAAAACCAGATAATTATGGTGCTGAAAATGCTACACACTTATCTGCGCAAGCAAAATCTGGCAGACAATATAATGCCTATAATTTTTGGCGAGATTCAGAAGAGTCGTATCAAACAGCTATTACAAAATACAATCAATTAATTCATGGTGTAGATTATTCTTTGGGAATGATTCGTAAATCTTTAGAAGAATTAGGCGTTGCAGAAAACACCATAATTATATTTACAAGTGATAATGGTTATAGTTGTGGAGCTCATAATTTAGCAGGGAAAGTATTGCCTTATGAAGAAGCATCTAAATCGCCATTAATTATTTATGACCCAAGAAAATCTAAAAAAGAAAGCGGTCTTAAAAGAGAAGAGGTAACAGCTAATATAGATTTAGCACCTACCATTTTAAGTTTAGCAGGTGTTTCTGTTCCTAAAAATATGGATGGTAAAAATTTGGAAAAGCTTATTGATAAACCAAAGAAATTTAGAAGAAAATCTATTACGCTTACTAACATGTGGGGTAATGATGAAATTCAAGAAATGACGGTGGTTACAAAAGATTGGAAATACATTTACTGGCAATACTCAGATCATAGAATGTTGCCAACTGAAGAATTGTTTCATATTGGAAAAGATCGATTGGAGATGACCAATTTGGCGAACAATCCAACATATAACAAGCAACTTAAAAAAATGAGAAAATTGTATGATAAACGATACAAACATCTTGTTAAAAACACCATTAAAACAAATGATTACCCAAAATATAAAGTGCTATTTGATAGAAAGGCTAATGCCAAATCTAAGCAGCAATATTTAACAGGTAATTATGAAGAAGTTTTAAAACAACAAGCAATAGAGAAAGCTAAGAAGGCTCATCATAAGAAGTAAACATCTATATTAAATTAAAAATAAGAAATATGCAAATTAATAAGTTCCACAAACTTGCTTTTTTGGCTTTAGCACTGCAAGTGTTAGTCCCTACAAATATGCAAGCGCAGAAAAAGAAGAAATTTAAAGAAAATTGGAAATCATTAGAGAAGGTGAATCAAGAACCTGAATGGTTTCAAGATGCAAAATTTGGAATTTATGCACATTGGGGACCAGTTTCTAACGCCTTTGTAGGTGCAGACCCTAAACAACATTATGCAGGTTGGCATGGTATGAAAATGTATACGGATGGTAAAATTGTACCAACAAAAAACGGAAAACCATCGTCTAATTATTTACTTCATAAAAAGAAATACGGAGATCCTAAAGAAAAAGGATATATAGAAATTATTGAAGAATTTAAACCAACCGGTTTTGATGCTAAAGAATGGGCAAGATTATTTAAATTATCAGGAGCAAAGTTTGCGGGGCCTGTTGCTATGCATCATGACAATTTTGCAATGTGGGATGCTAAATCTACGCGTTGGAATTCTATGAATTATGGTGGTATAGATCCATCTGCAGCATTAAAAAAAGAAATTGAAGCAAACGGAATGAAGTTTATGGCTTCTTTTCATCATGCATTTACTTGGCAATATTATGCGCCAGCTCATGCGCATGGAAACATCAACCCTAAAGATTATGACTTATATACAAGTCCTCATTCATTAGACTCTAAAACTCCAGACAAACGTTTTTACAAAGAATGGTGGGCAAAATTAAAAGAATATATAGATGTATATCAACCAGATTTAATTTGGTTTGATTGGTGGCTAGAAAATATGACAGAAGAATCTCGTCAAAAATTCTTAGCATATTATTACAATGCAGGACAAAAATGGGGTAAAGATGTAGCTGTAGCTTATAAAGAATCTACTTTTCCGGCTTCTACAGCAATTAAAGATTACGAAAGAGGGCGTCCAAACCAACCGACAAAAGATGTTTGGTTAACAGATACTTCTCCAGGACAATGGTTTTTTAGACCAGGTGCTAAATACAAAACACCAAACGAATTAGTAGATATTTTAGTTGATATTGTTGCTAAAAATGGATGTATGTTATTAAATGTTCCTCCAAATCCAGATGGTTCTATTCCTAAAGAAATGGCTTATTTATTAGAAGAAATGGGTGCTTGGTTGCAAGTAAACGGAGAATCTATTTACGGTACACGTCCTTGGACTGTTTTTGGTGAAGGTCCAACTCGTTTGCCAGAAGGAGGACATAAAGTAGAAAAAATAAAAATTGTTTATAAGAATACAGATATCCGTTATGTAAAAAAAGGAGACAAACTTTTATACGCAACTGTAATGGATGCTCCTAAAGTAGTTACGGTATTAAAAGCTTTAAGTACAGATCTTGGTGCTTTAAATTCTAAAATTGAAAAAATTGAATTATTAGGTAGCAATGAAAAAGTTGAATGGGTACGAGATGAAAGAGGTGTGGTTATTGAAGCTCCAAATAATCTTCCTACTAAATATGCACATGTATATAAAATAACATTAGAAGGCTATAAAGAAAATCAAATTGGTGGAGCGGTAGACGCTCATGTAGACTAAATTAAAAAAAGACTTACTTAAAAAGTAAGTCTTTTTTTTGAATAAATTAATTAAAAATACTTTTAAATGAAATTTAAGTTTCTAATTTTAATCGCTTTACTGCAGTTTTCTTATAGTGTAAAGATAAATGCACAGAAAATTGAAAGACCAAATATTGTATGGATTGTTTCTGAAGATAATTCTAAGCATTATTTAAAATTATATGATAAAACAGGAGCAGCAACTCCTAATATTGAAAAACTAGCGGAAACTGGAGTTGTTTTTAATCACGCTTTTTCAAATACGCCTGTTTGTAGTGCTGCAAGGTCTACATTAATTGCGTCTTCTTACGGACCAAGGTTAGGAACTCATTACCATAGAAAGATGGTAAAAGTACCGATGCCAAACGGTGTAGAAATGTTTCCGGCCTATTTAAAAAAAGCTGGTTATTACACTACAAATAATGCAAAAGAAGATTATAACATTATTACAGGCGCTAATGTTTGGGATGATTCATCTAAAAAAGCAACTTGGAGAGATAGAAAACCCAATCAACCTTTTTATCATGTCTACAATATTGGTACTACGCATGAAGGACAGATGCATTTTACAGAAGAAGATGTAAAAGCTGGTACAAAAACAGATCAATCAAAAGTGTTTGTGCAACCCAATCATCCGCAGACAGCTTTATTTAGATATTCTGTTGCGCGTTATCACGATAAAATCCAGGAAATGGATGCTCAGGTTGGCGAGGTTATTGACAACTTAAAAAAAGATGGTTTGTTCGATGATACTTTTATTTTTTACTACGGAGATCACGGAGGTGTTTTACCAGGAAGTAAAGGATATATTAATGAAATGGGATTGCACGTACCTTTAGTGGTTCATATTCCATCAAAATATAAAGATTTAGTTTCTGTAAAAGCAGGTACTAGAAATGATGGTTTTGTAAGTTTTGTTGATTTTGGTGCTACGGTTTTAAACTTAGCAGGAATTAAAATGCCAAAAGGAATAGATGGAAAACCATTTTTAGGAAAGGGAGTTTCAAAAAGAGATTTAGATAAAAGAGATGAAACTTTCAGTTACACAAATCGTATGGATGAAAAATACGATATGGTTAGAGCTGTTAGAAAAGGAAAATACAAGTATGCAAGAAATTACGAGCCGTTTAATTTTGATGGTTTAATGAATAATTATCGCTATAAACAATTAGGATATCAGCAGTGGAATACGTTATACAAAGAAGGGAAATTGAATAAAGACCAATCTAAATTCTTTGAACCGAAACAACCAGAAGAGTTGTATAATGTAGAAGTAGATCCTTATGAATTGAATAATTTGGCAACTAAAGCAGAATATCAATCTGTATTAAAAAGTTTAAGAAAGAACTTAAACAAACGTGTTTGTGGCATGCCAGATTTGTCTTTTTATCCAGAATTTTATTTGATAAACAATGCATTTAAGAATCCGGTTGCATTTGGACAGAAACATAAAAAGGATATTAAAAAATATATTGAAACGGCTAATTTAATGTTGTTAACTTTTGATAAAGCGAAATCGAAACTTCAGAAAGGGTTACAGTCTAAAGATCCTTGGGTAAGATATTGGAGTGTAATTTCTTGCAGTGCTTTTGGAGATGAAGCGAAAGAATTCAACTCAGTTATTAAGTCTATTTCTAAGAGTGATTCAGAATTAATTAACAGAGTGAGAGCTGCAGAATTTTTAGGGTTAACAAAAGCCGAAAACCCAACTGAAGTAATGACACAATCTTTGTACGCTTCTAATGATGGAGCAGAAGCATTGTTAATTTTAAATTCTATTGTTTTAATGGAAGATTGCAAAGCGAATTACTCATTTAATATTGATCAATCTAAGCTAAAATCAAAAGTTTTAGAGGAACCACAAGTTTTAAGAAGATTAGAATATTTAAACAAATAATTATGAAAAAATTAAAATTATTTAGCACCATTTTTATTGCAATACTATTTTTTTCTTGTCAAAAACAGACCGTTTGGAACGTGAAAGAATTTGGTGCAAAAGATGACAATACAACCATAAATACAAAAGCAATTCAGTCTGCCATAGATGCTTGTGCCAAAGAAGGCGGAGGAATTGTTACTATTGATGGTGGTGTATTTGTTTCTGGAACCATAATTTTAAAAAGTAATGTGAACTTAAATATTACAGAAAACACGGTGCTTATGGCTAGTGTGAATCCGAATGATTTTCCGGCAGTGGAACCATTTATTGATGCAACGGGACAATATAGAGGACAGTGTTTTATTGGTGCTATAGATGAAGAAAATGTTTCTATTACTGGTAAAGGAACCATTAATGGGCAAGGAGAAATGTTTACTCCTAATAACATTAAAAAGACGGTAAAGAAATTGGGGATTACATTGGTAGAACCTGACTTAACGGGGTTAGTTTCAAAAGTAAATAACTATGTAAGTAAAAAAATTCGTGTTTCAAACAGACCTTTCTTAGTAAGAATGGTGCGTTCTAAAAACGTAAAATTAAAAGACATTCATTTACGTCAACCTGCAGCTTGGACTTTGCACCTTTTGCAATGTGATAATTTTGTAGTTGATGGAATAGATATTCACAGTCATGCAAATAGAAACAATGATGCAATTGATATCGACTCAAGTACGCATGGAGTTATTAAAAACTGTACGATTGATTCTGGAGATGATGCTATTTGTTTTAAATCTACCTCACCAGAACCAACAACAGATATAGAGGTTTATGATTGTAAAATTAAAAGTTACTGGGGTGCCATAAAGTTTGGAACAGAATCGATGGGAGATATGAAGAATATTACGGTAAGAGACTGTTTTGTTCATGATACCAGAGGAGGAGGAATCAAAATATTAAGTGCAGATGGAGCAAACGTTGAGAATATTTTAATTGAAAATATTAAAATGGAAAATGTTGAGATGCCTATTTTTATTCGCTTGTGTGAACGCAGATTGGTATATAGAAATGCCCCAAGAAAACCAGTAGGGTCAATTAATAATGTTGTTATTAGAAATATTACTGCCAAAGTAACGGACAATGATAAATTACGATTAAATCCTGCTACAGGATTTTATTTCTCAGGAACACCAAATCATAAATTAGGAAAAATTTCTATAGAAAATGTAAAAGTAGACTTGCCAGGTGGCGGTACTATAGAAGACGCTAAAAGAGTAGTTCCAGAAAATGAAGAGGAATATCCAGAATTTACAAAATTAGGTGCTACTCCTGCGTACGGTTTGTTTGCAAGACATATAGAGAACTTAGAAACAAAAGATATTTCGTTTACGGTTCGTGGAGAAGATGCTAGAAAAGAAGTAATTAAAATACATGTAAATGAGTAAAAACGCTCTGAGTTAAAATATTTACAAAATGCTGATACTTCTTTTTAAGGAGTATCAGCGTTTTTATTTTAAGTAGGTAAGAAAAGACTTATTAATTTACTTGAAAAGTGTTATTTTTAACAAAAAAATAATAGAATTTTTAATTGTAAATGAGGTTTGTAGTCGTTTTATTTTTTATAATAATAGCTCCCCTAAAATTATTTGGGCAATCGTCATCTACATTGCCTTTTTTTTCTGGCGATTTACATTCTTTATGTCAGCAAGTTGAGTCTAATTTAAAGCTAAATGAAAGCGACCCTGTAAGAGGTCAAGTAGTAGATTTTGATAATAATATTGAAAATACGTTTTCAATAGAGAATAAAAGTGAATCTGATATATCTGTTAGTTTTTGGTTCTTGCCAAAACAACTAGAAATGCACTCCGGAACACTTATAGCAGAAAATAACGTTTTTTATTTTAGATATTTATCCAATCGTCAAATTCAGTTCAACCATTATTTAAAAAAGAATATCAATACTGTTGGGGTATTGAGTAATGATGTTTGGCAGCACCTTGGTTTTACGTTATCAAAAAAAGGTAATTTAACCATATATTACAACGGAGACCCCGTGTTAAACGATCGTATTTCTCCCGATTGGTGGAAAGGTGAAAAAAGCAATTTATTTTTGGGTAATGATCGCTATGGAGCAAAACCAGAAGGAAGCATTGATCGATTAAAAATATGGAACCGAGTGCTTTCTAAATCAGATTTTAAAGAAGATTATAGAGCCACTTTACTTCAGTCTAATCTTTATCATAAACTTCAAATATACTTACCATTTAAAGGAGATTTTAAAGATCATTCTTCTAAATCTAATATTTTAGAAGAAAATATAGAAGTCAATTTTATAAAAGATTCTGTTAGAGGACTAGTAGCAAATTTTAGTTCAGAATTTTCAGCTTTAAAATTCAAAAATTTAAAGTTTGGCAATCAAATTACCATAGCTGCATGGGTAAATCCCATCAATAGAAAAGAAATTATGGGAATTGCTGGTAATCAAGATTTTTCTTTTAGATACATGTCTAAAGTAAATAGTTTGTGGTTTACGGTTCCTAATATGTTTAAAGTTATTAGCAAACATCCTAAACTAAAACTCAACAAATGGTTTCATTTGGCGATAACGGTTAATTACAATCATCAAATTAATTATTATATTAATGGAGTTCTTGTAGATCGTAAAAAAATTGGTGATAATACAGGGGAAGATTCCGATTTAGTTATTGGTAATAGTCTTTGGGGCAATGCATTTGAAGGACAAATGAGTCAATTTGCTATTTGGAGTAAAGTGCTTTCTAAAGAGGAAATTAAATCGGTATATGAAGATAAATTAGAGGTAGATAAATTACTTTATAAATCTCAAAAAAGTAGTGGTGTTTATATGGTGTTTCCTATTTTAATTGTGCTGATAGTATTATTACTGGTTTGGTTTGTTCTTAGAAAAAAGAAGAAAGAAAAAATTGAAATTATAGGTAAAGTAATTTCAAAAGAATTCCCTGAGAAGAATGCAATATTCTTATTTGATAATTTTAAGGCTTTAGATAAAAACGGAAAGGATATTTCACAAGAATTTACACCCACTTTAGTTAGATTGTTTAGTTTGATTTTGTTGTTTCCTAGATTTTTAGAAAGAAATATTAATTCAACGGATTTGTCTGATATTTTATGGGAAACAGATACAATTTCTCAACAAAAAAATAATAGAGGGACAAACATGCATCGTTTAAGAAAATTATTAAAATCTTTCGATGGAATTTTATTAAATTATAAAGACAGAAAATGGGTTTTTGAAATTTCTGATGCGTTATTTATTGATAGTGTTTTTTATAATACAGCTGCAATACATACGGTTTTAGAATATCCTTTTAAAAATTTACAACTGAATAAAATTTTAAAAACTAAAAATTTTGATAATCTTATATTGCAATTTAACGAGCAGAATTTAGAGAAATTAAAACTGCAATGTCTCTATGATGTAGAACATAAAAATTGGTGGGGATTAAGAAAATCGGCAAGGCTTTGGTTAAGCATAGACCCTTTGTCTGAATCGGCTTTAAAATATAGAATTACTGCATTACAAAAATTAAACGAAAAACAATTGGCGTTAAGTCACTATAAATCTTTTGTAAAGTATTACAAAGAAACTTTAAATGAAGAATTTTCTATTTCTTTTGAAGATTGTAAAATATAATAGGGTTTAGAAGTAAATTAATTCATTTTACCCCTTTTTTTACCCGGTTTTTTTACCTTTTTTTTAATCACTCTAGTGTTTTATTTGTAGCATCTTTAAGTTAAAGGAATTGTAAGTTGAAAAAAGTTGGTTGTAAACAATTTTATTTGCTTATGTTTTTTAGATGTTAAAAAGTAAATAATTAAACGCCAAAGGCAGAAAAAGTAAAATATGAAATCAATAAAAATTATTTTGTGCATTTTATTTGTTACACTACAAATACAAGCTCAAAAGAAAAAACAAAGTAAACCAAATGTATTATTAATTTATACAGATGATCATAGATATACAGGAGTCCATGCTTTAGGAGGGCAAGATGTAAAAACGCCCAATATAGATAAATTGGCTAATGAGGGTCTTATTTTTACAAATACGTATTTAATGGGGTCGTACAATGGTGGTACTTGCATGCCAAGTAGAGCTCAACTACTTACGGGTAGAAGATTGTTTGATTTAAAAGGTATTGGGCGTGTAATTCCAACGGAACAAGTAGCTATTGGTGAAGCTTTTTTAAATGCAGGTTATAATTCTCATGTAATTGGTAAATGGCATCAAGACAATAAGTCTTTAGGGAGAATGTTTAACAGTGGTGCTACCATTATGAGTAGGGGTATTTATTTAACCGACCATTACCGTATGCCTCTGTGGGATTGGCGAGCAGATGGAAAATACACCAAAGAGAATGCTATAATTTATATCTATGATAAAAAAGGAAATATTGTAAAAAGAGGTGTTAAAAAAGGAGAAATTAAAGGCCCTATTAATACTGAAAAAGATGGACCACATACTTCTGAAATTTATGCAAACAATGCGATTGATTACATAGAAAAAAATAAAAAAGAAAAACCATTTTTTATGTATTTGGCTTTTCATGCGCCACATGATCCTCGTCAGGCACCTAAAAAATATAAGGACATGTATCCTGAGGAAAAGATGAAATTGACTCCATCTTATATGGAACAACATCCGTTTGATAACGGACACATGACTACCAGAGATGAATCGTTAGCTGCGTGGCCAAGAACACCTGCAATTGCTCGTAAAGAATTGTCAGATTATTATGCAATTATTACGCATTTAGATGCTCAAATAGGGCGCGTAATTACATCTTTAAAAAAATCTGGTCAATATGAAAATACAATTATTGTATTGTCTGGAGATAGCGGATTGGCAGTTGGTAACCATGGATTAATGGGGAAACAAAATGTGTATGATGAAGATGGAATTCATGTTCCTTTTATTATATCAGGAAAAATAAAGGGAAAAGGAAGAAGAATAGATGCATTTAGTTATATCCATGATATTTACCCAACTATTTGTGATGTTGCGAATGTAAAAATTCCTGAATCTGTAACCGGTAAAAGTTTGAAGCCTGTTATCGATGGAAAAAAGGAACAAGTAAGAGATTATACGTATCATGCATATAGACAACATCAAAGAGCATATAGAAAAGGCGAGTATAAATTAATTGAATTTGTAAGAGCACCAGATATAGATAAACATTCTAAGGTAGAATTTATATCAGGATCTAGAACTACGCTGCTTTTTAATTTTAAAAAAGATCCTTGGGAAACTACAAACTTGGCTTTTTTACCTGAGTATAAAGAAACTTTGGATAACATGAGAAAAGAAATGCGAGAAAAATCAATTGAGTTAAATGATTACAAAGAGCGTAATGAGTATCCCGTTGATTTTTGGGATTATTATACAGATTAAAGATTGTGTTTTTATGTAATGTACTTGTCAAAATAGTCAGGTAACAGATTTC
This sequence comes from Polaribacter sp. Z014, assembly GCF_023555435.1. Lineage (NCBI taxonomy): Bacteria > Pseudomonadati > Bacteroidota > Flavobacteriia > Flavobacteriales > Flavobacteriaceae > Polaribacter > Polaribacter sp. Z014. The sequence goes on from NZ_JALCZP010000002.1 coordinate 35,881, forward strand.
TTATTAAGTTTTTGCTGCTTCCGCCGTAGTTGTTCTTTTGAAAAAAAAATAACTACGGCGGAAACGTTTCCGAAAGAAATTGATGCATTGGTATCGTTTCCGAAACATTTTTTCTGAATATAAAATAATCGTTTTAGTAAAATGATTAAATTGTACTTCAGTTTGAAAAAGAAGAACAATCAGATGTCATTTTTATTAGTTCTAATTATTTATTATCATGAAAAAAAATATACAAGTAAGTTCGTTAGTATTTGTTTTCTTATTAGGGATTCAAATAAATTTTGCTCAAAAAAGGAAAAAAGGATTTGTACAAAAGCCAAATGTAATTATCATCAATGTAGATGATATGGGCTACGGCGATTTAGCCAGTTACGGTAATAAATTATGGGATACGCCAAATATAGATCGTTTGGTAAAAACAGGAGTTAGAATGACCGATGGTTATGTAACAGCGCCAGTATGTGGGCCAAGTCGGCATGGTTTAATATTGGGCATGTATCAACAAAGGTTGGGGTTTCAATGGAATCATGATAGTCGTAAGCTAGGTGATGGATCAAGTCCACAAGTAGTTCCAGATTCTCAAAAGCAAATTAACGAAGCCTTTTCTGCAGCAGGTTATGTTACTGCAATGGCCGGTAAATATCATATGCAGGGGTATCCAAATACTAAGTTTGACCATAATTATTCAATTACTACAACTGGCGCACATTATTTTCCAGATGCTACAGGTAAATATGCTGGTGTAGATGATTTGGATGGAAAAAAATCAAAACCTAAAAAAGGATGGATTCCTAGAATGTGGGGTCCAGAAAGAGAAGGTGATGAGTATTTAACAGATCGTGTCGGTAGACAGTGTATAGAGTTTATGGATGAAAATAAAGAAAAACCATTCTTTTTCTATTTAGCTTTTAATGCGGTGCATTCTCCTTTTCATGCAAAAAAATCTCATTTACCAAAGGTGAAGCATATTAAATCTGAAATGATGAAGTTGTATGCCGCAATGTCAATTTCTATTGATGAAAATGTTGGTAAAATATTAGATTATTTAGAGAAAGAAAATTTAAGAGAAAACACAATTGTGGTTTTTTTAAGTGATAATGGACCAGCGAATGTAGTGCACCTTTCTCTTAAAGATTGGTGGCCAAAAGATTCGCCATACCATTTAATGGGGCAACGAGCAGGATTGTCTGGCTATAAAGGCATTTTTAGAGAAGCCGGAATTAGAGTTCCTTATATTATTAGTTGGCCATCACAATTGCCACAAAATGAAGTATTTGAAAAATCAGTAAGTACTTTAGATATTTACCCAACCTTATGTGCAGCAGCTGATGTAAAAGTACCGAGTGAAACGCGTTTAGATGGAGTAAATTTACTTCCTTGGTTAAGAGGTGATTATCAGGAAGACCCGCATAAAGCCTTGTTCTGGTATGCCAATAGAATGGGCGCAGTGCGAATAGGAGATTGGAAACTCATGTTAGAAGATAACAAGCCATATCTATTCAATTTGAAAAATGATATTGGAGAAACAACAAATTTGGTAAAGAAAGAACCTTTAAAACTTAAAGAATTATATAATGCGTATATAGGTTTTAGAAATGAAATGCCACCAGCTCTTAATCCTGGAGCGAGACCGATTGATATTCCTTCTCCTGATGTGCTAGGAATTCCTATTATTGAAGGGAATTAATAATTGGGTTTTTGAAAAGAATACAGAATATTTAAGATAATGAGGCAGAAAGAAACAATTATGAGAACAAAATATTTACTATTACTATTATGTAGTCTTTCGATGGGGACTTTAATTTCACAGAATAAAGTTGATTTTTCTAATATGGATACTAAAAAAATTCATTCAGATAAATCTGTTGTTTGGGAACAGTTTGGCCCAGGAGGATCAGGGAATAACTATTTTATTTACTGGCATCCAACAGATCCAAATGTAGTTTTCCAAGGGCCTAATATGGGAAATTCATATGCTTCTTATGATAAAGGAAATACGTATATGGGAATTATGGATGCTGATGGGCCAGGATATAGTTCACGAGGTAGAGGTCCCGTAGAAATATATTCTCCTGAGTTCTCTCACCAAGACCCTGATTTTGGAATTTGTGGAATGGAAGACGCAAATTTTATTTATTTTACTTACAATAGAGGTAAGGATTGGGTACGAAATGATAAAGTGGCTAAGCAATTTAAAGATAATCATATCAATACTTTTGAAGTAGACCCTAACGATGATACTATTTGGTATGCAGGAACGGGAGATGTAAGAAGTTGTAATAATTACTTTTTCTCACATGAAGCTCCTCACGGATATAGCTCTTCTAAAATAAGTTCTAAATCGTTAAAAAAGAGGGTTGCTTCCATGAAGAAGTACAAGCATGATGCGAGAATTTGGAAGAGTACAGATAAAGGAACTACTTGGTGTGATATTTCTCCGAAGGGAATAAACTCAGCAAATCAAATTACCAAAATATTTGTACACCCAGGTAATTCTAAAGTTGTATTTGCTGGAACAACTTATGGCTTTTATAAAAGTGAAAACGGAGGAAAAAAATGGAAACTAATTACCGATTCTGGTTTAGATAATAATATTATCAGATCTATGGATATGCATTACGATGTAAAAACTAAAAAAGTTACTTTGTTTGCTATTGATTTGGTGAAGTTTATTCCAAATGGAAAGAGCATTAAATACAACGGAGGGATATTTAAAAGTACAGACGAAGGAAATAGTTGGGAAAGAATGAATAACAACATGCCTCTAAAAAAGGATATGTTAAGCAGTAGTCTTATTAAAAAATCATATTACAAATATGCATTAGCACCTTGGTTTGGAATATCAGAAAAAGAAGCTAGAAAAAAATATCCTGAGTTGCCAGAAGAGATGTTACACTCTGTAAGTATGATTCGTGTAAACCCAAAAAATGTCAATCATATTTTAGTAGTTAATAATTACAAATCACAGTTTACTTTTTATGGAGGAATGCTTTGGAGGTCTGATAACGGTGGCGAAAACTGGAATGTAACTTTGCGTAACGGTAAAAACTGGGAAGGATCAGACAAGAAAAAATGGGAAACTAGAAATAATCCTACTTCTCATAATGTAAGTTGGATTGCACAAAAAGAATGGGAAAAAAGAGATGCTTATGATAGAAAAGCAGGAGCCTGTGTAGAATTCAATGCCGATGGAAGTACAATTATGTATCAAGTAGCAAAAGTTGTTTGTGTATCAAATGATAACGGAGATACATGGCAAGAAAATGACGAACAAAGAACAACTAAAGATGGAGATAACTGGGTAGGTGCTGGTAATAGCAATCTTCCAGGAGAAGAAATAGTACAAGATAAACGCATAAAAGATTCTTTCTATTTATGTTCAGGAGAGAATTCAGTTTTAAGAACAACGAATGATGGAGGTAATGTTCGTCCCGGAGCTTTGGCTGTTTATAAAATGAAGATACCTAATGAGGAAAGCGCGGTAGAATGTTCTACAAGTTCAATGGCTGTCGATCCAAAGGATACAAATATTTTATATACCCTTCATTATAGAGAAGCTTTTGCAGGGAAAATGATGACGTCTATTGATCATGGAAAAAATTGGGTTCCTAAAGCAACTTTGTTTGATCCAAAAGAATTAGGGAATTCAGTTCATATAAGCATTAAAATGAATCACTTAAGAATTGATCCGGATTATCCAAATCGTTTTTATTTGGTGATTGCTAAAGACAGAATAAATGATGATGGTAAGAATTCAGCTGGAACATTTAAAGAATTTGGAGTGTATAGATCTTTAGATGGTGGAAATAACTTTGAAATTATAAATAAGGGACTGCCTCTGAAAGGAAATGTTCAAAAATTAGAATTAGATCCAAATAATAAAGGAGTTGTTTATGTTGCGGTAAATGGAACAAAACAAAACAAAGGAGGTCTTTTTATGTTGAAAGATGGAAGTGATACTTGGGAAAAGGCTGATTCTCCTAAAGGAATGTATAGTGTAAATGATTTTTACTTTTCTCCCGATAAAACGATGTATGTTTCTGGAGGAACATGGAAAGGTAAAACGAATGAAGGTGGAGTTTGGTCGTCAGATAAAGCAAACAAATGGAAACAAGTTTTTCCATACCGTTTTACAAATAACATAAGAGTAGCAGAGTATGATTCGAGTGTTTTGTTAGTTTCTATTCCTTCACGTAAAGCAAGTGGTATTTTAAATCCAGGAGTTTATAGGTCTTTAAATAAAGGGGTTACGTGGACAAAAATAAATATGGGAAATATTCAATCAGATAGATTGAATGATTTGGAGATAGATTATACTAAAAGAGGTGTTTATTACTGTTCTACGTATGGAGCGGGATATTATAAAGCTGTAGATCCAAAAGAAGTAGCAAAAAAGAAATAGTGTTTGCAAAGCCCTTATTGTTTTTAGGAATGATAGGGGTTTTATCAAGAATTCAAAAATAATTTACATGAGAATAGCTAGAATATTTATTGTATTAGCGCTTGTATCACAGGTTTTAAGCTCGCAATCAATTCAGTTAACGAAAACAACGATTGAGCAAGTTATAAAAGAAATGACTGTAGAGGAAAAAGCAGATCTTGTTGTTGGAAATAGAGGAATTCCTCGTTTTGGAATTCCTAAGACTAAAGTTTGTGATGGACCGGCAGGTGTAAAGTCAAAGCCAAACCGCAAGGGAGTAAGAGAGTTTTATACTTCTTGGTTTCCATCTGGAACCAATATAGCATGTTCTTGGAATCTAGAGTTGGCAGAGCAAGTTGGTGCTGCTATGGGGAAAGAAGCTTTTGTTTTAAATGATCGTGATGTATTATTGGCACCAGGTTTAAATATTCATAGAAATCCATTATGTGGAAGGAATTTTGAATACTACTCTGAAGATCCTTTATTGAGTGGAAAATTGGCAGGAGCATCAGTAAGAGGTATTGAAACGGTTGGTATTGGAGCTTCTATCAAGCATTTTGCAGCAAATAATCAAGAGACTTTTAGAACAAAAAATGACTCTAGAATGAGTCAAAGAGCTCTAAGAGAAATTTATCTAAAAGGATTTAAAATTGCGATTGACGAATCGAATCCAATGACCGTTATGGCTTCTTATAATGCTTTAAATGGCGAATTAACTCAAGAAAGTAAAGCGTTGTTAATTGATGTGTTGAGAAAAGATTGGGGTTATGAAGGTTTGGTTGTAAGCGATTGGACTAAAAAAAGGAATACTGTTTTACAAATGCAAGCAGGATGTAATTTATTGATGCCAGGGTATAAAGATCAAAGAGCTGAACTTATTGAAGTTGTGAATAGTGGTGAGTTGTCTATGGAAGATTTAGACTATAACGTTAGAAAATTGTTAGAGTTTAAAATGAAAACACCAGCATATAAAAAAATAAAATCTTCAGGGGATTTAGATATTACAAAGCATGCTCAATTTATACGTGATATTTCGGGAGAATGTATGGTGCTTTTAAAAAACGAAAATAAGGCTTTGCCTTTTTCTAAGAAGATTCATAAAATAGCATTGTTAGGAGCTTCTAGTTACGAATTAGTTGGAGGTGGAAATGGTTCTGGTTTTGTATTTGCAAAACATGTTGTTGAGTTAGATGAGGCTTTGGAAAGTGAAGGTTATGTTTTGAATAAAACATTAGATAACTTATATAAAGAACATTTTGTTGTAGAAAATGAAAGAAGACCGAAGCGTAGTGGAGGAGCGACAAAAAATGGTAGTGGAAAAATAGAGCCGCCAAGAGAATTACAGATTTCAGATAGTAAACTAAAAAAAGAATTAAAGAAAAGTGACGCGGTAGTCATTACAATATCTAGAACGTCAATAGAAGCTACAGATAGAGGTTTGGCTCTTTATAAATTAAATGAAGAAGAACTTAGGCTGATTAGTTTTACGTCAAAAGTATGCCGTCCAAAAGGGAAAAAAGTAATTGTTGTATTGAATGTTACAGGAGCCGTAGAAACAGCAAATTGGAAACATTTAGCAGATGGTATAATAATGGCTTTTACTCCGGGACAGGAAGTGGGTTATGCTATTACTGATGTTTTATCTGGGAAATCTAATCCTTCGGGTAAATTGCCAATGACCTTGGCAAATGATTATTCAGATCATCTTTCATCCAAAAATTTTCCGATTATCGATCCCGAGTACTATGTGGCTCCAGTTATTATAGAAGCTGGTGGTACTTCTGAACCAGTTACTACTTCAAAGAAGAAGGTAGAAAGAAATAATAAGAAAATTAAAAATTATCAGTACACAAATTATGAAGAAGACATTTGGGTAGGATATCGATATTTTAATACTGCAAATAAAATGGTGTCATATCCTTTTGGTTTTGGGTTGTCGTACACAACATTTGAATATGGAAATCCAAGTATTAAAAAAGTAGGAGATTCTTGGGAAGCCAAAATAGAAATTACGAATACAGGAAAAGTAGCAGGTAAAGAAATTGTTCAACTTTATATAAAAGCAGCAGCTGGTGATATAGAAAAACCGAATAAGGAATTGAAAGCATTTGGAAAAACAAAGATATTAGAGCCTGGCGCAAAAGAAATAGTAACAATGAGTTTTGATGCTGAGGATTTAGCCTCTTTTAATGAAAAATCATCTTCTTGGATTACAGACAAAGGAGTTTACACAGCTTATTTCTCTGAGAATATTGAAAAATGTAATCAAAAAATTGATTTCAGAGTTCGTAAGAAGTACAAGAAAAAAGTGAGTAATGTATTGGAGTGTCCAAGCGAATTAAAGATATATACTAAAAGTGATTTTTAGTGTTGTGATTATTTGTATATAAATATTTAAATTAATTATAATGGTTAAGTTTTTTATAAATAGTATACTGCTTTGTGTGGTTTCGTTTTTGGGTAATGCTCAAAATGAAGTGCTTTTTAGTAGTGGTTTTGAAGTTGAAGTAGCCAATGAATGGGATGCACTAAATTCTGGCGATTTACCGACTTTTGAGCGTAATTCTGTGGCTAAGAATAATGAGGATTATGGATTTCAGATGGTTTTTGATAATCTTTCTCAAAAAGGAAATTTAAATACAACAAAGACGATTAATTGGGAGAACGGTGAGAAATATCAAATCTCGTTTTATTATAAGTCGGTGACTCCAGGAGAAATAACCTCTGTAATTTTTAAAGCTTTAAAAAATGATGGAAGTCGATTGTCTCAGTCTACTATTTCATTGTCAAGTACTGTTTGGAAAAAACATAGTATAGAATTAATTGTAGAGGAAAATGCTTCAGACGGCTTTGTTTTGTTTTCTATTCGTCCTTCCACTAGTGGATTGGGAGAAGTCTATTTTGATGATTTTTTAATAGAAAAAGTAGTCGATTCCTCTGGGTTTTATGAAGATTTAAAAACAAAAAATGTTGCTTCAGATGAAAGTATTGTTTGGCAACAATTTGGGCCGGGGATGAGTGGAAATAATAAGTCGGCTCATTGGCATCCTACAGATCCGAATACCTTATTTATTGGCCCCAATATGGGAAACTCGTATCGAAGTACAGATAAAGGCTTGACGTACCAAACTATTTTAAATGAAGATGAAGCAGGTTATAAATCAGGACTAAGAGGACCAGAAGATACAATGTCGGTTGATTTTTCACATCAGTCACCAGATTATGGTTTTTGCACAGGAGAGCGCAATAAAGGAATTTTCCAAACATTTGATAAAGGAAAAACTTGGCAAAGGCAATTGGCAAGTCAATCTGTGTTTGATGAAGCTTATTTGGCTTGTGTAAAAGTAGACCCTAAGGATGATAATATTTGGTATGTTGGAGCAGGTCAAATGCGTAATATGGGTCAGTTGAGTTTTTCTCAGGCGGAGCCACACGGTACTTATATTGATGCAAACAGTCAGGCAAAAATTTGGAAAAGTATAGATAAAGGAGAAACATGGGTATTAAAAAATAACGGATTGCATGCAAATGCTGAGGTTGAGTCCATTATTGTAGATCCTATTTCTACTAATATTATTTATGTAAGCACTAATTATGGATTTTACAAAAGTATAGATAGCGGTGAAACTTGGGTACAAAAATCAAATGGATTAGATCATGATGTGATGCGTTCATTTGTAATGCATCACGATAAAGATACCGATGCTGTTACACTATTTCTTTTGGTAAATGTAGAATGGCAAGCCGATGGTAACTCTGTTAAAAATTTATCTGGTGGTGTTTTTAAAAGTGTCGATAATGGAGAAACATGGACAAATATTAACGGAAATTTATCTGTCGACATGAATGTTTTATGTAGCGATTTTCAGGTTAGTAAACAATATTACAGAAATATAGCACACTTTTTTGGGATTACAGAAGAGCAAGCCAATGTAACTTATCCTGTTATTCCTTCAAATATCTTAAATCGATTTAATCAAATAGAAGTGGATCCTAATGATGTCAATAATATTTATTTAGCAAATGAATATTCTAATGCTTCGGAAATTAACATGAAACCAGGTTCTTTATTTAGAAGTAAAGACGGAGGAAATACTTGGTATGTCACCTTTAGAATTGGTTCTAATTGGAGTACAGGAGATCACATATCATATTGGCAAAATAGAGGTACTCCATTAGGTGTTAATGTTACGTTACAATATTTAACGGATTGGATAGAACGAGCAACTTATGATCCTAAGGGTTGTAATTTTGTTCGATTCAATGCGGATGGTTCTGTTTTACATACACAATTAGCTAAAATATCTTTAATGTCTTATGACGGAGGAGATACTTGGGTAGATATTGATGATCAAGAAGTAGGAACAGATACAGGTGTATTTGTTGGAGCTGGAAACAGTAATGTACCTGGTCATGGTCTTTATCAGCATTTGGGAGTTCCTAATAAAGTTTTTTGTTCTGCAGGAGAAAATGGTTTATGGATTACTCAAGAGGGGGGAGATGCTATTCGAGAAGGAGCACAAGCAGCAAAACCTATTTACGTAGTGCCTGGCAAGGAGCAATCTGTGAGTTGTTATGCGATTCATCCAACAGATACGAATATTCATTATTCCATGTTTTCTAGACAACACGGAAGAGGAGAGTTGTTTAAATCTATAGACAATGGAGTTTCTTGGGAATCATATGCAGTAGCTATTGAACCTTGGGAAAAGGCAAGTAATGGAGATCAGGCTGTTCATCAACTGAATTTAATGATAGATAAGGAGAATCCTGATAATATGTATTTTAATGTGCCTAGATTAACTAAAGATTTAGAATTTACAGGAAATACAGTTACGGGTTTTGGTGTTCATAAATCTACAGATGGAGGGTTGACTTGGGCAGAAACCAATAACGGTTTACCAGCATCTTTAGATGTCACGATGATTGCTTTTGATCCAAACGATACACAAATTTTATATGCAACAGTTCAAAAAACAAATGGAGGGTTGTATAAATCTATAGATGGAGGAGTAAATTGGGTTGAGGTTACTTCTGCTTCAGCTATTGCCGGAACATATGGTATCAATGATATTCATTTTTCTAACGATGGGAAAGTTTATATTACTTCTGGTCATAGAAATGCAACTGAAGGAGGTTTGTGGGTTAGCAATGATAATATGTTGACTTGGACAATGGTTTTTGATTTTCCTTGGGTCAACCGTATTGAAACGGCGCATTGGAATCCGGATGTGATTTTACTATCTACTTTAGCAAACAATACTATAAGCACATTAAACTCTGGTATTTACTTATCTAAAAACGGAGGCTCAAGTTGGATAAAAGTTAATAAAGGAAGTGGACAGTCAGATAGGGTTAATGATATTGCGATTGACAATTACACTCCAGGGAAATACTATATATCAACACGCGGTAGTGGTTGGTCAGTTGCTATTGACCCGAATGAAACACAGACACCTTTAAGTATTAAGAAAGTTCATATAGCAGAAGCGATAAATGTGTATCCAAATCCGGTTAAAGATACTTTTACAATAGCTGGTGTTGATGGAAAAATAAGTTTGGAGATTTATTCATTTGGAGGAAATCGTGTGTTCAATCGTAAAGATACAGAACTTAGACAGTTTGATATTTCTACATTAACAAGTGGATTATATGTGTATAAAATATTTGATTTTTCTAGTCAGAAAGTAAGGGTTGGTAAGTTTATAAAAGAGTGATTTATCTGTGTTGTAATGATTTGTTAAAACAAACCTTTCTTCAGAATTGGCAGGTTGGGAAAAAGGGATATTCTACATATAGTTTTTCTTTGATGATGCTTGTGTTTGCAATGAATGAACACGTAACAGTGTTTAAATTAGAATAATTTATTCTGAAAATATACAGTTTACCTTTTCTATCTATTTCTATGGATATTGTTAGAAAGAGTGTCCTTTAACGCCTTATAATTACTATAAAGAACATATAGCGTACAAACAAGACTATATGTTAATCTGTTAATTATAGGGTTCTACTAAATTTACATAACATTTATATCCTATTTGTTTAGTTGGAGTTGAAATATGAAAATTGATACAAAGGAAGAGTCTGATTCCTATGTTAGAGGGTAAAAAAACACCTAAAGATTGGAGGACAGCTCAGTTTTATAATTATTGGTCCGCTCCATTTCATTATGGGATTAGAACCGATAGATACACATACGTAAAAGTAAAAGTAAAAGACCATGCGGATGAATTGTTTGATTGAAAGAAAGATCCATTGCAATTGCACAATGTTGCAGAGAAATCCTAGTACAAAAAAACAATGGTAAAATTGAAGGCAGAATTATAGTATAAAATTATTGAAATTGGTATCAATTCTGAAGAGTTACCAGGTATCGGAAAGGAACCAATGCAACCAAAATCTAGAGGTAATTAAAAGAAGAAAAAGCATTAATTAAGATGATGAAAAATAATTTAAAAATTATTATTTGCTGTGGATTGCTTTTTTCATTGCAATTACAAAAGGCAGTAGCACAAGATTCAAGACCAAATATTGTAGTACTATTTGCAGATGATTTGGGTTATTCAGATTTAGGATGTTATGGAGGTGAAATAGAAACACCAAATTTAGATAAATTGGCAAATGAAGGAATACGGTTTAGGCATTTTATAAACGGTTCTAAATGTGCGCCATCTAGAGCTTCTTTATTAACAGGTTTGTATCCTATTGAAACAGGTTGCGTTGGCCCACCTGATCAAATGGTAAATGGCGTAACCATCTCAGAAATGCTGAGAAAAGCAGGTTATAAAACATTAATGACAGGAAAATGGCACGGGTTAGAAAATCCAGCTAAAAGAGGTTTTGATAACTATTTTGGTATTACCGCTGGAGCATTTAATTATTTCAAACCTAAAAAGAATAGATCATTTTGGGAAGATGATAAAAGGTTAGATTCGTTTGTTCCTAAAGAGAATTTTTATACCACAGATGAATTCACCAATAGAGGGATAGATTACTTAGAAGAGCAAAAAAACAGTAAGGATCCGTTTTTTTTATATGTAGCTTACAATGCACCACATTTTCCTTTACAAGCTTGGCCAGAAGATATTGCTAAATACCGTGGTAAATATTTGAAAGGATGGGACAAAATTAGAGCAGATAGATTTAAGCGTCAAAGGGAATTAGGAATTATACCTAAACATTGGAAACTATCTGAGCGAGACGAAAAAGTTTCTGCTTGGGAAGCATATGAAAATAAGGATATTGCAGATTTAACCATGGCAACCTATGCTGCTATGGTAGATAGAATGGATCAAAATATTGGGAAGTTATTGGATAAATTGGATGCGATTGGAAAAAAAGAGAATACAATTGTTATCTTCTTATCTGACAATGGAGGTAATGCAGAAGGACATATGTGGGATGGTAAAAATCAAAAGAATAAACCAGGAGAAAAAGATTCTCAAGCAAAATTAGGTATTGAGTGGGCTAATGCTTCCAATACGCCTTTTAAAAGTTACAAACGTTCTACTTTTAATGGAGGGCAAGTAACTCCGTTTATTGTGAATTGGCCAAACGGAAATTTAGCAAAAGGAAGTATATCTAATCAAAAAGGAAATATAACAGACTTGATGCCCACTTTTTTAGAATTGGCTAATGCTACATATCCTGAAGGAGATATTTGGACTGTTCCGCAAGAAGGAAACTTAAAAACATCTTGGAAAGTTAAGCCGCTTTCGGGTAGGAGTTTAGTTCCTGCAATTAAAGAAGGAAAAGAAGTAAAAAGAGATAATTTTAAAGGTTATTTTCAAGGAAGTAGAATGTTAATCGCAGGAGATTTGAAAATAGTTTCTGACGGTGGCGATGGAGCTATTCTTCATTTATACGATTATCCGTGGGAGTTATATGATTTGAAGAAAGACGGAACAGAAACCGAAAACTTAGCAAATCAGTATCCAAATTTAGTGGACTCCTTGGATATTGTTTATAGAAAATGGATTGATGAAACGGATCGCTATACTGGATTGAAATCTCACGAATATTATCAGCAATATTATACTAAGGAACAAAAAGTAATCATTGATAAATTAGAAAAGGATAACGACTACAAAAAACTAATGTCAAAGAGAAAACAAGTAGGTGTATCTATTGTTGAAAAACTAGCATCTAATAAAGTGAAATTAAAAACATTTATGGGAATGGATAAATTGCCAATGTCTTATTTTGCTGTGGTTGGCATTGGTAGAGAAAAGGGAATGTTAATTCCTGAATTGAAAAACTTGTATGATGTTTGGGATAAAAAGAGTAAAGCAATCGAAAAGTATTGTAAAAAACTAGGACCAGATTATTTAAAATTATATGAAATACAAGAACGTATTAGGTTAAGAACAACTTCGTTGGAAGTAAATTAAAAACAATAAAATATGAAAATTATAAAAATAATAGTGGCGATATTTTTAGTGAGTGTAACTGCAATGAGCGCTCAGCAAAAACAACCCAATATTTTATTTATTGTGATTGATGATTTACGTCCGCAATTAAACGCTTATGGTTTAAATCATATGATTACGCCAAATTTAGATGCTTTAGCTTCTGAAGGGCGATTGTTTACAAATCATTTTGCGCAAGTTCCTACTTGTGGACCCTCGAGAGCTGTAATGTTAACTGGTAAGAATTTAAAATCGAAAGCAGAAATTGATCATCATCATTTAGGGAAAATATTAGCAGGAAAACCAGAGAACGAATATCCAGAAACTTTTATTCATCATTTAAAAAGAAACGGTTATTACACGGTTGGTATGGGGAAAATAAGTCACAGTATCAGTGGCAAAAGAAAAAATAAATTAGAACTACCAAATAGTTGGGACGCCTTTGTAAATAATAAATATGGGTATCAAATGTATGCCAACGGACAAAAAAGAAATAAAAAAACAACGCCTCCTTTTGAGATGTTAGAAGTAGAAGATGAGGCGTATCCGGATGGAAGGTTAGCGCAATTAGCTATTAAAGAATTAGAAAAAAGAGCAGTTTCAGAAAAACCATTTTTTATGGCTGTTGGTTTTTTAAGACCTCATTTACCATTTTCGGCACCAAAAAAATATTGGGATTTATATAAAAGAGAAGACATTCCGTTATCTCCAAATCCAGAAGTTCCAAAAGGAGTTGCTAAAGAATTTTTACATGATAGCAGTGAGTTTTTTGGAAATTATTATTCGCCAGAACAAGGTGGAGCAGGAGTTCGTATTTCTGATGATTATGCAAGAAAGGTTATTCATGGAAACTTTGCTTCTGTTTCTTATGTGGATGCACAAGTTGGTAAAGTTTTAGATCGATTAAAGAAATTAAAATTAGATAAAAATACCATTGTTGTTGTTGTTTGGGGAGATCATGGTTGGCATCTAGGAGATCAGACTATTTGGGGCAAGCACAGTATGTTTGAAAATGCTTTGAAAAGCACTATGATTGTAAAAACTCCTAAAATGAAAAAGGCAGGAAAGGAAACAAAAAGTTTAATTGCTTCTGTTGATATTTATCCCACAATTTGTGATTTAGCAAACATTACAAAACCTGAAAACTTAGATGGTAAAAGTTTTGCAAGCATACTTAAGAACCCTAAAAAGTCTACAAGAGAGGCTGTGCTTAGTTATTGGAGAGATCAAATTAGTATGAGAACAGACCGTTATAGATTGGCTGTTTTTAATGATGGTAAGAAACAAGAATTAATGTTGTTTGATCATGATAAAGATCCTAACGAAACCGTAAATATAGCAGTTCAAAATCCGAAAATTATTGCCGTTAATAGCAAAGATGAACAAAGGATATCTTCCTAATTTAAAATAACGATAAGCTAAAACATGACAAAAATGATTCTAAAATACGCAGTAAAACTATTGTTGCTATGTTTTATTTCTCAAAGCATACATGCACAAAATTACTATGGAAAAACTAAAGAAGTCGCTCTAACTTCTATTAAACCACAGGGCTGGATTAAAGAGTTCTTGCAAAGACAAGCTGATGGATTGTCTGGAAGCCCCTCTGTTTCTGGATATCCTTATAATACAAATATGTGGATGGAAGACATTCACATTCCTGTTGGACATGTTGGAAAAGACCTTTGGCCATACGAACAAACGGCTTATTATTTAGATGGCTCATTACGTTGTGGGTATTTAATTGGTGATAAAAAATTAATTGATTACGCTCAAAAAAACATTAGCTATACGCTTAATAACGTTGATGAAACAGGAATTTTAGGGCAGCCTAAAGCAGATGATTGGGCAAGAGTAGTGTATTTCCGAGGAATGATGGCTGATTATGATGTCACTCACAACAAAGATATAATTTCTAAAATGTCAAAACATTTTCTTGATAGCCCTCGTTTATTTAATGAAGGTCGTGGATTAATGAGCATAGAGCCAATTTTATGGTTGTATAATAAAACAGGTAATGAAAAATTACTTGAATTAGCAAAAAATAGTATACATAATATTAAAAACACGAGCTTGGGAGGTGAATACAAAATAAATGAAATTGATAACGAACTCTCATCAAAAATGTTAGACAGAATGCTTTCTAACAAAAAACCTGAAGGTCATGGTGTTGGATTTGTTGAACAAGCAAAACTTCCCGCTATTTTATACCTATATACTGGAGAACAAAAATACCTCGATGCAACTATCAATGCTATTAACAAATTAGAAAAGCATCATTTTTTAGTGGATGGAGTACAAAGCTCTGTTGAACATTTGTCGGGGAAATCAATAAATATGGCTCATGAAACCTGCGATATCATAGACCTTTCTTGGAGTCTTGGTTATTTACTCATGGCAACCAATGATGGGCATTGGGGAGATCTTATTGAACGCGCTATTTTTAATGCAGGATTAGGAGCTTTAGACAAAAATTTTAAAGCACATCAATATTATTCAGCCCCAAACCAACCCGTTGCTGCCGAAGAAACCAGCCAGTTTAATATGGATAAAGATTGGGGAGGCATGGCCTTAGGTCGTATGTGTTACCGTACAGGTCATGATACTGAATGTTGTACAGGAAACATCCATCGATTGATGCCTGTTTATGTTGGTAGAATGTGGTTAGAAAATGCGGATAATTCTGGTGTAACTGCGGCACTATATGGAGCTTCAGATTTCACTTTCAAAAAGAATCACGAAGAAATTAAAATTCAACAAAAAACCAACTACCCATTTGATGAAAACATCCGCTTTACGTTTAATATGAATCAAAAAACCAATTTTTCTTTCGGTATGCGTATTCCTGCTTGGTGTACAAAACCTGAAATTAAAGTGAATGGAAAAACATTGAAAAAATTTGTTATAGAACAAGGCATGGCAAAAATACAACGTAATTTTTCAAATGGCGACCAAATTGAATTACATCTTCCTATGGAAATGAAATTAACAACTTGGGGTACAGAAAACGAAGGCGTAGCAGTTGAAAGAGGTCCTTTAGTGTATTCATTGAATGTAGAAAATAAAAGCATAAAATTTCCTTTTATTGGAAATCCAAAACTGATTAATTTCCCTAATAAATTAATGTATCCAACATCAGATTGGAACTATGCCTTAAACGTAAAAGATATTAGTGATGCTAAATTCATACAAATAAATGCAGATGAAACTAAGTATCCTTGGGATCTTGAAAATACCCCGGTAAAAATAGAAATACCTGCCAAAAAAGTAATGAATTGGAGCATTGAAGGAACGCATCACGCACCGAGTTTTCCTAAAGAATTGACTTTAGACAAACAAGAAAAGGTAATAACTCTCGTTCCTTTAGGTACTACTTATTTAAGAATGACGGTGTTTCCAAAAACAAAATAGTTTAAAATAAAATGTTAAAATTTAAAATAATGGTGTTGAGTTTTTTCTTTTGTACTCTTAGCATGAGTGCAAAAGAATACAATATCGAAGTATCCGAATCTATTAACGAAACAATCCATCTAAAGAAAAAAGAAAACAAAAAGAAAGTTCAGCCTCCTAATATTTTAATTCTTTTTCTAGATGATTTAGATCCAAATTTTGGCTGTTATGGAAATGATTTAGTTAGAACACCAAACATTGATAAATTGGCCTCGGAAGGGATGTTGTTTACGCGTTCTTATGCCGCAGCAACAGTCTGTAGCCCTAGTCATACAACGTTATTTACAGGGTGTTATGCTTCTACTATTGGAGCACCACATCATAGAAGCTCCTATATTGATAAATTACCAAAAGACTATTATATTTTGACTGAATTGATGAAAGATGCTGGTTATTTTACGGTAAATTTTAAAAGTGATGGAGATCTAATGTATAATAAGATTTATGGTGCTACAGCAAAAACGGATTTAAATTTTGATAGAGGGAAACCTGAAAATAATCAAGAAAGTGGGAAAGAAGTTTTTGAACATTTAAAGATCATCAACCCCAAAAACATAGCAACTTATTTTAAAGGAGGTGTTTGGGATAAAAAAAGTAAAAACCAACCTTTTTTCGCCTATGCTAATATAGAAACCGGCAAAAAACATGGATTTATTCCTGGTAGAAAATGGGCAAAGGAAAACGGAGTTTCAATCGATTCTACCCAAGTTAAAATTCCGCCGCATTACGCAGATACCAAAGAAGTGCGATCCGTTTTAACAGCTAGCATGGATGCAGTTTCTCATGTAGATTTTGAAGTTGGTAAATTTTTAAAAGCTTTAAAAAACGAAGGTTTAGATAAAAATACGTTGGTTATTTTGGCTTCCGATCATGGTGCAACGTTGTCTAGACACAAACAACAATTGTGGACTACAGGAATTAAGATTCCTATGATTATTCGTTGGCCTGGAAAAATAAAATCTAAAACATTAAATTCTGAATTGGCTAGTATTATAGATATTGCTCCAACGTGTTTAACAGCGGCAAAAACAAACGTTCCAAAAACGATGGAAGGTTTAAATTTATTAGGAAGCGATTTACAAAAACGAAACTATTTGTTTGCTACCAAAGATGGTATGGACGGAACTTTTGATGCTTCTCGTTCAGTGATTTCAAAGGAATATCAGTTTATTTATCATTATTTTCCAGAAATACCATTCAATGGAAATGGGTATGCGAAAAGAACACTTTCTTTTAAAAGTATGGTTCAACTTCAAAAGGAAAATAAATTATCTTCTTTACAAGAGATCTATTATGCTTCAGAAAAAAGAACAGCTATTGAATTGTATGATTTAGAAAGAGATGTTGATCAAATAAAAAACTTAGCAGAGGATACGAATTATCAAAAGATAGTTGAAAACTCTAAAAATATTCTTTCTGAGTGGCAAAAGAAAACAGGTGATGAAATTTTGAATGCTAGAAAGATATTAGGAGTTACGAAAGTCCCTTTAGGAACAAAAGTGGACAGAATAATAGCAAAAAAGAAATAGAAAGGATGCAAAAATTGAAAAGAAATTTAGGAATTATAGTTTGTCTTTTTTTTACAATCATATTGCAAGCAAGAGAATTTAATATCTCTAAATATGGTGCTGTTAATGACGGAAAAACCATAAATACAGTAGCGGTGCAAAAAGCCATTGATGACTGTACAAAAAATGGTGGAGGAACCGTAATGGTAGATGGTGGAGGAATCTATGTCATCGGAACTATATTTATGAAAAGCAACGTGACTTTACATATTGATAATGGTACTGTTTTACAGGGAAGTAAGTATCAGGAAGATTATGCCAAAGAAGGCGTGCATAAAGTTATGTACGCAAGAGAAACAACTAAAGATCTTTGTTTAATATATGCTGAAAATGCTACTTCTTTTGCGATTGAAGGGCATGGAACAATAGATGGAAATGGGCATTTAGAATATTTTCCGAAGAAAAAAGTAAAAGGAAAATTGTATCAACGTCCAATGTTACTTCGTTTTAAAGATTGTTCTGATATTTCTATGCGAGATATTCATTTGATAAACCCAGCTTCGTGGACTTCTGTTTGGTTGTATTGCAATAACATTACTATTGATGGCATAACGATAATCAGTAGAGCAAATTTTAATGGAGACGGATTAGATTTTGATGGTTGTCAAGATGTACGTGTAAGTAATTCCAGTTTTGATAATAGTGACGATAGTATTTGTTTACAAGCATCACTTCCTAATAAACCATGTAGAAATATTACGGTAACCAATTGTAATTTTACAACCAAATGGGGAGGAATGCGAATTGGACTTTTGTCTAGAGGAAATATAGAATATGTAACCGTGTCTAATTGTACTTTTAAAGATATTCAAGATTCGGGTTTAAAAATTCAACAAATGGAAGGTGGCGAAATGAGTAATATGACCTTTTCTAATTTAGTGATGGAAAATGTGCCTAGACCAATTTTTATGACTTTTTGCCAACAAACGGCTAGTGTAGATACACCAATAGGTACATACGAGCCGCTAAAAAGAATGCACAATATGAAATTTGATAATATTATTGTAGATAATTCAAAAGGAGATAGACATTCCGCATTTTTCTTAACAGGAATTCCTGGGCATGAAATAGAAGATATCTCCATTACCAATGTAGATTTTATTGTTTCGGGTGGAGTCTCTAAGGAGGATGCAAAACAGGAAAAAGTAAAAGAATATACGTTGGAAAACATGAAGAGATGGCCAGAATTCTTTACCGTTGGATCCTTGCCTGTTTTCGGAATTTATGCGCGTCATATGAATGGTTTGAATCTTGAGAATATTTCTATAAGAACAAATAAAAAGGATATGAGAGCTCCCGTTATTTTGGATAACGTTAAAAATGTTACCACTAGAAATATAAAGGTGAATAGAGCATTAATTAAACTGAAGTAAAACATTACAGTTATTGTTAATAAGAAATAAAATAATGATGAAGTTTAAGAAGTTACAAGTTGTTTTTATTGCTGTTTTAGGATTTATTAATATTGGTTTTTCACAAGATAAAAGACCAAATATTCTTGTTATCGTTGCCGATGATCTTGGTTATTCAACTACCAATGTGTACGGGAAAATTAATCAAGTTAAAACGCCTAACATCGATAGAATAGCAAAGGAAGGAGCCAAATTTACAGATGCTTATGTAACGGCAAATGTTTGTGGACCATCGCGTTCTGCCTTGTTAACAGGGCGTTACCAACAACGTTTTGGGATTTATGCCAATTTTGATACCCAACGCGGACCTGGAGTTCCGGCAAGTGAAGTAACCATGGGACGTTATTTTAAAGACGCAGGTTATACGACGGCTGCAATTGGTAAATGGCATATTGGTGTTAAATTACCAGGACAGCATCCTTTAGATAGAGGTTTCGACAAATATTACGGGTTTAACAGTGCTCAGACAGATTATTTTAATTCGCCAATTTTGTTCGATGGAAAAACAAAAGTTAAAAAACATAAATATTTAACGTTTCAATTTACAGACGAAGCAATCGATTTTATAGACAATGCTAAGAAGAAGGATAAAGAAAAACCATTCTTTATGTATTTGGCATATAATGCCGTTCACGGTCCAAACCAAGCGCCAGAAGATTATATTAAAAAGTTTAGCAAATATCCTAATGGTATGAGTAAACAAGCAGCAATGGTAAGTGCTTTAGATGATAGTGTTGGCCGTGTCTTAAATTATTTAAAATCACAAGATTTAGAAGAAAATACATTGGTTTATTTTTTAAGTGATAATGGCGGTTTACCATCTTGGTGGAAAGGAAGTAATGATCCTTGGAGAGGATTTAAACGAGAACAATGGGAAGGAGGAACTCACGTACAATTTATGATACGTTGGCCTGCAAAAATTAAAGCAGGACAAACTAGAGAAGAATTGGTTTCATCTTTAGATGTGTTAACTACAAGTTTGGCTGCGGCTGGAATTAAAGAACCAAAAAACGCTAATTTAGACGGCGTAAATATTTTACCTATTTTTAAGAGTGATACAAAGAATGAAGTGAATTCAACTCTTTTTTGGGCAGGTTCTCATTTAGATGTAATTCAAGGAAATAAAGGGAAAAAGTTAAAATTACCGTATAAACCAGATAATTCCCCGCCTGCTTGGGCAGTTAGAAGTGGAGATTGGAAATTGGTTCAAATGATGGAGAAAAAAGGGAAACCTTTATTATTTAATTTGAAAAATGATCCAACGGAGTCGAAAGATCTTGCTGATAAAAACGAAAATTTAGTTCGTAAATTAACGAAAGAGTTTAATGTTTGGTTTAAAGATATGACTCCACCAATTGCTTGGGATAATAAGTATTATGAGGAGTTAAAAACGATTAAATAGTTGAGGAGAATTTTTTTAAATTTTAGTGATTTTTAAATAAAAACAGATAATGAAGAAATCAAAAATAATTTTCAATTTAATTGCGGGTTGCCTTATACTAATTGGGCATTCTGCTTTAGCACAAAATAAAAAACCTAATATTATAGTAATTGTAGCTGATGATTTGGGCTATGCTACCACGGGAACTTACGGACAAGATCCAGATCGCATAAAAACACCAAATATTGATAGAATAGCTAAAGAAGGTGCGCAGTTTACCAATGCTTACGTTACTGCATCGGTCTGTGGACCTTCGCGCTCAGGATTGCTTACCGGGCGTTACCAGCAACGTTTTGGTTCTTATGCGAATTTTGATAGCCAAAGAGGACCTGGAGTGCCAGCTTCGGAAAAGGTAATGGGAACTTATTTTAAAAAAGCAGGATATACTACGGCGGCCATTGGAAAATGGCATATTGGTGTGAAGTTGCCAGGGCAGCACCCAATAGATCGCGGATTTGATAAATACTATGGTTTTAATAGTGCTCAAACGGATTATTTTAATTCTCCAATTTTATTTGACGGGAAGAAAAAAGTTAAAAAACACGACTATTTAACGTTTCAATTTACCAATGAAGCCATCAATTTTATAGAAGATACAAAGGAGAATCCTTTCTTTATGTACTTGGCATACAATGCTGTTCATGGGCCTAATCAAGTTCCAAAAGAATATAGTGATAAGTTTGATACCGGTAAAAAAGGGGATAATAATATGCTGGGAATGTTGGCAGCACTGGATGACAGTATTGGTAAATTATTAGATTATTTAAAAGAAAAGAACTTAGAAGAGAATACGTTAGTTTACTTTTTAAGTGATAACGGTGGTTTGTCTTATTGGTATAAAGGAAATAATGCGCCTTGGAATGGATTTAAACGTGAACAATGGGAAGGTGGTTACCACGTTCAGTATTTAATGCGTTGGCCAAAAAAGATTAAAGCAGGACAAGTTCGTAACGAAATGATTTCTTCGTTAGATATTTTGCCAACAAGTTTGGCTGCGGCAGGAATTAAAGCTTCTAAAAAAGACGAATTAGATGGAGTAAATTTGTTGTCTATCTTTAATCAAAAAGAGACAAAAGTTGTGCATCCTTATTTATTTTGGGCAGGCTCTCATGTTCCTGGAGGAGATGCAAGACCTAAAAGTGATTTTCCGTATAAAAAAGACAATGCACCACCTTCTTGGGCGGTAAGAAGTGGGAAATGGAAATTGGTTCAAATGATGGGAGAGGGAGCGCCAATGTTATACGATCTTGATGCTGATCCCACAGAATCAAAAGATTTAATAGCCAATCACCCGAAAATTGTAAGCACTTTTAAAGCTGAATTTGCGAAATGGTTTAAAGATATGAAAACCCCAATAGCATGGGATAAAAAGCATTATGAAATGTTAAAAACTATTAAATAATTCAATTAAAATGAAGCGCCAAAAACCTTTTTACTCCAGTATTAAAAAAATACTAATTCTTTTTTTTATAGTGTTTCTTTTTCAAAGTAATTTGTTTGCACAAATTACATTGTTAGGAGATAATTCTCCTCATAAAAATGTAAACGATGGGAATTTTGAATTAGTAAAAGCGCATTCTTGGAGGAAAGGTTTACAATCACCAATGTGGACTTGCAGTCACGGTCAAAATAAACACACAGGAGATAGCCAAATGGCATTGTTTCAAGGAAGGATTTATAGTTCTGTTTCAAAAGGAATTATAGAATCTAGGGTGTTAGACAATATTTCAGCATATAATAAACCTGTTACAGGTGATGTTTTAAATTGGGGTTTTGGAACAGATTCTGAATATGACTGCGGTGCAAAGATTACAATAAGTCTTGTTTTTGGTGATAAAGAAAGAATTTTGGCTGAAAATATAACAATTAAAGGAGGTGATTTAAAAGTGCAAGAGTTTAAAGGAACTTATATCATTACTAAAGAAGACGCAGTAAACGGAATGCCTTTTGTAAGAGCTACTTTATTTTCTAACGAAGGAGTAAAGGTTTTTATTAATTATGTGAATATTAGCGTTCAGGCTCCAGAAACTAATGGGCCAGAAGCATTGTCTGCGAAAGTGGTTTCCGAAGGAATTAATTTAAAATGGTCTGATAGTAAATCCACTGAAAGTGTTTTATACAATGTTTATAGAGGCGAGATTATAGGTAATGCTTATCAGAAATTAGCAAGCAATATGAAGGGGTTTAATTATACCGATTCAAGTTTAATAAACGGTAAAGAATATTATTATTTGGTAACAAGAGTTGGTGTTAAAGAATCTTCAAAATCGCCCGTGGCAACCATCACCAAAATGGATAAAGTGGCTCCGGCTTCTCCAACAAATTTAAAGGCGACTGTTTTTGAAACTGAAATTCAACTTAATTGGAAAAAAAGCATTGATGAAGATGTGGAGAGTTATGCGGTTTATAGAGGAGATTCAGAAGGAAATAATTTACGACAAATTGCGTACAATATTAAAGGTGATAAGTTTGTAGATTTTACGCCAATTAAAGATATAGAAAATACTTATTTTATTTTTGCATATGATTTTAGCGGGAATAAAAGCATCGCTTCAATACCTGTAAAAGCGAAAGTAAAGGCTGTTTTTGGAACTTCTTTTAGCGATTTAATTTTACCGATGCCAATTACCTATAAATTAAGAACGGATGTTTGGGGAGCTGACGGAGTAATTCCGCGTGATCCAAATAACGGAATTGAAAATCCAGAATGGAGTTATTGGGGAGGAAGACCAGTGAAGGATAAAGATGGAAAATACCATATGAATGTAACACGTTGGCCTGCAAATGCAACTAAAGGACATTGGGAATGGCCGTCTTCAACCGTTGCGTATGCTGTTTCTGATAAACCAACAGGTCCTTATAAAGTGAAGAGAGATTTAGTGTATGATTTCCACAATGGTTTGGGGCATAATCCTGATGTTATTTTATTAAATGATGGTACTTATATGCTATATTCCTTAATAGATTGGGAAGCTACTTTATTCACTTCAAAAACGATGGCTGGACCTTGGAAAAGGTTAGGAACTATGGAAGTAAACCTTGCTAATTCAGATGTTTCAGAAGCAAGAAATTATGTGTATTCAAGAAATTTATCGGGTGTGCAGTTAAATGATGGTCGTTTTTTATTTGTTTCCAAAGCGGGAAGTATGATTTTAAGTGATGGGGAAAATCCTTTAGGACCTTATCAAATTGTTTCAAAAGAGATTCGACACAATCCAATAATTCCTGAAAAATACCGCAAATCGGGTTATGAAGATCCAGTACTTTGGAAAGATGATGTACAGTTTCATATGATGATCAACGCTTTTTGGGATTATAGAGCAATTTATTTACGTTCACCAGATGGAATTCATTGGAAATTTAACCTTGGAACAGCGTATACGCCACATGATACTTCGTACGAAGATGGTACGCAAACACATTGGTATAAGTTAGAAAGACCTCATGTTTTACAAGATGAATTTGGTAGAGCTACACATTTATCTTTGGCTGTTATTGATGTTCCTAAAGCTGATGATTTAGCAAAAGATAATCATAATTCAAAAAATATAATTATGCCGTTAGTTTTGCATAAGCGGATTAAAATGCTGAATAAAAAGAAGATAAATAAAGATACTAAAAGCATAAAAATTAGAATTATTTCTGAAGAAGGATTTGATGCTCAGAATGATATTGATTTAAACTCTTTGCGATATGGTGCAACTGAAGAAGTAGATTTTGGTAAAGGATGTAAAATCTTTAAAACAAAAAAGAAAGGAAAAGACCTTATTGTAATATTTTCTGGTGATGGAAACGGCATTACTAATAAGAATTTTGTAGGTAAATTATTAGGGAAAACTAAAAAAGGAGAATTAATTATTGGGTATTCTAAATTGAAAGCAGATTAATATGAAATATAAAATGGATTTAAAATTAAGGAAAACGTTTGGATTACTATTCTTTTTCTTTTCAGTAACCGTACTTAGCGCAAAGAACATAGAAATATATAACAATATTGCCATTACAGATAATAGCAATTCCAAAGCGGTTATGTATGCTGTAAAAGCGCTTAAAAAAGATTTCAATGTAAAATTTGGAACGACAAAATCATCAAAAGAAGTTATACATATTGAGTTGAATATTGATAAGAATAGTAAAGATTTTGATAGTTATAAAATTGAAATTTCTGATAAAAAAATCATTTTTAATGGAACGGATGAATTGGGTTTAATTCACGCTATTTATGCTTTTTCAGAAGATTATTTAGGCATAGATCCATTTATCTATTTTACAGATATTGTACCCGAAATGGTGAGTTCTATCAAAATTAAAACTGGAAAAATTTCATCAAAAAAGTATACGTATAAACATCGGGTGTTTTTTGTGAATGATGAAGATTTAATTGTTGGTTTTCAGATGGAAAAACTTGAATATGGTTTCAATCTTGAATTCATGGAGAAATTTTACGAAACCATGTTAAGACTTAAAATGACAGGTGTAATTCCTTCTACACTGGTTTTAGCAGATGAAGTGCATCTTAAATTAGCATCAGACATGGGCTTGTATATTGCACAACATCATGCAGAACCTGTAGGAAGTGTGCCATTATATTGGCCAAAGAATATTCCGTATTCTTGGTCTACACATAAAGAATATTTTGTGAAGTTTTGGAGAGATGCTATTGAAAGACAAAAAGGAAAAAATGTCATTTGGACGTTAAATTTTAGAGGATTATTAGATCGTGCTTTTTGGGACGATGACCCCAGTATGTCTCGTAAAAGTTCTGCGGCTGAGAAAGCAAAAATTGTAAACGAAGTTATTGAAACGCAGTACAACCTTATCAAAGAAATTAGAGGTGAAGAAGATCCTTTAGTGTGTGGTTATTTATGGGGAGAACTGGGCGGAATGTATCGTGATGGACTAATTAATTATCCAAAAAATACCATGATATTGTTTTCAGATCAAGGTTACGGAACATTTCCGGAAGGCACATGGAAATCTGCAGAGAACACAAAATTAGGTAAAGGCGTTTATCAACATGTATCATATCACAATCGTAGAACACATTTGCGTATAAACACCATTCATCCAGATGTTTTACATAGAGAAATGGACAAGGCAATTACGCATGGTTTAACCGATATGATTGTGTTAAACGTTGGTAATTTTAAAGAGAAAATATTTGGAGTGCAGCAAATGGTGAATTATATGAATGATTTTGATTCGTATAAAAATCAACCTAATGGTAATTATTATTTCGATTGGTATGCTAAAGATAAATTCAATACCAGTTCACAGGCAGTTGTACAGAGTTATAAAGACTTTTTTACAAATCAATTTGATTTGGGAGATCCAGAACGAAAGCCAGGAGATGAATGGTACTTCTTTTATGTAGAACGCTTATTAAATATGGCGTATCAAAAAGAAATGGATCCTAGTTTTTTTAAGAAAGAGTTTCCTGGTAAAGGGAAAAAAGCATTTTTAAAGTTGAAAGATTTTAATTCGAAAATGGATTTTGCCTTGGATGCGTATTCAGAAATATATAATTTAGCTGAAGATAAATGGGCCGTTTCGGTGCAACATACTTTAGAAGCTAAAGGAGAATTAAAAGGGAGTAGGTTAAATTTTTATACTATAGATATGGCACTTCCTACAGAAAAAATGTTCAACTTAACTGGGATGGCTGCAGATTTTTCAAAATCATTAAAATACTATTTAAATAAAGAGTATCATAAAAGTCAATTAGCAGCCTATGCAGCTTTAGAGCATGCAAAAAAAGCTGTTGAAATCGAGAAGAGAATAGAGCAAAATGGATCAGGTAAATTCAAAGATTGGTATCGTTGGGATGAAACGGCATTAACATATCGTATAAAAGACGTGTTAGAAAATTATCTTTTGCACGTTAAAGATCTGAAATTTTTTAACTTAGAGTATAAAAACAGGAATTCTAAAACTCCCGGTATTCAATATAAGTATCAACCTTCTTTCGAAAGCGAATATCAGAAAGAACTTATTTATATGGAAAATGAAGATTAATTGATCAAGATGTTTTAAATTAAAATTGAATAAAATATACAAATTTATGATTAGAAAATATATACTAGTTGCTATTAGCTTTTTTGCATTATTATCTTGTAAGACTAACGAGCAGAATAAACAAAAGGTTGAGGTAATAAAAGATTATAAAAATATAAGTTTTACGCCGCTATCGCCAGAGACAGTAGCCAATTTTCAAAATAGCGAGACTATAAAACAAGTTTTGGTAGAGCCAGATAACTATGTTTGGGGGTTAAGTGTTGTAAAATGGGAAGGGAAATACCACGCTTATTATTCTCGTTGGAACAAGAAATATGAGCACAAAGGCTGGATGACCAATTGTGAAATTGCGCACGGGGTTTCAGACAATCCAGCAGGCCCATTTAAATTTGTAAATGTTGTTTTACAAGATAGAAAAACGAATGGATGGGATGTAAATAATTCTCACAATCCGTATGCTACTATTGCCGAAGGAAAAATTTGTTTGTATTATATAGCCAATGATATTAAGGCGTTACTTGAAAAAGATAAAATTGAATATCCTGATGAAGATTGGTTTAATAACAACAGAAGTGCCATTAGAGATAGCCAACGTATAGGTGTTGCTGTGGCAGGTAATCCAGCGGGACCTTTTGTAAGATCAAAAAACATTGTAGTTGAACCCGACAATGTAAAGTTTAAAAAAATAGCCGTGAATCCTGCAGTAATTTATAAAGACAATAAGTATTTAATGATTATGAAAGGTGATGATTTAAAACACGAAAAACCTTTTAGAATTCAGTTAGTAGGTAGTTCAGATAAGGCAGAAGGTCCTTTTAATTTTAAAAAGAAACCAGTGTATGCAGAAGCTCAAACAGAAGATGCGTGTATTTGGTTTGACCAAATTCTGAACAAGCATTATATGGTTTGCCATGTAATGGGAAAAAAGGACTTAGCATTATTTTCTTCAGAAAATGGTTTTGATTGGCAACAAGATGAACGAAGTGTTTTTATGAAGAAAGAGTTTGTTCTTTCCGACGGAACAATTTGGAAACCAAAACGAGTTGAACGACCTTTTGTTTTAACGAATGAAAAAGGGCAGCCAATTATGATATATGTGGCGGTTTATGATAATAATGTAAATGGGAATATTGCAATTCCTATTGAATATAATAATGTTGATAAATAAAAAAAAATGAAAAAAGTAACAATCCTTTTATCCGCAGCAATTGTACTGCTAATGTCTTGTAATACCAAGCAGAAAGTTGATGAAAAATCTAAAGAACCAGCAAAGAAAAATATCCTATTTATTTTAGCAGATGATTATGGTTATAATGATTTAAGTTATAGAAACGATAGTTTTTATGAAACGCCAAATATTGATCGTATCGCAAAAGAGGGAACCGTTTTTAACAATGGTTATGCTGCATGCCAAGTTTGTAGTCCATCTAGAGCAAGTATTATGAATGGTAAATTTCCTGCACGTCACGGAATTACAGATTGGATTGGTGCACGTGAAGGAGAAAAATGGAGAGAGAAAAAAAGGTTTTCAAAATTAATGCCAGCCAAGTATAAACATAGCTTGTCTCATAAAGATGTTACGTTACCAGAAGCCTTAAAAGCTGCCGGATATGCAACGTTTTTTGCAGGTAAATGGCATTTAGGAGAAAAAGGATCGTGGCCAGAAGATCATGGTTTTGATGTTAATAAAGGTGGTTGGGATGCTGGAGGACCTCGTGGAGGTTATTTTTCTCCATATAAAAATGATAACTTAAAGGATGGAAAAGATGGTGAGAACCTAAGTATGCGTTTGGCAAAAGAAACGGTAAACTTTATGAAAGAGAATAAAGACAACAGATTCTTTGCTTACTTGTCGTTCTATGCAGTACACGGAAAAATTCAAACAACAAAAGATAAATGGGCAAAATATCGTAAGAAAGCTGAGAAAAATGGCATTGCTGAGACTTCTTTTAAAATGAAGAAATTTTTGCCAATGAGAGAAACGCAAGACAATCCTATTTATGCTGGTTTAGTAGAATCTATGGATGATGCAGTTGGAGAAGTTTTAAAAGGATTAGAAGATTTAGGTTTAGCAGAAAACACCATTGTTGTTTTTACTTCTGATAACGGAGGCGTTTCTGCAGGAGACTCTAACTCAACCTCTAATTTGCCATTAAGAGGAGGTAAAGGATATCAATATGAAGGAGGAATTAAGGAACCATATTTTATAAAAGTTCCTTGGATAAAAAAGAGAATTAAAGAGAATAATACACCAGTTACTGGTACAGATTTTTATCCTACATTGTTAGATTTGGTTGGATTAAAGTTAAAACCAAAAGAGCATTTAGATGGCGTTAGTTTATTACCGCTGTTAACAGGAGGAACTATCAAAGAGCGTCCGTTAATTTGGCATTATCCACATTATGGAAATCAAGGAGGAGAGCCTTCATCAGTAATTAGAAAAGGTGATTGGAAATTTATTCATTATTATGAAGATGGTAGAGGAGAGTTATTCAATTTAAAAAATGATGAAGCTGAAATACATGAAATTTCAAAAGAAAATCAAGAAATAGCATCGGCATTAAAAACAGAGCTTTTTAATTACTTGAAAGAAGTAGGCGCAAATTATCCAGAGAAAGATCCGACGTATAATGCGGCTTTAGAGGCAGCATATTTACAAAAAACAGCAACTAAAAGGTTAGAAAGTCTAGAGAAACAAAGAATGTCTTATTTATCACCAGATTTTGACCCTAAAAATGATTGGTGGGGAAGTTTTCAAACTATAGACTAATCTAAAAACATTAATTCAGGTGATGAATTTGAAATTAATAAGTTTCAAATTATTTATTTACCTTCATTCTATAAAATTAAAAAAATCTCTAAGACAATTCTTAGAGATTTTTTTGTTACAGAATTCTTATTTTTAAAAAGGAATAACGTCTAAAAGTTGAATATTAGTGTCGGTTCTGTTAACCCCTTTTACTTTAAAAATAGCTGTAAAGTGATGTTGCTCTTTTAAATAGGTGTTTTCAAATTTTGTAATGCTATCAATATTTGTAAAATAAGCAACAGTTGCACTTACGCCAATATCATGTTGTGAAAAGAATACAAAATGCTCTTTATTTCCTAAGCTTTTGTATTTAGAAACAATGGCATATTCTTCGGATTCTGTTTTAGATTTTAAATCAATAGTTTGGTCTTTTATTTTAGGGTGATTTTTAATCGTTATAAAGTCGTTAGAAATATTACAGAACGGATTTCCTTCATTAAAAAAAGGTAAAAATTGATTTTTGTTTTTTGTTGGTCCTACGTAGATTACATTCTTTTCTTTAATTTCTGGAATAGAAGTTTGTGTAGAGAACCTGATGTCAAAATTATGATCATGTTGCTGAAAAAAACTTTGAATTTTCTGAGTAGCTAAAGCGCCCATGCGTGTGCTGTAACTGTATTTAGAAGGTTTGATTAATTTTTTTAATTCTGGGTTTTTATCAATAAAAGCATGAAACTCTTCATTTGTGTTGATATCGAAATCACGGGTCCAACCGTAACCTTTGGTAATTGTTTTTCCTGTAATACCAAAATGATCTCCAATAAATAAATTTGTTTGTGAATCGCTTTTAAAAAATTCTTCCCACAGTTTTGGAGGTTTTGATGTAGTATTACTGATCATAAAAAAAGCAATTACACCAATTAATATAACATACGGAATAGTAACTTTCCAATTGATTTTCCTAACTCTTTTTGGTGGTGTTTCCGTTTTAGTAAAACTAACCTTGTATTGCCCTTTTTTAATGTGTAATCTCCAAAGATCTTCTTTCCCCTCAGTTTCGTAATAGGTAATAAGTTTTTTTCTTAAATTATATACATTTACTCGAACACGAGGATTGTTTTTATCCGTAACTTCTTTATTTCCAAAAAAATCAATATCAATAACACCTTCTTTTAAAGTAGTATTGTTTAAAGTAGCATCATGCAAATATTGAAGTAAAGCACTGCTAGTAGGAGCATTTTTTAGGGTATTGCTCTTTTTTATTTTAGAAACAATTTCTTGTTTTTGCTCGTTTGATAATAATGTTATTTTTAAACTCATGTAAAATAGGTTTAATCTAATTGTTGTGAACTTTAACCGTTATAGCTACCGTTAAAGCAGCGTTAAAGTTATGAAAATGAATTGATATACTTAGCTTTGAGTAAGTTTTTTTAAAACTTGTATTAGTAGAAGAATAAAAATTAAAAAACATAAATGAAACCATTTTTAAATCAAGACTTTATTTTAGAAACCAACGTAGCTAAAATTTTGTTCCATGAAAGTGCAGAAAAAATGCGGATTATAGATTATCACTGTCATTTAGATCCGAAGGTAATATCAGAAAATAAAAATTTTAGAAACTTAACACATTTGTGGTTAGATGGCGATCATTATAAATGGAGAGCTATGAGAACAAATGGCGTTTCAGAAAAATATTGCACTGGTGATGCTACCGATTGGGAAAAGTTTGAAAAATGGGCAGAAACGGTTCCGAATACATTGAGAAACCCTTTGTATCATTGGACACATATGGAGTTGAAAATGTATTTTGGTTTTGAAGGTTTGTTAAATAAAGATACCGCAAAAGAGGTTTGGGATTTAGCAAATGAAAAATTGAAAACACCAGCGTTTAAACCACAGGGTTTAATGAGAACGATGAATGTAGAAGTAGTTTGTACTACAGATGATCCAATAGATTCTTTAGAACATCATATACAAATTGCAAAAAGCGATTGCGAAATTAAAGTTTTACCAACTTGGAGACCAGACAATGCAATGGCTATCGAAAATGGTGAGGCCTTTAATGATTATATGGTGAAATTATCTGGTGTTTCGGGGGTTTACATAAACTCTTTTGAAGATTTGATAAAGGCTTTAAATATACGTCATGATTTTTTTAATGAAATTGGTTGTCGTTTATCCGATCATGGAATTGAGGTTTTTTATGCTGAAGATTATGTGATGGCTGATATTAGAACTATTTTCTTTAAAGCTAGATCTGGTATCGAATTAAATTCTGATGAAATAGTAAAGTTTAAATCTGCTATGTTGTATGAATTCGGAATTATGGATCATAAAAAAGGTTGGACGCAACAATTTCATTACGGTGCCATAAGGAATAATAATAGTAGATTATTGTCTAAATTAGGGCCTGATACAGGTTTTGATTCTATTCATGATGCTAATAGTACAGCTGCTATGTCTAAATTTTTAAATAATTTAGACGCAGAAGATAAATTGACTAAAACAATTATTTACAATTTGAATCCTTCTCAAAATGAAGTTGTGGCTACTATGATTGGTAATTTTCAGGATGGAACTATTCCGGGTAAGATTCAATTTGGTTCTGGTTGGTGGTTTTTAGATCAAAAAACGGGTATGGAAAATCAACTAAATGCCTTATCTAATTTAGGATTATTAAGTCGTTTTGTAGGCATGTTAACAGATTCTAGAAGTTTTGTTTCCTATTCTCGTCATGATTATTTTAGAAGAATTCTATGTAATTTATTGGGGAATGATATTGAAAACGGTTTGATTCCTTACGATAAAGAGTTGTTAAGTAATATGGTAAAAGACATTTGTTATTACAACGCAAAAAATTATTTCAAATTTGATTAAAAAATATATGAAAAAATTAAAAAGGTATTTGCTTGTAGTTGTTTTTTTTACAACGCAATTGGTTGTATCTCAGCATCAAATTTCTACAGATAATGGGGTTAAAACAGAAATTAAATATTTGTCTGGAACTGGAAGTGACAATTTAGTGGAGTGGGATTTTTTCTGTTCAGAAGGAAGAAATAGCGGAAAATGGACAAAAATAGGCGTGCCATCTTGCTGGGAACAAAAAGGATTTGGCGCTTATAATTACGGTTCTGATGATGATAAAAACAGAGCCAAAGAAGTCGGTTTGTACAAACACACTTTTGAGGTTTCTAAAGATTGGAAAAACAAAGATATAACCATTGTTTTTGAAGGTGTAATGACGGATGCTGAAGTGAAAATTAATGGGAAATTGGCAGGAGAAATTCATCAAGGTTCTTTTTATGAATTTAAATACAACATTTCTAAACTTTTAAAATATGGAAAAGTTAATTTATTAGAAGTAAAAGTAAATAAAGTTTCTGCTAACGAGTCTGTAAATCATGCAGAGCGTAATGCCGATTTCTGGATTTTTGGAGGGATTTACAGACCTGTTTATTTAACAGTTGCGCCAAAGGAAAATATAAAACGTTTGGCAATTGATGCAAAAGCAGACGGAGAAATTATTGCAGATTTATTTTTAGATGCTAAAAAAGCACAAGCTGTAAGTCTATCACTTTTGGATATAGAAGGAAATAAAATTCAAGATTTGGCTGTAAAAAGTCTTCAAAAAGAAAAATTAAAGTGGACGGTAAAAGTAAAGGCTTCAAATATTCTTACATGGAATCCAGAGCAACCAAATCTGTATAAATTACAAGTTAATTTGTTAAATAATAAGCAGGAAGTTCTTCATAAAGTAACTCAACAAATTGGTTTTAGAACCGTAGCAATTTTAGAAGGAGATGGAATTTATGTAAATGGAGAACGCATTAAATTTAAAGGCGTGAATCGTCATTCTTTTCACCCAAGTTCTGGTAGAACAACATCAAAAGCATTGAGTATTAAACATGTGCAAATGATGAAGGATATGAATATGAATGCGGTTCGTATGTCTCATTATCCACCAGATGTTCATTTTTTAGAGGCTTGTGATTCAATTGGACTTTTTGTGATTGATGAAATTTGTACGTGGCACAACCCAATGTTAGACACCAAGGTGGCGCGTAAAATTGTAAAAGAAACGGTTGTGAGAGATGTAAATCATCCTTCCATTTTATTATGGGCAAACGGAAATGAACAAGGTTGGAACCCGGAAGTAGATGGCGATTATGCTAAATGGGATATTCAGAATAGAGAAGTAATTCATCCTTGGAGTATCTACAAAAAAACAAATACCATTCATTATAGTCATTATCATTCTTTGATAAATGACTCGTATTCCAAAGAGAAAATTTTATTTCCTACAGAGTTTTTACACGGTTTGTATGATGGTGGTCATGGTGCAGGATTAGAAGATTATTGGGAGAAAATGTGGAGTTTACCACAATCTGCAGGTGGTTTTTTATGGGATTTTGCTGATGAAGGCATCGAAAGAACCGATAGAAATAACGAAATAGATTTACAAGGAAACAAAGCAGCAGATGGTATTGTTGGTCCTTATGACGAGAAAGAGGCGAGTTATTTTACGATAAAAGAAATTTGGTCTCCAATTTTTATAGAAGAACGATTTATTAAGGACGATTTTAATGGGATATTTCGTGTAGAAAACAGATTCCATTATACAAATTTGGATGCTTGTAAAATGACCGCAAAATGGGTGAAGTTTGATGGTCCTAATGGAAATGTAAATCCTTCAGTTATTTCAGAAAGTAACGTTCTATTGCCAAGTTTATCTCCGGGAGTTAAGGATAAATTTTATGTTGATACACCTAAAAATTGGAAAACGGCCGATGCTTTGCATTTAACAGCGGTAAACCCTCAAGGAAAAGAAATTTTTACTTGGACGTATCCTGTGAAAACTCCAAAACAAGTAAACCTGCCAAAAATTGAGTATTCAGATAAAGGAAGTCTGAATTTAGAAACGAAGAATAATCAAATACATGTTGTGGCAAATGAAATGACTTATTTGTTTTCTGATAGAACCGGTTTGTTAGAGCAAGTTAAAAAAGGGAATAAGATAATTCCGTTACATAATGGCCCTATTATTTTAAGTCAGCATGATAAAATTGAAAATGTTAGCGTAAAATCTTTAGAAAATTCGGTAGAAATTACCGTTGTTTTTGAAGAAAAAAGCAGGTCTCCTTCTTGGTCTACCATTAAAGAAAAACGTTCTGATATTATAAAATGGACTGTGCATTCAAACGGTTTGTTAGATTTAAAAGTAGAATTTAAAGGTTTTAGAAACTTAAAAGATTTTAGAGGAATTACATTTTCATTTCCAGAAAAAGAAGTTGCAGGTATGAAATGGTTAGGAGATGGACCTTACAGAGTTTGGAGAAATAGAATGAAAGGAACCAGATTTCAGGTTTGGGAAAATGATTATAACAACACGGTTACGGGAGAATCTGGTTTTGTATATCCAGAATTTAAAGGGTTTTTCTCAAGTGTTTATTGGACAAAATTAAAAGGAAATAATGACAATGGTTTTACTGTTTTTTGTCATTCGCCACACACATATTTACGAATGTTAACTCCACAAAAACCAAAGGAAGATTCAAAAGGACGCGTGTCTCCAAAGTTTCCAAAAGGTGATATTTCTTTTGTGAAAAATATTCCAGGAATTGGAACCAAGTTTCAAAAACCAGAAAGTATGGGGCCTCATGGAAATCCTGAACATTATTTTGGGAATGATGATGAACCAATAAGTATCGATTTAACGTTTCAGTTTTAATCGAAAAAGAATTCCTCTAGGCTATGCCTCGAGGTTTCCGTTGAAGCTGTCATTCCCGCGAAGGCGGGAATCTAAAATACAGATTTTTTGGTTTTTAATTCTAAAATCAAAATGAAACCAGCTAAATACCTCTATGGTTCTGCCTCGAGGATAGTTGGTTTCAAAAAAAATATTTAATTATAACAAGAAGATATCAATATGAAGAATAAATTCATTTTTACGACAATACTATTTTTATTATTAGTGTTTTCGGAAAACGTAAAAGCACAAGTTAATTCTGAAAAAAATCAAACGGAAATACATTATTTATCAGGAACTGGTAAAGACGATACTGTTGCTTGGGACTTTTATTGTTCTGATGGAATGAACAGTAAAAAATGGACTAAAATTGGCGTTCCTTCTTGTTGGGAATTACAAGGTTTTGGAAATTATAATTACGGACGTGATTTTAAGATTCCGAAAAAATATAATGATGAATACGGTTTGTACAAGCATACATTTTCTGTTCCTAAAAATTGGAAACAAAAAGAGGTTAAAATTGTATTTGAAGGAGTAATGACAGATTGCGAAGTTAAAATTAACGGAAAGTTGGCAGGCGAAATTCACCAAGGAGCGTTCTATGAGTTTAAATACGGAATTTCTAAATTGTTGAAATACGGAACTGAAAATTTATTAGAAGTAAAAGTGAATAAAATGTCTGCAAATGAATCTGTAAATTATGCAGAACGACATTCAGATTTCTGGATTTTTGGAGGGATTTATCGTCCTGTTTACCTTGAAGTATTGCCAAAAGAACACATAAATAATGTGGCCATAGATGCGCAAGCAAACGGAAATATTACAGCAGAATTGTTTTTTAATCCGAAGGAAGCAAAAACGGTTCAAATGAATTTGTTGGATTTAAACGGAGATATAGTTCAAGAACTTTCAGGTTTTACAACCGAAAAGAAAGAGGGGAAATGGATTTTAAAAGGAAAGGCTGCTAACGTAAAAACATGGAATGCCGAAAAACCGAATTTGTATGCGCTGAAAATGAATCTGCTTGATAAAAAAGGAAAAACTATTCATACCATTTCAAAACGAATTGGTTTCCGAACAGTAGAAATTCGTGAAAGTGACGGTATTTATGTGAACGGACAAAAAATTAAGTTTAAAGGTGTAAATCGTCATAGTTTTTATCCAAATTCTGGAAGAACAACTTCTAAGGAATTAAGTATTGAGCATATTAAAATGATGAAGGATATGAATATGAATGCGGTTCGCATGTCTCATTATCCGCCAGATGTTCACTTTTTAGAAGCGTGTGATTCTTTAGGTTTGTTTGTGATTGATGAATTATGTACTTGGCATAATCCTTACTTAGACACCAAGGTTGGAAAAAAGTTAGTGAAAGAAATGATTGTGCGTGATGTAAATCATTCATCCATTTTAATTTGGGCAAACGGAAATGAATCGGGTTGGAACCTTGAATTGGATAAAGAATTTTCTAAATGGGATGTTCAAAATCGTGAAGTAATTCATCCTTGGAATTCCTTTAAAAAGATGAATACCATGCATTATCCAGACTATTATAAATTCGCTTTTGATTCACCTGTAAAAGACAAAATTTATTTTCCAACAGAGTTTTTACATGGTTTATATGATGGAGGTCATGGTGCAGGTTTGGATGATTATTGGAAGCAAATGTGGAATATGCCTTTAGCAGCGGGAGGTTTTTTATGGGACTTTGCAGATGAAGGTGTAGTACGTACCGACAAAGGTGGTATTATCGATTTGGATAATAACCATGCAGCAGATGGTATTGTTGGTCCTTATGGAGAAAAAGAAGGAAGTTATTTTACGATAAAAGAAATATGGTCGCCAATTTTTATTGAGGACCGTTATATAAGAGATGATTTTTCCGGAGTTTTTAATGTAGAAAATCGCTATCATTTTACAAATTTGAATGAATGTTCAATGACAGCAAAATGGGTTCGTTTTAATGGACCAGGAGGTACTACAGATTTTAATATTGTATCAGAAAGTAAGGTTGAATTACCGGAATTATCGCCAGTAGCAAAAGGGAAATTTAAAGTTGATAAACCTAAGAATTGGAAATCTGCAGATGCTTTGTTTTTAACTGCCTCAGATATTCATGGCATGGAAATATTTACATGGACGTATCCTGTTAAAACCCCAAAGAAAATTAATGCAGACAAACTTAACTTCAATGTAAAAGGTAGTATTAAAACCATTAAAACTGATACTTTTATTACGGTAAGTGCAGGTGAAAATGAGTTTAAATTTTCTGCTGAAAATGGATTGTTGAAGGAAGTAAAGAAAAACGGAAAATTAATTCCGATAAAAGATGGACCAATTCTTTTAGGGAACAAATCAGCTTTAGAAAAAGTGAAAGTAAATGCATCTGATGATAAAGTTGAAATAACAGGATTGTTCAAGGAAAGAAAAAAATATTATGATTGGAAAGAGAATGATGAAATGACGTTGGATTTTTTCAAATGGACAATTTACCCTAATGGTTTACTTGATTTAAAGGTTGAACTCAGGAGTCAGAAAATTGTAGAAGGTTATATGGGAATCACATTTTCATTCCCTGAAGAAGAAGTAAAAGGGATGAAATGGCTTGGTGATGGTCCTTACCGTGTTTGGCGTAATCGTATGAAAGGAACTCAGTTTAGAGTTTGGGAAAATGATTATAATAATACAGTTACCGGAGAATCTGGGTTTGTATATCCTGAGTTTAAAGGATTCTTTTCGAGCTTAAATTGGGTAAAGTTAAAAGGGAAACAAGACAATGGATTTACAGTTTATTGTCATTCTGATTTAACTTTTTTAAGAATGTTAACTCCAGATCAACCTGCAGATCCTAAAAAAGGAGCGATAGTGACTAATTTTCCAAAAGGTGATATTTCTTTTGTAAAAAACATACCAGCAATGGGCACCAAGTTTATGCCAGCTTCTGCATCGGGTCCACAAGGAAGCCCTAAAAATTATTTTGGTAATGTAGATGAACCAATAAAGATAGATTTAACATTCGAATTTTAAAATATTGAAGAAAATGATAAAAAGAGGTCTCTTAATTTTTGCGTCCATTTTAGTATTAGTAGGGTGTGAAACAGAAAATAAAACAGTGAAAGAAGCTTCAAAAGAAGAATTTCCTTTTTTTATTCCTGCGGAAAAACCTGATAGACCTTTAAGTGCTGCGGTAACTCGTAATTATGATGCTTATGATAAAATTCGTCCAGAGCAAAATGAATTGTACACACAGTTTAAATATACGAAGTTAAAAGGGTTTGATTATAACGGCGGAGATGGAACAATTACAAGGCGAGATCCATCAAAAGTAATTTTTGAAAAAGGAAAATATTATGTTTGGTATACGGGAAGAAAATCACCTGTAAGACCTGTTGGAATGGCTAGTGCTAAAGAAGCTACAGATGTGATTCCTTCTGCAGATTGGGATTTGTCTGATATTTGGTACGCTACTTCTAAAGATGGTTTTACTTGGAAAGAAGAAGGAATTGCAGTTCCTCGTCCTCCAAAACCCCAAGCAGGTTGGCGCTCGGTAACTACAACAGATATTTTAAAATTTAAAGGAAAGTATTATTTATATTACCAAGCATTTATGGAAGCTAGTGGTTTAAGAGGTGATTTTTGCCCAGTTTCCGTGGCATATGCAGATTCTCCAGATGGACCTTGGACACATTCTAATAAAATTGTAATTCCGAATGGGCCAGAAGGTTCTTGGGATCAATTTTCAATTCACGATCCGTATCCTTTAGTACACGAGGGTAAAATATACTTGTACTACAAAGGCGATTTTGATAAAAGAAAAGAATTTAAACCTTCAAAAATAAGAATGCAAGGTTTGGCAATTGCAGAAAATCCTTTAGGTCCTTTTGTAAAACATCCTTTAAATCCGGTGATTAATTCGGGGCATGAAACAACCTTGTTTCCCTTTAAAGAAGGAGTTGCAGCCATTGTGCAACGCGATGGTATGGAGCATAATACTATTCAGTATGCAAAAGATTGGGTAAATTTCGAAATAGCTTCCATTACAGAATTGATGCCAGTTGCAGGCGGACCATTTGTACCGGATGCATTTACGGATACTAAAAATGGACGAGGAATTACTTGGGGGATTTCACATTTTATAAATGCTGATGGAAATTGGAATCATACCATTCTTACACGTTTTGATTGCGATTTAAGTCAAGATATAGATGATCAAAAAATGAAAGGACATCATTATAATTACGGTCCGGAATTTCATTATACGCATAAATTAAGTGGAGATCAAAAAAAGAGAATTATTAAAGAAACGAATAAACTTAAAGGAAATGAAACGAATTAAATTAAAATACTTTCTATTAATCGGAGCAATTGTAGTGGTAAGTTGCACTTCTACAAAAGAAAGTATTAAAAAAGAAAGTACTGTTATAAAACATTACGAGCCTACTTTTGAGTCATTAAAACAACATGGAGCTGCTCCAGAATGGTTTGCAGATGCAAAATTAGGAATGTACTTTCATTGGGGACCTTATAGTGTTCCGGCTTTTGGTAGTGCTTGGTATCCACATAATATGTACAAGGCTAAAGGAGGAATTCGTAAACATCATGAGAAAACTTACGGAAGTATTTATGAATTTGGATATGAAGATTTTATTCCGATGTTTAAAGCAGAACATTTTGATCCAGATGATTGGGCTAAATTATTTAAAAATACAGGAGCTAAATTTGCAGGTCCTGTAGCACAACATCATGATGGATTTGCCATGTGGGATAGTGAAGTGAATCCTTGGAATGCAGCAGATATGGGACCTAAAAGAGATATTTTGGGTGATATATTTAAATCGCTAAAGAAACAAGGTTTAAGAACCATTGCTACGTTTCATCATGCTCGAAATGGACAGCGTAATAGGGATAAACCTGAATTATGGGGAGATGCGTACGACAGTCATTATGTATATCAACCATATTTACCAACAGCAACTACAGATCCAAAATTGCGTAAATTATTTGGGAATTTTGAAACCATAGAAGAATTCAATCAATATTGGTTAGATCAAGTAAATGAAGTGGTGGATAAATACAGTCCGGATATTTTATGGTATGATTCCTGGTTGAATTTAATTCCGGAAGAAAAAAGAAATGAAATGGCAGCGCATCATTTTAACAACGGAATTAAGCAACATAAAGAAGTAATGCTAGCGCATAAACAACAAGATTTACCATCAGAATATAGTGTGTTGGATTATGAACAAGGAGGACGTAGAGATTCTTGGCCAACACCTTGGATGACCGATATTACGCTAGGGAAAAGTAGGTGGATGTACGTAGAAGGAGAGCCGTACAAAACTGCAGATTTGGTGGTGCGTAATATGATAGATGTTTGGAGTAAAAACGGTGTGGTATTGTTAAATGTTTCGCCACGGGCGGATGGAGTTATCAATCAAGAACAAAGAGATGTATTGAAAGAAATTGGAGATTGGATGAAAGTGCATGGTGAAGCGGTGTATGGAA
The DNA here is from genome assembly GCF_023555435.1 of Polaribacter sp. Z014. NCBI lineage: Bacteria > Pseudomonadati > Bacteroidota > Flavobacteriia > Flavobacteriales > Flavobacteriaceae > Polaribacter > Polaribacter sp. Z014. Next base: position 76,595 of record NZ_JALCZP010000002.1, read on the forward strand.
CAAGAGCACATAATATTTTTGGATTTGGAAATGCAAAAACAGGAAAAGGACACAATGCAGGACAGTCATCATCTGTAAATTATACGGCCAATGATATTCGTTTTACGGTAGCTAAAGATAAAAAGTCGATGTATATTTTCTTTTTAGGAGTGCCAAAACCAGGAGAACGAATTGAAATGAGATCTTTTGGAGGATACCACAGAAATATTCCACCAGGAAAAATTACAAAAATTACACATATGGGAACCAATGCAGAAACTAAGTTTGAGCTAACTACAGCTTCTTTCTTTTTAACAATTCCGGATGTGAAAATGAATAGTTTAGCCAATGTGTTTAAACTAGATTTAGAGTAAGATTTTTCTTTTTTATGATATCTAAACCACCGCTAAAACGGTGGTTTATTGTTTTTAATTTCTTAGTCAATGATAAACACTTTTATGAATAATATATTTGTAATGGTTCTTATTGCCTGCATTTAAGTCTTTATGTTATTGAAAAAGAACATTTCATATATAAACATGACTATTTGTGTAGCTTCTGTTTCTGTGTAATAAATATATTTACTTCATCTCAATAAGGAAGTATTCTATAATTTAAATACATTGAATAAAATGAAAAAAGTATCGGTTATTTTATTTTTATTAGTTTCATTTAATTCGTTTTCAAATATTGATAAATCAGATTATGCTAAAAAAATTACGATAGAACAATGGCAAGTACACGACTTTCTATTTAAAGCAACTCCTAATGTTCGTAATCCTTTTATTAAAAATTTTGAAGCTACATTTAAAAGTGAAAGTGGAGAACAAATAACTGTTCCTGGTTTTTATAATGGAGGTAATGAATGGATTGTTCGTTTTTCTACCTCTAAAATAGGAAAATGGCAATTTGTAACACAATCTGCATTAAAAAGTTTACGCAATAAAAAAGGTTCTTTTAGTGTAATTCCTACTAAAAATAATTCTGAACATGGCGGCATTATTGTAAAGCCAGAAAATCCACAATATTTTTATTATGAAGATGGTACTCCATATATGCAAATGGCTTATGAGTGCGATTGGTTGTTTGCGTTAGATTTTGAAAATAAAAAAGCAGCACCAAAAACAGCGTCCTTGTTAGATGATTTACAAAAAAACAATTTAAATCAGATAGTAACAACTGTATATTCTTTTGGAGCTAAATGGAAACGTGACCCTAAATTAGATGATTATCCAGAATACGATTACAGTAATGATTTGTCTATTTTTCCTTTTTTAGGAACTAATAAAATGCCTGATTTCAGGCTTTTAAACGTTGCCTATTTTCAGCAAATGGATAGAACGATTGCCATGATGAAAGAACGTAATATTTCTCTTCATTTAATGATTTATGTATGGAACAAATTAGTAAACTGGCCAGACGCAGAGACAGAAGCAGATAACATGTTTTTTGATTATATTATAAAGCGTTACCAAGCTTTTCCGAATGTAGTTTGGGATGTTGCTAAAGAAGCATATGATAGAAAACGGTGCTCTACAGCCTATATTTTAGAACGTTTAGAGCGCATTAAAAAATTAGATGCTTATAAGCGTTTAAAAACGGTGCACGAATATGATTTTTGTATTAAACATCCTGATAAAGTAGATATCATTTCGGCACAAAACTGGAGTGCAACTATTTATCACGACATGCTTGGTGTTAAAAAAGCATTTCCGAATAAACCAATTTTTAATATTGAGCATGGAGGCTATACAAAATCAGAATTTGAAGTTTTTCCAGGAGATTATGTAGATCCAGAAATTAGTTTGAGGAGAAATTACATGATTAACTTTTCGGGTACGTATAGCACGTATTATTGGCAAGGAACTTCTTGGTATGTCATGATTCACGATATTGAAAATCAGCCTAAAGGTTTTGTAAAACCAAAATATGAGTACTATAAAAACTTTGTAAATTTCTTTAAAAAGTATCCTTTTAATGAGTTTACACCAGACTTAAAAAGTAATAATAGCGGTTACACACTTACAAATAACAAAGGCGTGTTTTTAATGTACTTGCCAAAGTATAATTATCAAGCGTCCATTTTTTACTTATCGCCATTTTTTTCAAAAACAGGCACGTACCAATGGTTTAATACGCTAACGGGAGAATATAGTGAGGTATTTCAATTTAAAAAAGGCAATTTTATGAATCCTTGGTATAATAAAGCCGATGCGATTTTAATTCGTACACATTAAAAATAATTAAAAGTAAAATAACCATGTTCAATTTTAAAAAGTTAAAAAATAACTTTACTATAGGTTTCCTATTGTTAAATGCGTTTGTTTTTGCGCAAACAGAAACTGCAAATCCTAATAATATCGATCAAATTATTACTTGGGGAAATGATGGGGTTACTAAAAAAATTATACTTCCAGAAGGCCTATATGAATTTTCAAAAACCATAACGTTAACAAATAACGATTTAGTTTTAGAAGGTAGTGGAATGAGTAAAACAATCATAAAACAAACAGCCGTTAAAAATTCTTTGATTGATGCAAAAGGGAACAATTATAAGATAAGTAATTTAACATTAGATGGTGGTAAAAATCAAAAAACGTGGGGAAATTCAATTTTTAGATTTAATAAAAGTAGAGGACATCAATTTGAAAATGTTGAGTTTACAAATTCTAAATGGAATGGAGTAAATTCTATAGGTGCGTATCCTACGCATGGGTTGGTTTTAAAAAATTGTATTTTTTCGAACATAGAACTTTTTGCACTTCAAATCTTTAATCGAAATACAAATAATAGAGGAGGAAATGTTATTGTAAGTGTTGATAAAGTTTTGATTGATGGCTGTGTTTTTAAAGAAGGTTATGAAACGGCTATTTCATCAGATAATGGAAATGATAGAGAAAATAGTGGTGATGGAACTGGAAGAAGATATACAGAAAGTACCAGTTTAAACGGAACGATTATTCAAAACTGTACCTTCGAAAAAAGTAAGCAATTTCATATTGCAATGGTGCAAACAAAGGATGTAATTATTCAAAACAATACTTTTTTAGGAATGACAGATGACGCCGGTGGTGGATGTCAGCCAATTCATATGGAACAGTTTACACATAATATGGAAATTTATAACAATACATTTTCGATGCCAAATACGGTTTCACAAAAGTATACCTATATTCATATAAACGGAACAGAAGGTCATAAAAGAGTTACACAACAACAACCAAGTAATACTTACTCATCTTGGACTTACAATGTGTTTGGTAGTAATGAAAGAAGAGCAAGTACTTCTTGTGCAAAAACAGGTCATTTAGATAAGGATTGCAAACGAGATGTGCATGCGTATGGAGCAAGAAACATTTATATTGCTGGTAATGTATTTAATGAATCTACAAAAGTGTCTAGTTATATATCTGTAAATGAAGGCGAAAATCTACAGATTGGAACAAAGAAAGATGGTACAGTTTTGTTGAATAATTTTATTGGTGGTGATGAAAATACTAAGAAAATATCTTTTGGAGGAAATGACGAAGGTACAGGAGATGTATTAATTAAAGCAGGACAAAACGTAGTGCAAAGTAATGTTGATATTAAAGATGTATATTTTGATTTACCAGCAGTTCGTTTCAAAAAACCAATTGTTGTGGAAAAAACATTAAGCGTTCAAAAAAATGAAAAACTAGCGATACAGTTATTTTATCCTAACCCAGTAAAAGATCGCATTACGTTTCATAATTTGAATGGAACGATTAGAATCTCAACTTTATCTGGTAAAACAATAAAGGTTTTTAAAGTAAATGAAAAAGAGACAAATACTATAGATTTAAAAGGTTTTTCTTTAGGGATTTATATGGTAACCTATAGAGCTACAAATGGAGAAAAGAAAGTAGAAAAGTTAATGATTAAGTAAACCAGATGAGAAAAATATATGGTAGTATTTTAGTAATTATTTTTTGTTTTCAGTTGACTGCAGCTCAAAATAAAACAGACGAATCGTTAAAAGTTAAAAAAGGAATTTTACTGTTTTCTGATGATTTTGAAAGAACTGAAATTGGAGATAAGTGGGAAGTAAAAGAAAAATTCCTATCAGGATTTTCAATTGAAAAAGGTGTATTGGTTGCGAAAGAAATAAAAGATGCTGGTCATGGTTCTGTTACCAGAGCACATTTTAAGTATGCAGATGTGCTGATAGAATTTGATTTTAAGTTTGAAGGAGGAAAAAGATTCAATATAGTGATGGATGACAGCAACTGTAAATCCGTTCATGCAGGTCATATTTCTAGAGTTTCCTTTTCTAAAATGGGTTTTACTGTACAAGATGATAAAACCGGAAGTATGAATTTGAAGCTGAGAAATGAAATAAAAGGAGATCCAAAAAAGAAAGCTGAATTCAAAAAAATGTTAGCATCTAAAAAGGCTACCGTAAAAATGAAGTTTGAAGAAGGTAAATTTTATCACGCAGTTATAACCAAAAAGAATGCTGTTTTACAATGTGAAATAAATGGTAAAATAGCCACAATTAAATCTGAAGGAATTGCACATCCAACATTAAATAAATTTGGACCAACAGTAACTGGTGGAAATATTATGTTTGATAATTTTAAAATTTGGGAAATAGAGTAAGCAGAAAAATAGTTTTTAAATTAATATACAATTCTAAGGTTTCTTCTAAACTTCGAAATAATTATCTAAGAATAAGTTAGAATAGCACATATCTTATGTAAAGAAAGTGATTTGTTTAAGTTGTTTTTTAATCAAATCTTATTTTTACGGAAAGTATAATGAATAAAATATATATTGAATATGACAACATTTAAAAGAATAACAACTGTATTAATCTTGCTTGCAATGAACACTTTGTATGCGCAAAATTCTCCTTTTTTTAACAAAGATGAAGATCCAAAGCCAGAAGGATCAAAATGGAAATTAGTTAAAAATATGTCTGATGATTTTAATGGAAAAAAAGTAAATCAGAAAAAATGGCAAATATCGGGTCAAGGGTGGATTGGACGAGCACCAGGATTATTTATGGCAGAAAATGTTAAAGTTACAGATGGTAAACTTCAAATTACAACAACTAAATTGCCTAAATCCATAACCAAAAACGGGAAAGAATTTACACATGGAGGTGGTTATGTAGGATCAAGAAATGGAATGACTTATGGCTATTATGAAAGTAGAATGAAAGCTAACAAGAGTTTTATGTCATCAACATTTTGGTTGATAAATGAAAACAAAGGTGTTACGGGTTGTGATAAAAGAACCACAGAATTAGATATTCAAGAATGTGTTGGTCAAATTGTAAATGATGCACAATGGATGAAAAATTTTGATCAAGCAATGAACTCAAATACACATAGTAGAAATATTCCTGAAGGATGTGATTATATAAAAGGAACCAGCAAAGGAGGAGGTCTTATGCAAGGAAAAGTATATGATGATTTTCACGTTTATGGTGTTTGGTGGAAAAATAAAGATGAAATATTATTCTATTTAGATGGAAAGTTGGTGAAAAAAGTTACGCCTCCAGCAGATTTTAATATCCAAATGCATTTAAGGATGGTCGTAGAAACATATGACTGGAATCCGGTTCCTGCAAATGGAGGAATGGTTGGTTTATCAGAAAAAGATAGAACTACTTCTTACGATTGGGTACGTTCATGGAAATTAGTAAATTAAATTAGCAATGAAAAACACGTATAACATTTTAATGGTTTGTTTAACAGTCTCAATTCTATTGTCTTGTGCTGATAAAACTTCAGAAAAAGTAGTTGTCGAAAAGGCTTCAGAACAGCAATCTGGTTTTCCGAATGTACTACCTATGGAAAAACCAAATAGAAAAATGAGTGCTGCATTAAATAGATTATACGATGCATATCCTGCTCCTAAACCTCAAGCTAATGAATTGTTTTCGCAATTTAAATATACACCATTAAAAGGTTTTGATTATCATAATCATGATGGTACAATTAGCAGAAGAGATCCTTCTAAAGTAATAAAGCACAATGGAAAGTATTATGTATGGTATACGTACAGAAATACGCCAACTCCGCCTCGGGGAGCAGAAAAATCGACAGATAAAATTCCTTCATCAGATTGGGATTTAGCCGAAATTTGGTATGCAACCAGTAAAGATGGTTTCAATTGGGAAGAACAAGGTGTTGCTATAAAAAGACCAGAAAAACCGATAGTTGGTTGGAGAGCGGTTACTACAACAGATATTTTAAAATGGAAAGGAAAATACTACTTGTATTACCAAGGTTTTATGGAAGCAAGCGGAAAAAGAGGTGATGATTGTCCGGTGGCAGTTTCTTATGCAGATTCTCCAAATGGACCTTGGACAGCTTATAATAAAATTGTAATTCCGAATGGGGCAAAAGGTGAGTGGGATGAATATTCTATTCACGATCCGTATCCGCTAGTTTATAATGGTAAAATTTATTTATATTACAAATCAGATTTTGGTGTAAAACCAAATTGGATAAGAATGCAAGGTTTGGCAACTGCAGATAATCCTTTAGGTCCTTTTACCAAACATCCATTAAATCCTGTTATTTCATCTGGACACGAAACATCTTTGTTTCCTTTTAAAGACGGAATTGCAGCGATGGTTTATAAAGATGGAAATGAACATAATACAGTGCAATTTGCAAAAGACGGTGTAAACTTTGAGATTGCTTCAATTACAGAAATGATGCCGTATGCAGCGGCACCTTATGTGCCAGATGCATTTACAGATACAAAAGATGGTAGAGGTATTACTTGGGGATTGGCGCATTTTATAGGTTTGGGTAAAAAAGGACAATTTCACTCAATGTTGGCAAGATTTGACTGTGATTTAAGTCAAGATTTAGATGATCATGAAATGAAAGAGCCAAGAGTAAAATATACACCTGAAGATTATTTTAAACGTAGTTTAAGTAAAAAACAACAAAAAAGAATAGCGAAAGAAAATTCTAAACTATCAATAAAATAAAAAACTAGATTTATGAAACATATATATAGAATTCTTTTTTTAACTTTTTTTACTTCAGTTAATATACTTGTAGCTCAAGAAAAACCAAATATTTTAGTAATTCTTGCAGATGATTTGGGGTATGGAGATTTGGGTTTTACGGGTTCTAAAGAAATTAAAACGCCTAATTTAGATAAACTAGCAAATAAAGGAGTGGTTTTTAAAAACGGGTATGTTACACATCCGTTTTGTGGTCCTTCTCGAGCAGGATTAATTACTGGTAGATACCAAGCACGATTTGGATTGGAGATTAATTTAACCAATTCTAAATTTGATATGCATAGTGGTTTGCCATTATCAGAAAAAACTTTTGCAAGTAGACTTAAAAAATCGGGATATAAAACCGGAATTATTGGGAAATGGCATTTAGGTGGGGCAGAACCATTTCAACCTAACAGTAGAGGTTTTGATTATTTCTACGGATTCTTGTCAGGAGGACATCGATATTGGCCACATGAGTTGAAAACATTTCAACCATTGGTTTCAAAAAAGACAGGAAAACCTAGTTATACTGCTAATGAAGGTACTGCTGAACCATTGACTAGAAATAACCAACCCGCAACTTATTCGGAATATTTAACTACGGCTTTGAGTAAAGATGCCGCCAAATTTGTGGCAGAAAGTGAAAAACCTTTTTGTTTGTATTTGGCTTACAATGCACCACATTCTCCAATTGAAGCTCCTAAAAAAACGATAGATAAATATAAGAATATTAAAGACCTTAAAAGAAGAACTTATGCTGCAATGATCGATGAATTAGATCAAGGAATCGGAAGGGTAATTGCTTCTTTAAAAGCATCAGGGAAATTTGAAAATACAATGATCTTTTTTCTTTCTGATAATGGAGGAGTTCCTGCGAAAAAAGGATATACATATGCGAGTAATGAACCTTTTTTAGGAGGAAAAGGAAGTATGTATGAAGGCGGACATCATGTTCCTTTTATTTTACATTGGCCAAACGGAAAATTGAAAACGGGTGAGTTTGAAGGCCTAGTTTCTTCATTGGATATCGCTGCCACTGCAGTTGCTGTTGGTAATGGAGATACTTCAGGGAAAGGGTTTGATGGTAAAAATTTACTTCCTTTTTTGCAAGGAAAGAAAAAGGGTTCTCCTCATGAAGCTCTATTCTGGCGAACTAACGGAAATAAATCTTGGGCTGTTCGTACAGAAAAATCTAAATATTTATTTGAAAGCAGAAACGAAGAAGAAGGGCAATTGTTTAACATGTTAAAAGATCCTTATGAGAGAAATAATATCATTGCCATTTCACCTGAGCTAAGAAAAAAACTTGCTAAAAAATGGAATACTTGGAATAAGGACAATATTGAAAATATTTATTTACCAGCTAGTTCTTATCAAAAAGAACGATTGAAAATGTATAAGAAATTAAACGACCGTCTTAGAAAAGAAGCTGCGAGTAAGAAACCATTAATAATTAAATAATTAAGTATAATTACCATTATGAAAAAACTCCATTTTATTATCTTGAGTTTGCTGACATCATTTGCAATTCAAACAGGTTATTCACAAAATAAAAAACCAAATATATTGGTAATATTAGCTGATGATTTAGGTTATGGAGATCTTGGTTTTACAGGATCTAAAGACATTCAAACACCTAATTTAGATAAACTAGCAGATAATGGGGTTATTATGAAAAACGGTTATGTTACGCATCCCTATTGTGGGCCATCAAGAGCAGGTTTAATTACCGGAAGATATCAAGCGCGTTTTGGTTTGGAAATCAACCTTACAAATTCACCTTATGACATGTATAATGGTTTGCCGTTAACCGAGCAAACTTTTGCAAATCGTTTGCAAAAAACAGGTTATGAAACCGGAGTTATAGGTAAATGGCATTTGGGAGGTTCAGATACTTTTCATCCAAATAATCGTGGTTTCGATTATTTCTACGGATTTTTATCGGGAGGACATTCTTATTTTCCAAAGAACGTAAAAACGCATATGCCGTTAATCAACCCTAAAAATAATACACCACATTATAGTGCTAATGAAGGTAGTTATTGGCCTTTAACAAGAAATGACCAAGCAGGAGAATTTAATGAGTATTTAACAACTGCATTAAGTAAAGATGCAGCAAAATTTGTGAGTAAAAGCGATAAACCATTTTGTTTGTATTTGGCATATAATGCACCGCATTTACCTTTAGAAGCGCCAAAAGAAACGATTGAGAAATATAGTTTTATAAAAGATAAAAAACGTAGAACTTACGCGGCTATGGTAGACGAATTAGATCAAGGAATTGGGATTGTTATAGAGGCTTTAAAAAAATCTGGTAAGTTAGACAATACTTTAATTTTCTTTTTATCTGATAATGGAGGTCCAAGAAAAATGGGAGAAACATTTGCTAGTAATGGTAAGTTTAAAGAAGGAAAAGGAAGTATGTATGAAGGTGGTTGTCATGTGCCTTTTATAGTGCATTATCCGAATGGAAATTTTAAAGTTAAAAAGTTTGATGGTTTGGTTTCGGCCTTAGATATTGCTGCCACGGCGGTTGCTCTTGGTAACGGAGATACCTCAGGAAAATCGTTGGAAGGAAAAAATTTAATTCCATATTTAAAAGGGGATAAAAAAGGTTCTCCGCATGAAGCTTTGTTTTGGAGAATGCAAGATGGTAAAGCTTGGGGAGTGAGAACTATGGATGCTAAATTTCTACAGCGAAATAAAAAAACTGCAGTACCAGAATTGTTTAATATGGCTGTAGACCCTTATGAAGATTATGATATCATTTCTAAATCACCAAAACTAAGAAAAGAATTGGCAAAACTTTGGAACGATTGGAATAGTGAAAACATAAGTAATATTTATTTACAAGCTGGTGCATATCAAAAGAAACGATTAGATATGTATAAAAAAATGTATGAAGATTTGGTAGAAAAATCGAAAAAAGTGAAGCTTTTAGAAATAGAATAACAATAATTTTAACGCTTCTTTTTGGATTGTTTTTAAGAGAGATGTTGTAAAAATTCAGATAAAATAACTTTTCGTGGTAGGTTCATTTTCTTACGTAATCTACTGCGAGAAGTATTGATTCCTTCAACGCTAATTCCCATTATTTGCGCCATATCTTTACTAGAAAATCCTAATTTAATAAAAGCGCACATTTTTAAATCTGTTGGAGTTAAAAGCGGGTAATTTGTTTTTAATGATGCGTAAAAACTGTCGTTAATTTTGGTGAAATGCGATTGGAATTCTTTCCATTTGCCTTTTGTACTGATGTTCAAAGAATTTTCAACCTCCTTTATAATAGCGATATTATCGCCCTTTACATGTAACTTGCTTAACTGTTTTTTTATATCCTCTTGCAAAGAGTCTCGCTCTAATAATTGCATTGCAGAAGCTAATAATTCCTTGTTTTTTAGCTCTAAGATTTCAGCTTGATTTTGTAATTCAAGTTGTTGCTTTTCATTTACAATACGTTGATTAAAAAGTTTTAATTTATTTTTTCGTTTAAAATAATAGATTCCAAATGCAAATAAACTGGTTAAGATAATTAGTAAAGAGAATAATTTTAATCTCCAAAACTCTTTTTCTCCTTGTAGAATTTTAATTTGTTGCGTTTTTAAAAGCTCGTTATTTTTTGTAAGTTGAAGTTCGTATTTGTTTTTAATTTCAAACAATTCTTTGTTTTGAGATTTGTTACTGCTAAATAACTGATCATTCAGTTTAGATGCTTGCAATAAGTATTTATAAGCAATTTTATTATTACCTATAAGTTCGTAATTTTCTGAAAGTTTCTTTAGTATTTGTAGTTTTTTATCCGGTTGATTCTCAAATTTATCTATAGCTGCTAAACTTTTACTATAAAAGTAAATAGTAGAATCTCTATCTTTTTTAAGCTCGTAATATTGTCCTAATCGTTGAAATAAAAGGGTGTGTTGCTTTTTTAAAGGAAGCGGATAGAAGTTCTTTAATTTAAATAATATTTTTTTTGCTTTGTTAAGCTCTTTCTTTTTTATGTAGATGTGCGCTAGTTGAATTTCAGAATAATGTAAAGCGGCCTCATTAATGCCACTTTTTTTAAATTTTTCAATACTTTTTAAAGCAAATTGTTCTGCTTTTTCAAAATCGAAGGTAGATTTTATTTCAATCCAAGCACCAAGGTTGTATATTCTTCCTAATAAGAGCTCTTTATCATCTTCATTTACGTTTTTGTTTTCTATAATTTCAACGGCTTGTAAATAACTTTCTTTGGCTTTTTTATGTTGCTCAAAAACCATGTAAAGTGATATTAATTTACTGAGTGTTCCAATTTTTTGAGATAGATATTTAGGCGATTCCACTAAGGGAAATAACTTCCATATTTCATCGTAACTTTTACTATAGTTCCCTTTTTTAGAATAAAATTGGATTAATTTAAAACGTGTCTCTATCAATTGAAGCGTGTCTTTTTTTTCTTCAAAAATTGAAAGTGAATTTAAAAGTTTGACTTCGTCAAAACCATTATCTAAACGTTGATTAGAATAGGTAACAAATGTAATTAGTAAAATTACAAAATGTAAGATTATTTTTAAGTGTCTGTTAGTCATTAAAATACTGTTTAATCTGTAAAATACTGATAATCTGATTTTAAAAGTACTAAATATTTAAGAATGCTAAGCGTAAAATGGGATTAAAATAGATATTGCTATGTTTAAGCTATGTTATAATATTGGTTTTTTATGTGAAATAGTTGAATATTTGTGTACTACTTTATGTTAGTATTTAAATCATGTAACTATGAATTATAAAATGAATCATGTACTTGCTTTTGGAATTTTATTTTTAATTATGGCTTGTGCTACCGTAGAAAAAAAACAAGAGAAACCTTCAAAGCCAAATATCATTTTTTTGTTATCGGATGATCAACGAGATAATACCTTTGGAGCAATGGGGCATCCAGTTGTAAAATCACCGAATGTAGATAAGTTGATTAACAATGGAATCCGTTTTTCTAATACGTATGTTGCAGAGCCCATTTGTGCATCTAGCAGAGCATCATTATTTACAGGAACTTATGAACGTGTAAATGGTATTGGTTTTACTTCAGTATATTCTTTAACTGAAAATCAATGGGAAGAAAGTTATCCAGAATTATTGCGTAAAAACGGATATTATACTGGTTTTATTGGGAAATTTGGAGTTGAGTATTATACGTTTAAAGGCAAAGCTTCAGAAAAATTTGATTATTGGAAAGCACACGATGGTTGGTCTAAATTTTGGCCAAAAGGTTTAGAAAACTGTGCTATTTATGCTGATTCGAAAGAAGATATAATTACGCCTATTATGGGAGAAAGCATTGAAGACTTTTTACAGAAAACACCAGATGATAAACCGTTTTGTTTGTCTGTTAGTTTTTCGGTGCCTCACGGAAGTCAAATAATGTCTATGCATCCAGAAAGTGAGTTGGCAGAAATTTGTTTAGAACCTGCAAATAACTACGAAAAGTTAAAAGGAACGGAATTTTATGACACTTTGTATAGAAATAACGTTGTAAAAATTCCAGAAGAAACGGCAAAAGATCCGTATCAATTTATACCAGAATTTATGCTAGATCAGCAAAAGGGTCGTGCTACTCAAACTTATATTTACGATTACAATACTGTTTCTTGCAATGAGCATTACATCCGTTATTACCAACAAATTTCTGGAATGGATAAAGTTATTGGAGATATGGTAAAATCTTTGAAGGAAAAAGGATTGGATAAAAATACAGTGATCATTTTTGCAAGCGATCATGGTTTGTTAATGGGAGAATACGGAATGGGAGGAAAAGCGTTGTTGTATGATTTGGCTTCTAAAATCCCTTGTTTTATTTACGATCCTCGTTTGCCAGAAAATAAAAGAGGGCAAGATATTAAGGAATTGGTTTCTAGTTTAGACATTACTTCAACAATTTTAGATTATGCGGGTATTAAATCTCCTGATGTTATGCAAGGAACTAGTTTAGCGCCATTGATAAGCGGTACACAGAAAGATTGGCGACAAGAATTATTTTTAGAAAGTTTTTTTACAGGAAGAGACAATCCGTTTTGTGAGGGAATTAGAAAAGGAGATTGGAAATACATACGCATGTATCGTGGAGGTTTTTGGGGATATAAAGAAACCGATTTGGACTTTAAAAATAAAAAACCGGGTTATGAACAATTATTTAATTTAAAGGATGATCCTAAAGAGATGAATAATTTAATTGAGAAGCTTGAAGGGAGTGAGTTATTAGCAGAACTAAGAGGTAAAACAGGCAACTATGCCAATGAGATGAATAGTACTCGTGTAAATTATAAGGAAACCCACAGTATTGCTTTAAGAAAGAAAAACAAAAAGAAGAAAGTTGAAAAAAATAAAAAATAAGACGATGAATACTATTCAAAATTTAACAAAACAGGTACTATTATTGCTGTTTGCGGTAGTTTCTCTGCATACCTTAAAAGCACAAGAACGTCCGAATATTATTATGATTATGACGGATGATCAAGGTTGGTTTGATGCAGGTTTTAATGGGAATAAAACCATTAAAACTCCAAATTTGGATAATTTAGCTTCAAAAGGAGTCATTTTTGATCGTTTTTATTCAGCATCCGCAGTATGTTCTCCAACAAGAGCAAGTGTTATGACAGGTAGAAATGCACTAAGAATTGGAATTCCGGTTGCTAATTCTGGACATTTAAAAAAAGAAGAAATAACGATTGCAGAATTAGTGAAAAAAGAAGGATATGCCACGGGGCATTTTGGTAAGTGGCATTTAGGAACTTTAACAAAAAGTGAATTAGATGCAAATCGTGGAGGGAAAGCGAAGCATTTTAAACATTTTAGTATTCCTACAATGCACGGTTATGATGAATTTTTTAGTACAGAGTCAAAAGTACCAACGTATGATCCATTGATAAAACCAACTGAATTTAAAGAAGGAGAATCATTAATTTATGGTTGGTCTGCCGTTAAAAAAGGAGAGAAGTCAGAAAGTTATAAAACTTCGTACTGGGTTGGTGATGAGCAGAAATCAAAAGAAAATTTATCGGGAGATGATACTAAACTTATAGTTGATAAGGTAATTCCATTTATTCATAAATCAGTTACCAATAAGAAACCTTTTTTTACAACCATTTGGACACATACACCGCATTTACCAGTGGTTACAAGTGATTATTATAAAGCTAAATATGCTGGTTTCACAAATAAAGAAAAGCTTTATTATGGTTGTATCACTGCTTTAGATGATCAGGTAGGAGCCTTGTGGAGTGAATTAGAAAAATTAGGAATTACAGACAATACAATGATTTGGTTTTGTAGTGATAATGGTCCAGAAGAGGATACTCCCGGGAGTTCTGGAGAGTTTAGAGCGCGTAAAAGAAGTTTGTATGAAGGGGGTTTACGCACACCTGCTTTTGTTGTTTGGGAAGGAAAATTAAAAGGGAATAAACGTGTTGATTTTCCTGCTTCTACAAGTGATTATTTGCCTACAATAATTAAGATATTAGATATTGAGTATCCATATAACAGACCTTTAGATGGTATAGATATTATGCCTTTCATTAAAAAATCAAAAAAGAAGCGTAAAAAACCAATGGGATTTGCATATAAAAAGCGCATTTCTTGGGTTACAAATCAATACAAATTGGTTTCTGAAGATTTAGGCGTAACCTATGAGTTGTATGATTTGTTAAATGACAGATCAGAAAAGAATAATTTAATTAAATCGATGCCAGAACTCGCTGCAAAAATGGAAAAAGAATTAGCTGCTTGGTTTGTATCGGTAAATAATAGTAAAAAAGGAAATGATTATTAAAAGTTTAATTATTAAGTTTATGAAACTAGCAACTTACTGTTTTGTACTAACTATGCTTTTTGCAAGTTGTACAAATGCTAAAAAAAATACCAAGCCAAATATTGTAATTATATATGCGGATGATATGGGGTATGGCGATTTAAATTGTCAGAATCCGAATTCTAAAATTCCTACGCCAAATTTAGATAAATTAGCTTCCGAAGGCATGCGATTTACAGATGCGCATAGTTCTTCTGGAATTTGTTCTCCAAGTAGATTTGCATTGCTAACGGGGCAATATCACTGGAGAAGAACCCATAATATTGTCAATTCTTTTGGAGGTCCAATGTTTAAAGATAGCGATGTAACACTTCCGCAATTATTAAAAACAGCAGGATATGAAACCGCAGCAATAGGGAAGTGGCATTTAGGTTGGAATTGGAATTTTATCAATAAAGAACCGTCTGGAGAGCGCACGTATTGGGGTAAAACTCATAAAACGTATTTAGTTAAAGATATAGATTGGAAAGCACCATTAACTGGCGGACCTTTAGATAGAGGTTTTGATTATTATTTTGGTGATGGAACCATTAATTTTCCGCCTTATGCTTGGGTAGAAAATGATAAGTTTGTGGAGGCTCCCAATGATTTTTTTGAGTTTAATCTGTTTGCAAGAGAAGCAAAAGAAATAGATTGGGATTCTAGACCAGGACCCAAAGTAGCTGGTTGGGATCCTTATCAAGTATTACCAACGTTAACTAAAAAAACAGTTTCTTGGATTCATAATCAGAAAAAAGAGAAACCATTTTTTCTATACTTAGCATTGCCATCTCCACACGCACCAATTATTCCGAATGATGAATTTGATGGAAAATCAGAAGCAGGAGCTTATGGTGATTATATGTTTCAAACAGATTGGATTGCTGGTCAAGTTTTAAAAGCATTAAAAGACAAGGGGTTTGAAGAAAATACCATCGTTATTTTTAGTTCAGATAATGGTCCAGAACAATTTGCTTTTGAAAGAGCAAAGAAATTTGATCATTACAGCATGGGCGATTTTAGAGGTTTGAAAAGAGATTTATGGGAAGGCGGACATCATATTCCGTTTATAATTAAGTGGCCAAATAACGTGGAAGCTGGAGTTGTTTCAGACAAATTAATATCACAAGTAGATATTATGTCTACTATTTTAGATATCACAAAAACCACTATACCAGAAAAAGCAGCCATGGATAGTCAAAGTTTTTTGCCTATTATTTTAGGAGATTCAGAAGAGAAATCAACAAGAACATCCACAATACATAACACACAAAGAAAAAGGTTTGCGGTAAGAAAAGGTAAATGGTTGTTTATAAATTATACTACCGGAGACGTTTCTAAAATGCCGGATTATTATAAAGAATTAAGAGGTTATAAAGATTTTACTACCAAAGGGTTATTGTTTGATTTGGACAAAGATATAGAACAGCGTGATAATTTATATTCAAAATTCCCTGATGTTGTAAAAGAAATGGAATTACTATTAAAGAAAGAATTGAGTAGAGGATATTTAAATTAAATTTTTTGTAATTTTATCAGATTCGTTTCATTTTAAAATATAAATTATAGTATGATTAGTCTGCGCAATATTTTTACCCTGGGGATATTTTTTGTGATGTCTACTTATTCCATCCATGGACAAAAAAAGAAACCTAATATTTTACTAATTTGTATTGATGATTTACGTCCGGAATTGGCCTCATTTGGCGCTTCTTATGTGAAATCTCCTAATATAGATCAACTAGCAAAAGAAGGAAGAGCTTTTCAAAATCATTATGTAAATGCACCAAGTTGTGGTCCGTCTCGTTATACTTTGTTAACGGGTATTTATGGTCCACCGCAGAATAATGCACTATTTCTACGTGCAAAGAAGTTAGAAAATAATCCAAAAAGTGTAATGCCGAGTATGCCAGAATGGTTTAAGAAAAACGGTTATACAACAGTTTCTGTTGGTAAAGTATCTCATCATCCTGGAGGTAGAGGTGGAGCAGATTGGAATGATGATCATGTTATAGAAATGCCAAATGCCTGGGATAAACACCTCATGCCAGTTGCAGAATGGCAGCATCCTAGAGGAGGTATGCATGGTTTAGCAAATGGCGAAATTAGAACTAAATCTGGTAATATGGATGTTTTTCAAACTGTTGAAGGTCCAGACACAATATATCCTGATGGTCATATTACCAACGAAGCGTTGAATCAATTAGATGATTTAACATCAAATAAAAAACCATTTTTCTTGGCTGTAGGTATTATTAAACCCCACTTACCATTTGGAGCACCAAAAAAGTATTATGATTTATATGACGGTGTAAAATTACCAGAATTAAAAAATACAGATAAACCAAAAGGGATTACAACTTGGCATTCATCTGGCGAGTTTATGAAATACAATCGTTGGGGTAAAAACCCGAATGAAGATAAAGAATTTGCGTTAGAAGTTAGAAAACATTATGCTGCATGTGTAAGTTATGCGGATGAACAAGTTGGCAGAATTCTTCAAAAATTAAAAGAAACGGGAGCCGATAAAAATACCGTTATCGTTTTATGGGGAGATCATGGTTGGAATTTAGGAGAACATGCTATTTGGGGAAAGCACAATTTATTTGAACAAGGATTGCATTCGCCTTTAATCATATCTTATCCTACTTTAAAAAAGAAAGGAAAAAGTACAAATGCTATTGTAGAAACTGTAGATATTTTTCCAACCTTATGTGATTTAGTAGATGTTGAAATTCCTGCTTTTGCAAAAGGAACTTCCTTAAAAAGATTGTTAAAAAATAATAAAAAAGCAGGCCATTTAGCAGTTGCCTATAATGGGAAAGCACAAACACTTAGAACAGATACCTATAGGTTGATAGCGCACAAAAAAGGAAGTTTCGAATTGTACAATCATCTTAAAGATCCTTTAGAAATGAATAACATTGCAGAAAGTAATCCAGAGGTTGTTCAAAAGCTGAATTTATTATTAAAGGAAAAGCTGAAATAACTATTTAACTTCTTTATTCTTATAAATATGAGATAAGCGTTTTTATTCCTTTTTAGATTTAATAAATAGGCTTGGTTTCGGTTTAAGTGAAAAAGAAAAACAAAGTTTGATAGAAATAGCTATTTAGACCATATGTTGTGTTTATTATATCAATTTCAATTGTATACCTAATGTTTAGAATTTATTTTTACTAATTAGAAATATGCTGCATAAAATGTTTTTTTTGCAGGTAATAAATTAGTAAAATGACACAATTTTTTAGGATTATTATCTTCATTTGTTTTTTCTCGTTTTTAGAAATTACGCAAGCACAAGTAATTTTTAACAGTGGTTTCGAAAACAGTTTAGCTACTGATTGGGCTGCAAATACTAGCGGTACAGGAATGGATGCTTTTGAAATTACTACAGCTGCTAAACGTACAGGTGCAAATGGTTTTCATATGGATTTTTCTGCAAACAACCAAAAAGGAAATCTATGGACACCTAAAAATATAAATTGGGAAAATGGGGTAACTTATCGCATTTCATTTTATTATAAAGCAATTGATATTAGTACTAGTAATGAACCTAATGTAAAAGTGTTTCAAAGTGATGGAACTAAATTCGAGCATTTCAATTTCACATTAAATAGTACAACTTGGACTAAATATACTACAGAATTTACTGCAGGAAAAGATGATACTGGAGGCTATGTTTTATTTTCTATAAGACCAAATACAACTGGAGATTTTGGATCATTTTATTTTGATGATTTTTCTATTGAAAAATTAGTGCCGGAAACGGGTTTCTTCGCAGATATAAAAACTAAAGATATTCCGTCTGATCCATCTATTACTTGGACGCAATTTGGTCCGGGAATGAGTGGGAATAACACTTGTTTTTATGTGCACCCTACAGATCCTAATACACATTACACGAGTCCGAATATGGGGAATTCCTACCGTTCAACGGATAAAGGATTTACGTATGAAACCATTATGAATGAAGATGCTGGTTCATATTCTTCTAGTGAAAGAGGGCCTATAGAAATGTTTTCATTAGATTTTTCTAGACAGAACGAAAATTTTGGATTTTCAACAGGAAAAAGAAAAGGAGAGTTATATATTTCTTCTGATAAAGGAAAAAAATGGCAACTTATTACTACAAATGCAACCAAAAATAATTTTTTATCATGTGTTTCTGTAGATTCTAAAGATGATAATATTTGGTTTTTAGGTGCAGGTAAAATGCGTGATTATGGAAGGACTTTATATCCGTTATCAAACCCAAAAGGAACACATGTAGATGAAAATGCAAACGGACAACTATGGAAAACGACAGATAAAGGAGTTACTTGGGCTTTATCTAATTCAGGGATAGATTCAAATGCAGAGTTTGAAACTATTTTGGTAGATCCAATAGACTCTAACATTGTGTATGCAGGTACAAATTATGGATTTTATAAAAGTACAGATGGAGGTGTAACTTGGGTGCTAAAATCTAACGGAATAGATCATGATATGATTCGTTCTATGGACATACATCATGATAAAACTACCAATCAAATTACCATTTTTGCCCTAAGTAATATTACGTGGAAGGCTAATGGAAATACAGTAGAAAACGATAAAGGCGGTGTTTTTAAAAGTACCGATAGAGGAGAAACTTGGATAAGTATGAATGGTAATTTAGCAATAGATTTAAATCCTTTTTCTGGTGATGCAAATTTTGTTAAAGATTATTATCAATCTATTACCCACTATTTTGGATTTTCTTCTATAGATGCTGCAAAAACGGCTTACCCTGTTTTACCAACCAATATAACGTCACGTTTTTACATGGTTACGGTAGATCCTAATGATGTAAATAATGTGTATTTGGTAAACAATTATTCTAATGCATCAGAAAACAATTTTAGACCAGGGCAAATTTGGCGAACAACTAACGGTGGTTCAAATTGGTTTGTAACCTTACGAAATGGTAAAAACTGGAATAACGGTAATGATGATGCATATTGGGTTTCTGAAAGAAATAATCCAATGGGAACAAATATTACCATGAAATATAAGAACGATTGGGTAAATAGAGATAATTATGATCGTAAAGGATGTAATTTCATTAAGTTTAATTCAGATGGTTCGGTATTGTACACTCAAATGGCAAAAATTGGTTTGGTTTCTTATGATAAAGGAGCAACTTGGTTAGATATTGATGATGAAGCAGCAGCAAGCCCAAACAGTTGGGTTGGTGCAGGAAATAGCAATGTTCCTGGGCATGGGTTTTATCAATCAGAGCTTATACCTGATAAGGTTTTTTGTGCTTCAGGAGAAAATAGTTTATGGATTACCAATGATGAAGGAGAAGCAATTAGACCAGGAGCGCAAGGAGCTGAAGTTTTAGACTTAACGGGAGGTGAACATTCTGTGAGTTCTTTTGTGGTGCATCCAACGGATCCAACCATTTGGTTTGCAACGTTTTTTAGACAGGAAAAAAAGGGACAAGTAATAAAATCTACCGATAGTGGTAAAACATGGGCAAGTATTGGAACGCCAGTGCCTTCACCTTGGCCAGAATTAGGTGGCGGAGATCAATCTGTACATCAATTAAGTTTTATTATAGACAAAGACAATCCTAATAACATGTATTTCTGTGTGCCACGTTCTACTTTAAAATTAGAATGGGTTGGAGATAGTGTTACCGCTTGGGGAGTGCATAAATCTACAGACGGAGGAGCCACTTGGAATCAAGTAAATAATGGTTTACCTAGTTCTTTAGATGTTGCAAGGTTAAAAATGGATCCTACTAATTCTTCTATTTTGTATGCAGCTGTAATTGATAGCGGAGGCGGATTGTATAAGTCGATTGACAAAGGGTTGAATTGGGCAAAAGTAGCCTCTACAAATGCTATTTCAGGAAGTTCTGGTATTAATGATATTCATTTTGATGTAGATGGAAAGGCATATATTACTGCCGGTTTTAAGAACGAAAACTCAGATGTTGGTGGATTATGGGTAAGTGATGATAACATGCAAACTTGGACTAAAAAGTTCGATTATCCTTGGACAAATCGTGTAGAAGTCGCAAAGTACGATTCAAAAACTATTTTATTATCAACTTTACCAAATTCAAAAGTAGGTTTTAAAAATTCGGGTACTTTTTTATCAAAAGATGGGGGAGATACTTGGGTGAAGATAAATATAGGAAACGGACAAGCCGATAGAATAAATGATATTGCCATTAATTATACGAAAGTTGGCTATTACTATGCATCTACACGAGGAAGTGGTTGGTATAGAGCAATCGATTCTAATCCGAATACTTTAAGTTTAGGTAAAATTAATAGGAAAGAGAAGATAAAAGTGTATCCAAACCCAGTTTCTGATGAATTATTTATAAACGGAATTGAAGGTGAAAATACTCTTTTAATTTATTCAATGAATGGTAGATTAATACATACTTTTAAAAATAAAACCGAATTTAATATCTCTCATTTAGCAAAAGGCATGTACATCTATGTGATACGTAATACTGAAGATGGTTCTAAAATGAAATCTGGAAAAATCATTAAAAAATAAAGGATTAAAATTATCATCCGTATTTATTTGATTATTTTTATAATCCAAAAAAGAAATGCAATTCAAGTTTTATTTATTGTTATCAAATAAAACTTGTTTTATGCTCATGCTTGTACGTTCTTTTCCATTAACATGAAAAAGTGAAATAAATTCATCATTATTCTTTAAATATTTGTTGTTAAAGTTTGTAATAGAATCAGTGTTTGTGAAAAAGTCAATGGCAGCAGTTCCTCCAAAACCATGATTTGAGAAGAAAAATAGGTTAGTAGTATTGTTGTCTCCTTTTAGTTTGGCAACTAAAACATGTTCGTACCTACTTCCATTAGATTGCAATGTTATAATAGTATCAATTCCTTTTTCAATATCTTTATATTCAATGCTTCTATCTTCGTTGTATGCTGTGTTTTGTCCATCAAAATTTTCAACATTTTTACTAGTGCCATTAGGTTTTAGTTTCACCATTTTTATGTGTTTCGATTTTAAATTTAAAAAATCTACAAAAGCATTGTCTCCTCTCAGTGGACCTAAATATATAGAGTTTTGTTCCTTTAGTTGTAATAGCGATAGATCGTGAAATTTATGAATATTAAACTCCTTTTTATATTTAAAAAAATGTTTAGACAAATCATTTACAGATAAGGCGCTTAAAAAATTCACATAAATATTACGTCCTGGAGAATAATTTTTCATTAAATCTGGATGCTTTTCTACCTCGTTATAAAAATCTTCGGGCGTGTTTATTTCATAATCTCTGTGCCATCCCATTTTATTAAATAGAGTTGGGCCGTAATAGCCAAAAATATCATACAAATAGAGTGTCGTTTCTTTATCGTTTTTAAAAAAGTCGTTCCAAACAGGATCTTTATAGCTTAATTTGATAAAAAAATAACTTCCTATAATTAATAATGTTAAAGATGTTATAGCTACGAGTGCTTTTTGTTTAATTGAATATTTAGGTTTCGGTTTTTCCTTTCTATAAAAAGAAACGCCATATTGTCCTGTTTTAATTTTAATGGAAATCGGATCATTTATACCATCTTCACTAAAATACTTTTTAAGTTTACTACGTAAATGATAAACGTTCACTCGTACAGTAGCTTCACTTTTTTCAGGCACGTATTTTGAGCCAAAAAGTTCGAAGCCAATGTCAGTGGCATTTAAGTCTTTTTTTTCAATGGAAGACTCTATTAGATACTTCAGTAGAATATTACTTGTAGTCGATTTTGAAAATGCCTTACTATTTAATAATGTTTTTAATACCTGAAGTTTTTCTTCTGTTGAAATCATTTCTAATTATTAGAGTTGTAAAGTAGTTAAAAACATAAACAATAACAAATATGCTTTATTAGAAGTTGTTTTAACCATTAAAACAACCATTAAAAGAGGTTAAAACTATAAAAATGGTTTTTGTTTTTCTATATTTGAGAGGTAAGGTAACGCTTTATAAACAAAAGAAAAGGCTTACTTGTCTAAGTTAAATTATAAATAATTAAAATAAAGGTAAACGAATAATGAAAAAAAGTATTTTAAGCTTATTAGTGTTTTTTGCACTTACACTAACTGTAACTGCACAAAAAAAAATAGATTTATTTAATGGTAAAAACCTAAACGGCTGGAAAGCTTTAAATGGGTTTGCGAAGTATGAAGTTGAAGATAATACCATTGTTGGAACATCAACAAAAGGATCTCCTAGCACATATTTATCCACAGAAAAAGAATACACCAATTTTATTTTAGAATATGATATTAAAATTGATGCAACCTTAAATGGAGGTGTACAAATAAGAAGTCATTTTGATCCTTCTAAAGGAAATAACTCAGTTTATGGCTTACAGGTAGAAGCGGAAACTTCTCCTAGAGGATGGAGTGGAGGTATTTTTGACCAAAGTAGAAATGGTTGGAGATATACTACAGAATATAATCCAGAAGTTAAAACTGCGTGGGATGTAAAAGGTTGGAATACGGTAAAGGTTGTTGCAAGTGGTCATAGAATTGCTACTTGGGTAAATGGTGTAAATATTGCCAATTTAATCGAAGAGAATGTTGAAAAAGGATTTGTAGCATTACAAGTTCATGCTGCTGGAGGTAATAAAATAGGGAAGAAAACGAGATGGAAGAATATTAAAATAACTGAAATTTCTGACAATTATAAATTTAAAACTACTGCACCATTAGCTAGTTATTTGAAAAATGAACTTACTAAAGAAGAAAAAGCTAACGATTGGAAACTACTTTGGGATGGTAAAACAACCAAAGGATGGCGAGGAGCTAAACAAGATAAGTTTCCTGCAAAAGGTTGGGAAATTAAAGACGGTATTTTGTCTGTAAAAGCTTCTGGAGGTGCAGAG
Organism: Polaribacter sp. Z014; assembly: GCF_023555435.1. Classification (NCBI taxonomy): domain Bacteria; kingdom Pseudomonadati; phylum Bacteroidota; class Flavobacteriia; order Flavobacteriales; family Flavobacteriaceae; genus Polaribacter; species Polaribacter sp. Z014. Next base: position 100,281 of record NZ_JALCZP010000002.1, read on the forward strand.
TCTGAAAACGGAGGAGATATTGTTACAACCAAGCCTTATAAGAATTTTATTTTAGAATTAGATTTTGAATATACGCCTGGAGCAAATAGTGGAATTAAGTATTTTGTAGATACCAATTTAAATAAAGGAAAAGGTTCTGCAATAGGTTGTGAGTTTCAGATTTTGGATGATAAAAAGCATCCTGATGCAAAAAAAGGAACAAATGGTAACAGAACTATAGGTTCTTTATATGATCTAATAACAGCGAATGCACAAGAGTATATTCCGTCTTTGTACACCAAAAAATATGTAAATGGTGGTAATTGGAACAGAGCACGTATTGTAGTGAAAGATGGTTTAGTACAGCATTTTTTAAATGGTTGTAAAGTAGTTGAGTACAATAGAGAAACACAAATGTGGAAAGCATTAGTAGCATATAGTAAATATAAGGATTGGCCAAATTTTGGTGAAGCTAAAGAAGGCCTTATTCTTTTACAAGATCATGGTGATCAAGTTTATTACAAGAACATCAAAATTAAAGAATTAAATTAATTTCAAAAAAATATATATAAAATGACAACACGTAGAAATTTTATAAAAAATACGGCAATGGGAGTTGCAGGTATTACTTTATTAAGTAGTTCAAAAATGTACGGAAATATATTGGGTGCTAATGATATTGTAAATATTGCAATTTTAGGTTGCGGTGGTAGAGCACATAGTTTAGCACAAGCAATTGGTTTAAGTGGTAATAGTAAAGTAACGCACATTTGTGATGTAGATAAAACAAGATTAGATAAGTTTCAAGGATACGTAACAAAAACGAATGGTAATACGCCTCTGAAAGAGTCCGATTTTAGAGTTTTATTAGAGAATAAAGAGGTTGATGCTGTAGCAATTGCAACTCCAGAACATTGGCATGCACCAATGGCAATTATGGCAATGCAAGCAGGGAAACATGTATATGTAGAAAAACCTTGTAGCCATAATCCACATGAAAATGAGTTATTGATTGCTGCACAAAAAAAATACAATAAAGTTTGTCAAATGGGGAATCAGCAGCGCTCTTCTGTAACTTCAGCATTGGCAATGGAAGATATTAAAAATGGTTTAATAGGTAATGCTTATGCAGGAAAAGCAAATTATAGAAATGCACGTAAATCAATTGGTGTAGGTAAAGAAATAGCTGTTCCTTCTTTCTTAGATTGGGATTTATGGCAAGGACCAGCACCAAGAGAAGCATATAGAGATAATGTACATCCTTATAACTGGCATTGGTTTAAAGCTTGGGGAACAGGAGAAATTCATAATAACGGAACACATGAAATTGATATTTGTAGATGGGCTTTAGGAGTAGATTATCCAACAAGAGTTGTTTCTGCAGGTGGTAGATTGCATTATAAAGGTGATGATTGGGAGTATTATGATACACAAATGGCAAGTTTTGAATTTGAAGGTGGTAAAATGATTACTTGGGATGGTAGAAGTTGTAATGCCTTAAAACCTTCTGGAGGAAGAAGTGCTACAATTTTTGGAACAGAAGGTTCTATAATTTTAGATCGCAGCAAATATGAATTGTACGATTTAAGTGGTAAGAAAATCAAAACATTAAGAGAAAACAGTTTGGGTACTTCTAACGATACTTCAGATACAAGAGGGTTTGATGGTTTAACTGTAAATCATATGAAGAATTTTGCTAATGGAATTATCAAAGGAGAAAAATTAAATGCTCCTATTGCAGATGGTGCCATTTCTACTCAATTATGTCATTTAGGGAATATTGCCCAAGCGTTAGGAGAAAGTTTAGATGTGGATCCTAAGACAGGAAGGGTGAAAGGAAATAAAAAAGCGAAAAAGATGTGGAAAAGAGACTATGAAAAAGGTTGGGAACCTAAATTATAGTAGATAATAATAAAAAGTAAAATGGCTTAACTTTAGGGTTAAGCCATTTTTAGTAAAGAATAGTATTGGTAAAACTAAATTCTAGAAATTATGAAATTCAAAATAATGTATACTGTAGCCACTTTTCTTCTTGTATTAGGGATAATGAGTTGTGAAAGTGAAATAAATACACCTTCGAGTAAAGAAGTGAAAGCTATTTCAAAAAAAGTGGCAGATTGGCAAATTGCTACGTTTGAAGATATGGGAAAGTACCGAGCGCTTCCTGTTGAAAAAGAAAGAAAAAAATGGCATAATAGAGAAAAGCATCACGATTTAGATTGGACATGTGCTGCTTTATATGCCGGTATGTTTGAGTGGTCTGAAATTACTGGTGACCCAAAATATTCAAAATGGTTATACAATATTGGTGTAAAAAATAATTGGAAACTTTATAAAAGAATGTTTCATGCTGATGATCATGCCGTGGGGCAGAACTATTTGAATATGGGCGAGTTGTTTGGGTATAGAAAGGTTATACGACCTTTAAAAAAACAATTTGATGCAATTTTAGCAAGTGATAAAAAAGATGAGTTGCAATGGAACTGGTGTGATGCCTTGTTTATGGCGCCACCTGTTTGGACAAAGTTAACGGAAGCAACAGGAAACAATAAGTATTTAGAATATATGGATCAACAATATCATAAAACCTATGATTTGTTGTGGGATGCAGAAGAACAATTGTTTTTTAGAGATAAAAGTTTTATTTCTAAAAAGGAGAAAAATGGTGAAAAACTATTTTGGTCTAGAGGAAATGGTTGGGTATTTGGTGGTTTGTCTATTATGATTCCAGATTTCCCTAAAAATTGGGAAGGAAAACAATTCTATGTAGATATTTTTCAACAAATGGCACAAACATTAAAAAAGACACAAAGAAAAGATGGTACTTGGTCTTCTGGTTTGTTAGGTGGAGAAAAAGCATATCCAACTAAAGAAATTAGCGGTTCTGCATTTTTTGTATTTGGTTTAGCTTGGGGAATTAATAATGGTTATTTAAATGCTGAAGAATACACGGCAACCATGTTAAAAGGTTGGGAAGCGTTATCAGAATGTGTAACAGATGATGGTTTGGTAGGTTATATTCAACCAATTGGAGCTGCTCCAGGAAATAGTTTTAAAGAGTATACAGAAGTTTATGGTGTTGGGGCCTTTTTAGCTGCAGGAGCAGAGGTGTATAAATATGCGAAAAACATTGAAGATAAAACACCTAAAATAGCATCCGAAGAAAAAACAATCACTTTTATGAAAGATGGTGGTTGGTGCTGGTATCAAGATCCACGAGCGATTATCAATAACGGCAAATTAGTGATTGGTAGTGTTAGTGGCCAAAGTGGAGATGTAAAAGTAAGTGTGTATGATTTAGATAAAAAAGAAGATAAAGGAACCATTGTTTTAGACAAGAATTTTCAGGTTGATGATCATGATACTCCTGCTTTTTATGCAAGACCAGATGGAAGTATTTTGTCAGTTTGGGCAAAACATGCCAGCGAAAATAAACATTATTACAGTATTTCATCACCAGAAAATTATTTAGAATGGGGAGAAAAACAAACATTTACACATGAGTATGAAGGTAGAGGTGGCGTTACATATATGAATTTGCATTATCTAGAAAATGAGAAAACCTTGTATAATTTCTTTAGAGATGGACCATCATTTAACCCTAGTTATATCACTTCTAAAGATCAAGGGAAAACGTGGGGGAATAGAACGCATTTTATAGCGGATGATGTTGCAGGAAGACAAAGACCTTATGCGCGTTACATTCAAAAAGATAAAAATACCGTTGGAATTTCATTTACAGATGGGCATCCAAGAGCGTATGGTAATAGTTTGTATTATGCAGAGTTTAGAGACGGAACTTTTTACAATGTAGATGGTACAAAAATAAAAGTAGCCAACGAAGAGCCATTAAGAACACCAGAAGCAGAAAAAATATATGTAGGTAGTGAAACTAAAGTAAAACCGAAAGGGTTTGAAAGTGTGCCAAATAGTGCGTGGACTTGTGCTATGGGAAAAGATGCTAATAATAATCCTCATATAGGATATACCTTGTATTTGAATAATGAAGATCATCGATTTAGAATTGCATTATGGAACGGTACAAAATGGATTGATAAAGAAATAGCGTATGCAGGTAAATGTTTGTACACAATGGAAAGTAGTTATACAGGTTTAATGGCTTTTGATCCAGAAGATCCTACAAGAGTTTATATTTCTACGGATGTAAATCCATCAACTGGAGAATATATCAATAATATTCATGAAATTTATACAGCAAAAATTGATGTTAATGATGATATATCAACCATAAAATGGGAAGCAATTACTGCAAATTCTGAATATAGAAATATCAGACCTATGGTGGTTTCTAACGAAGGCAAAAAGGTGCTAATTTGGTTATCTGGTCCTTGGAAATCTTTTGTGAATTACAAACCTGATGTAAAAGGAATTATATTATCAGATAATTAAGCTTCTGCATAAAGTAAATAAATTTTGAAGAAAAGGTACAAATGGTCTAAATACTTAGTTGTTTTAGACCATTTGTTATGGTATTTATAAGAACAGCGTCATTAAGAATAAGAACGAATCTTTAGTTTTACTATATTAAAAAAAAGTAGATAAAATGAAGTTTAAATTAGTTGTATTTAGTGCTATTTTAATGGGGATAGCATTTTCATCAGAAGCACAAATCACCAAAAAACCAAATATTATTGTTGTCTTAGCAGACGATGTTGGTGTTGGAGATATTTCTCATTTCAGAAAATTACATAAAGGGAAAATAGTTTTAGAAACGCCTAATATTGATACTTTGGCAAGTGAAGGAATGTATTTTACCCAAGCACATGCACCTGCTGCCTTGTGTGCAACTTCTAGGTATTCTATAATGACCGGTAATAACAATTATAGAAGTCCAAATCCTTGGGGAGTTTGGTCTGGTTATGCCAAGTCATCAATTTCTAAAGAGCAATTAACTTTAGGGCGTGTTATGCAGAAAGCAAATTATAAGACTGCTTTTTTCGGTAAATGGCATTTAGGAACCGATTTTGCAACTAAAAGTGATGCAAACGAAGTTTTTAGAGCTGCAGGTAAAAAGTTGAGTTTAAATGTTGATATCACTAAAATTAAAGATTTTGGTCCAAATCAATCAGGATTCGATTACAGTGTAACGTTGCCTTCAGGAATTCAGAATGAACCTTATTCTATTTATGAAAATGACAAGTGGTTGCCGTTAAAAAATAATTCGAAAATTGCGCTTATAGATAAAGTTTACATGGAGTCTATAGGGGCTGTAATGGACAAAAAATCAGGTTTAGGCGACTCTAATTGGATGCCTAGCGATATTGGTTCTATTTTAGCAAATAAAGCAGTAAAATATATTTCTGATAATGCTAAAAAAGAGAATCCTTTCTTTATGTATTATTGCTCGCAAGCAGTACATACACCACATATGGCCGCAGCAGAGTTAAATGGTGTTAAAATTGCAGGTACAACACCTTCTAAACACATAGACATGATTAAGGAATTAGACGTGCAAGTAGGTATGATGGTTGCTGCGTTAAAAAAACAAGGTGTTTATGATAATACATTAATTATTTTTACTTCGGATAATGGAGGATTGCATGTAGATGGAGAAACTTGGAATGCAAGACATGAACCAAGTGATATTTATAGAGGTGCTAAAAACGATCCTTATGAAGGTGGACATAGAGTGCCATTTATTGCAGTTTGGCCTAATCAAATTAAGCCAAATCAAGTTTCTGAAGCACCTCTTTTAGGGTCCGATATTTTAGCAACTATTGCTGCTGCGGGTAATTACAAAATGGCAAATACAGAAGCGTTAGATTCTTACAATTTATTACCAATTCTTCAAAATAAAGAGAAAAAACACCAACGTAATCATATCATGATTCAAGGTGGAACGGGTAAAGAAGTTATCATTATAGAAGATGGTTGGAAGCTAATTATTCAAATTGATAAAAAGGATAAAACCAATGCTAAAAGAACACCAATTGCTTTGTTTGATTTGAATACAAATGAAACAGAAGATGAGCGTTTTAATTTTATCAATAATAAAAAGTATCAAAAGAAAATTCAGAAATTATTTAATAGTTATAACCATACGAGAGATAGTAAAATTATAACCGGATTGCATTAAACTTTACTGTTTCTTTTAATAAACAAACACTTAGCTAAATATTATACTTCACAAAAGAACATTTGTTATGTGTATTGGTACATATGAAATATAATAGGATGTTCTTTTTTTGTTACTTGTACTCGAAATATATTTAACCAATTTTAATATAAATGAAAAATAAATTCACAATAGTTACAGGTGTTTTTTTGATGCTATTTGCTCTTCAAAAACTGAATGCACAAGATCTAAATTTTAATGATTCTTGGCGTTTTTACAATGATGTGGCAGAAGGTGCCGAAAAACCAGATTTTAAGGATGCTGATTGGAGAAAGTTAGATTTGCCACATGATTGGGCAATTGAAGGTCCGTTTGATTTTAAACACAATGCACGTACCGGTGGATTACCGGTTACAGGAACAGGGTGGTATCGTAAAAATTTCAAGATGGATGCTTCTGCGGAAGGAAAAGTTGTAAAGATGGAATTTGAAGGAGCAATGTATGATGCTCATGTTTGGGTAAATGGAAAATTTGTTGGAAACAGACCTTATGGATACATTGGATTTGAATTTGATATAAGTAAATATTTGAAGTTTGATGGGTCAGATAATGTAGTTGCAGTTCGTTTACGTCCGCAAGATTTATCTTCTCGTTGGTATCCTGGAGCAGGTTTATACCGTTCAGTTTGGTTGAAAATTGACAATCCAGTTCACGTTGAACAATGGGGGGCTTATATTACAACTCCAACAGTTTCTAAAAAATTAGGTGTTGTTCAAAATGAAACAACTGTTGAAAATACAAGTAATAAAGATGCTAAAGTTCAAGTAAAACAAGAATATTTTTCTCCTGATGGAAAATTAGCAGCTTCAATTGATGATGAAATTGTTGTAAAAGCAAATTCAAAAGAAGTTTCTGGAACTTGGGTAAATGTGAACAATCCTAAAATTTGGGATACCGAAAATCCACATTTATACAAAGCAGTAACTACCGTTTCTCAAAACGGAAAAGTAATAGATACGTACAATTCTACTTTTGGGTTTAGATCTATTTCTTATACAACAGAAGGTTTCTTTTTAAACGGGAAGAAAGTAAGATTTAATGGTGTTTGTTTACATCATGATAATGGTTCTTTAGGTTCTGCAGTGTATAGAAGAGCAGATGAGCGTAAATTACAAATTATGAAAGATATGGGTGTTAATGCTATCCGTACAAGTCATAATCCACCATCAAGAGAGTTTTTAGAATTATGTGATGAATTAGGTTTAATGGTTTTAGATGAGGCTTTTGATACTTGGAAAGAAGAAAAAGTAGAAAATGGTTACAATGTTTTCTTTGAAGAATGGGCAGAACGTGATATTAAAGACATGGTAAAAAGAGATCGTAATCATCCATCTATAATTATGTGGAGTACAGGAAACGAAATCCATGAGCAACACGATAAAAAGAACGGTTGGAAAGTAGCAAAAATGTTACATGAATATTGTAAAGAAATAGACCCAACGCGTCCTACAACAGTAGGGATGAATAATTTTGAAGCTCCTTATAAATTTAATTTTGCCGCACAATCTGATATTGCAGGTGTAAATTACAAGCCGACTAAATATGGGTATTTACACGAAACATATCCGCAATTACCTTTGTATGGTTCAGAAACTTCTAGTATTACAAGTAGTAGAGGTGTATATCATTTACCGATGGAGAAATATAAAACGCATGAATCTTTACATGTAACTAGTTATGATATTATTGGCCCACCATGGGCGTATCCACCAGATATTGAGTTTCATTACCAAGAACAAAACCCTAATGTTATGGGTGAGTTTATGTGGACAGGTTTTGATTATTTAGGCGAGCCAACACCTTATGGAGGAAAAGACAATTCAACCAACGGACATTGGAATGGCGATTGGCCATCACATTCATCTTATTTTGGTGCGGTAGATTTAGCTGGTTTTCCAAAAGATAGATTCTTTTTATATCAAAGTCATTGGACTACAAAACCTATGATTCACTTATTGCCTCATTGGAACTGGAAAGGAATGGAAGGTAAAAATATACCTGTGTATTGTTATACAAACTTAGATGCTGCAGAACTTTTTGTGAATGGAAAGTCTATGGGTAAAAGAGTAAAAGGAAAAGATTTAACCGAAATAATTGTAAAGTTTACTAGGTTTGAAGGAGATTCTTTTAAATCTAAATATAGATTATCTTGGAATGTGCCTTATGAAGCAGGTAATATTAGAGTAGTTGGTTATAAAGACGGAAAACAAGTTTTAGAAGAACAAATTAATACAGCTGGTAAACCTTACCAAGTTAAATTGTCTGTAGATAGAAAAGAAATACAAGCAGATGGTTCTGATTTAGCATATGTAACGGTTAGAATTGAAGATAAAAACGGAAATTTATGTCCGAATGCTGATAACTTAGTAAACTTCTCAGTAAAAGGAGCAGGAGAATTAATTGCAGTAGACAATGGAAATCAGATTAGTTTAGAATCTTTTCAAGTACCCCACAGAAAAGCATTTAGTGGTATGTGTTTAGCTATTTTAAAATCATCTAAAAAGTTTGGAAAAATAACGTTAACTGCAAAATCTAGACATTTAAAGTCGAATGAAATTACTGTAAATACAAAATAAATTAAAGTAGATTTTTAATTCATAAAAAATGAATAGAAGAAATTTTTTAATTAAAGGGACTGCAGCTTCAGCCGCTTTAGTAACGGGAACATCAATGTTCGCAAATGTAGGTTGTACATTGATAAAAGACAGAAAAATAAACATTGGTGTTATTGGTACTGGTTCTCGTGGTTCTGGTTTAATTCCTTTTTTAAATGAAATAGAAGGGGTAAATGTTTACGCTTGTTGTGATGTATTACCATCACATTTAAAAAAAGGAATTGCAAGAACAGAAGGCAAAGCAAAAGGTTTTACTGATTATAAAGATTTACTAAATGACACCGCGGTTGATGCCGTAATTATTTCAACACCTTTTAGTACACATTCGCAAATAGCAATGGATGCTGTAGATGCTAAAAAACATGTGTATTGTGAAAAAACTTTGGCTAAAAGCTATCAAGGAATTTATGACTTAGTTGGCAAAGTTAAAAAATCTAAAACCATATTTCAGACGGGTCATCAATATCATAGCTCAAGATTATATACTCATATAGTAAAGTTGATACAAGAAGGTAAGATTGGTAAAATCAATTCTTTTGATTGTCAGTGGTATCGAAAAGGAGATTGGAGAAGAACAGTGCCAAAACCAAGTTTAGAAAAGGCAATTAATTGGAGAATGTATCGTGAATATTCTGGAGGTTTAGTCGCAGAATTATGTTCTCATCAAATAGATTTTGTAAATTGGGTTTTAGATAGTCAACCAAAACAAGTTATGGGGTTTGGTGGAATAGATTATTGGAAAGACGGTAGAGAAACCTTTGATAATGTGCATTTAATGTTTAATTATGCTAATGGTGCAAAAGCTAAATTTTCTTCAATAACAACACCTAATACAAATTCTGGTGGTTATCAAATTAAAGTTTTAGGAGATAAAGGAAGCATTGTAATTGGTACAGATAAAGCTTGGCTCTTATCAGGTAAAAAAACAAAGAAAGTAGAAAAAGAAGATGTAGATGGAGTTTCTGGAGCTACACCACAAGCTGGTTATTCTTATAAAGGGGAACCTATAGAAGTAGGTCATAAAAACCCAAGTAAACAAGCTTTACTAGATTTTAGAGATAGTATTTTAAATAATACACAACCAAAATCAGATTTATATACAGGTGCAAAAACAGCTGTTTGTGTACAAATGGCTTTAGATGCTATGTATGATAACAAAATTGTTAATTGGGATAATAAAAATACTTTTTCTTGAAAAAAAAATACTTAGAATTGGTTCAATAAATATTGCACTAGGTTGGGTAGATATGCATCCAAGAAGTTTATGAAAGAAAAGAAAAAAGCATAGAGAGTTTAAACTAAAATTTATTAAAACAAATAAATATCATGAATAAATTATTTTTAAAGAAAGTATTAATACTCGTTTTCTTTGCAAATATTGCAACGAGTATTTTTGCACAACAAAAACCAAACATTGTTTTTGTTTTAACGGATGATCAATCTTATGGTTTAATGGGTTGTACAGGAAATGAATTTGTACAAACACCAAACATAGATAAACTAGCCGATGAAGGCGTTATGTTTACAAATGCACACATTACAAGTGCAATTTGTACACCTAGTAGAATTTGTATTTTATTAGGTCAGTATGAAAGAAAACATGGTGTAAACTTTAATTCAGGAACTTCTGTTTCTGACGAGGCTTGGGAAAAATCGTATCCAATGGTAATGCGTAAAGCAGGTTATTATACCGGTTGGGTTGGTAAAAACCATGCTCCAGTTGGTAAAGGTGGTTATGAAAGTGGCGTAATGGAAAAAAGTTTTGATTACTGGTATGCGGCTCACGGACACTTAGGTTTTTATCCAAAGGATCGGCATAAAATATTTAATGATGCTATTGCCTTTACACAACCAGAAATTATAAATGAAGGTGTAGATGATTTTTTAGATCCAAATGCAAGAAAATTAAAAGGAGCTATAAAATTTTTAGAAACAAGACCACAAGACAAGCCTTTTTTATTGTCTATAAACTTTAATTTACCACATGGTGCAAGTACAAGTACTATGAAACAGAAGAAAGATGATGATGAGATTTACAAATCTTTATATCGTGATATCAAACTTCCTCTACCAGATAACTATATCGCTAAAAAAGACATTAAAACGCCAAAGCTTCCTGCAGATTTATTAAGAGCAGAAGATCGTCAGGCAGGATATAATTATTCCGATACTCCAGAAGGATTTAGAGAGCGATATACAAGACAATTACAAGCAATGACAGGTATTGATCGATTGGTTGGTAATTTACGTGCCAAGTTAAAAGCATTAAATTTAGATAAGAATACCATTATCATTTTTACTTCAGATCATGGTTTGTTTATGGGAGAACAAGGTTTAGGAGGAAAAGCATTGTGTTATGAAAAAACTACGCATGTGCCAATGATTATTATGGATCCTTCTTTCAAAAGAAAAAATAGAGGTAGAAAAAGTGATGCTCTAGTGCAATCTATTGATCTAGCACCAACAATGCTTACTATGGGAAGTATAGCAATTCCGTCGGAAATGCAAGGAAAAGATATTTCAAATTTATTAGTAGATAAATCAGCTAAGGAGGTTAGAGACTATGTGTATACAGAAAACTTATGGTCTACACAATTTGGAAACCCTGTATGTGAAGCCGTACAAGATAAAGAGTGGAAATACATTCGTTATTATAGAAATAAAAATTTTTCTGCCACTAAAAAAATAAAAGTAGCAAAGGAATTAGGGATACCGGTAAACAAAATGTTGTATGCAGTTCATGATCCAGATATTGCTTTTTATAGAGATTTATCTGATGCTTCTTGGCAAGGTGAAAAACCTGTTTATGAAGAATTATACAATTTAAAAAAGGATCCTGCAGAGTTACACAATTTAGTAAAGAATGGAGAGTACAATGCTAAGTTAGATGCCTTGAGAAAAGTTTGGAAGAAAGAAATTTTAAATGCTCGTGGTACAGGAAAACCAAAAGTGTATAGATATACTAATGATAGCGATCCAACAGGTGGTCATTAATTAGAATTATAATGAAAAATATCTTTTTATTAGTATTGTTAAGTATTCAAACCGCTGTTTTTGCTACAGATTTTAATGTTATAAAATTTGGAGCAAAAGCAGATGGTATCACTAAAGACACAAAAGCGGTGCAAGCTGCCATTGATGCTTGTACAAAAAACGGAGGAGGAAAAGTAATTATTCCTGCTGGTAAAACGGTGGTAGTAGGAACTATTTATTTAAAAGATTTTGTGACGTTGCATATAGAAAATGGCGCAACTTTATTGGGGAGTCCAGATTATGCAGACTATACAACCGATACACATTATAATACCTACAAAAATGAACCTCATATGAATAGATGTATGATTTTTGCTCGCAATGCAAAATCATTTGCTATTGAAGGTTATGGTACAATCGATGGAAATGGTTCTCCAAAAATATTTACTAAAAAAAGTGGAGGTAGACCCATGTTATTACGTTTTTACAAGTGTAATGATATCCGAGTTAACAATATTACATTAAAAGATCCTGCGGCTTGGACTTCGGCCTGGTTATATTGTAATGAAATTGTTGTTGATGGTATTAAAATTATTAGTACAGTAAATAGAAATGGAGACGGATTAGATTTTGATGGATGTACAAACGTAAGAGTTAGTAATTCTTCTTTTGATAATAGTGATGATTCTATTTGTTTACAGGCTTCAAACGCAGCTTATCCTTGTAAAAATATAACCGTTACAAATTGTGTTTTTACCACAAAATGGGGTGGAATGAGAATAGGATTGGCTTCTAGAGGAGATTTTGAGTCGGTTACAGTTTCTAATTGTACTTTTTTTGATATTCTAGATTCGGGCTTAAAAATTCAAATGAATGAAGGTGGAGAAATGAAAAATATGACCTTCTCTAATTTGGTCATGAAAAATGTGCCAAGACCCATTTTTATGACCTTTTGCCAACAAAGAGCCGGAGTTGATATGCCAGAAGAAATGTTTCCTATGAAAGCAATGCATGGTTTTATTTTTAGTGATATTATTGTTGATAATAGCGAATTGGATAAAAACTCTGCGTTCTTTTTAACAGGTATGCCTAATCATGATATTCAAGATATTCAGCTTAATAATATACAGATGACCGTTTCTGGAGGTGGAACCAAAGAAGATTCAAAAAAGACAATTAAAGAATATACTTTAGAAACATTGGGCAATTGGTGGCCAGAATTTAGTAAAGTTGGTACTTTACCTGCGAGTGGTATTTATGCTAGACATATAGATGGACTCACAGTAAATAATTTTCATGTCAATACAATTTCGAAAGACGAAAGACCAACTATTGTTTTTGATGATGTAAAAAATGGAGATGTTATAAACGCATATTCAAACAGAAAAAAACTGTCTAAAAAGCAATTTGTAAAAAAATAACTCCATGAAGAATATTCTAACAGGAATAATGATTTTGGCTTGCACGTTTAATTTAATTGCGCAAAACAAAAAGAATACAAAGCCAAATGTATTGGTAATTTATACCGATGACCATAGATACTCTGGCATACACGCTTTAGGCGGAATGCCAGTAAAAACGCCCAATATAGACAAGCTTGCTGCAGACGGAGTTGTGTTTACAAATACCTTTTTAATGGGCTCTTTTTCCGGCGCAACTTGTATGCCAAGTAGAGCTATGTTGCAAACAGGAAAACAATTGTTTAATTTAGATGGCTTAGGAAGAAACGTTCCTACAACAGATACCACAATGGGAGAAGCTTTTAAAAAAGCGGGTTATAAAACACATATTGTTGGTAAATGGCATCAGGATAATGAATCATTAAATCGTTCTTTTGATTCAGGTGATAAAATTATGGGTCGAAGTGCATATTTAACAGATCATTATAGAATGCCTTTTTGGGATTTTGATAAGAAAAGTAACTATACAAGAAAGGAAGCTTATTTATTGCAGTTTGATAAAAATGGAAAAAGATTTAGAAGACCTTTAACTAAACAGGATAAAAGTGGCCCTATTGGTACTGAAGAATTGGCTCCTCATACTTCAGAAGTTTTTGCAGAATGTGCCTCAGAGTATATAAAAAAGAATGCAAAAGGAGATCCGTTTTTTATGTATTTAGCTTTTCATGCTCCGCATGATCCAAGGCAAGCTCCTAAAAAATATTTAGATATGTACGATCCAAAGGATATTCAATTGCCACCTTCTTATATGGCACAACATCCTTTTGATAATGGAGATATGACTTTAAGAGATGAAGCACTTGCTCCTTGGCCAAGAACTCCAGAAGTTGCTCGTAAACAATTGGCAGCATATTATGCGATAATTACACATTTAGATGCGCAAATAGGCAAAGTTATTCAGACTTTAAAAGAAAGTGGTGCTTATGAAAATACTATTATTTTGTTAGCCGGTGATAGTGGATTGGCTGTAGGAAATCATGGTTTAATAGGTAAACAAAATTTATATGATGAAGATGGAATTCATGTACCATTTATCATTTCAGGAAATTTGATTAAGGATAAAGGAAGAAGAATTGATGCTTTAAGTTATATTCATGATATTTTTCCAACAGTTTGTGATATTGCAGGCATAGAAAAACCAACATCTATTGATGGAAAAAGTCTATTACCTGTAATTAAAAATAAAACTACACAAGTAAGAAATTCAACATATCACGCATATAAACAATTTCAAAGAGCCTATAGAAAAGGTGATTATAAGTTAATTGAATATGTAAGAGCGAAAGCGTATCATAAGAAAAAAGGTGAATTTACCGCGGGTTCTAAAGTGACACAATTATTTAATATTAAAAAAGATATTTGGGAAACTACAGATTTATCTTTTCAACCAGAATACAACGATATTCTAACCCAGATGAGAACAGAAATGAAAGCAAAAGGGCAGGAGTTAGGAGATGTAAAAGTTGAGAATGTACCTGGAAGGGAATTCCATTTTTGGGATTTCTATTAAAAGTAATCAGAATATAAAAAACAGAATTAACTTGAAGTATTTATAAATCAGGTTTTTATATTATAGTGAATGTTTAAAAAAAAAGTAGTTGTAATAGTTTTCTTGGTAATTCTTGCTTCATGTCAATCAGACAAAGAAAATAAGACTTCTAAAAATGACAAAATAGAAGTACTTATAAAAAAAATGACTTTAGAAGAGAAGGTGGGACAAATGACCCAACTTACTTTAAAAAAGTTTTATAAAAAGGGGGAATTAAACAAAGATTTATTAATTAAATATACGCAAACAACCCCTATTGGTTCTGTTTTAAATACACCTGGGAGTCCTTTGTCTATTTCTGAATGGCATGAATTGATATCAGAGATTCAGGACAATTGTTTGGCAAGTAGAATGAAAATTCCAATGTTGTATGGTATCGATGCAATTCATGGAGCTACGTATACCAAAGATGCTGTTTTATTTCCTCATAATATAGGATTGGCTGCAACACGGAATCTAGAATTGGTAAAGAAAACTGCTGAAATAACAGCTAAAGAAGTACGTGCAAGTGGAATTCGTTGGAATTTTGACCCTGTTTTAGGAGTTGGAAGACAACCTCTTTGGTCTCGGTTTGAAGAAACTTTTGGAGAGGATGTATTGTTGGTAACAGAATTTGGTTCTGGAGCAATCAAAGGTTACGAAGGAGATGATTTAAAATCAATTAATAATGTTTCTTCATGTATGAAACATTTTATTGGTTACAGTGTACCTCAATCTGGTAAGGATAGAACACCTGCTTATATTACCGAACAACAATTAGAAGAGGTTTTTATGCCTTCATTTAAGAAAGCAGTAGCATCGGGTGCTTCTACCGTTATGATTAATTCTGGTTCATTAAACGGGATTCCAGTTCATATCAACAAAGAATTAATTACAGATTTATTAAAAAACAAATGGGGTTTTAAAGGATTAGTGGTTACAGATTGGGAGGATATTTTGTATTTGTATGAAGAGCATCATGTAGCAAAAGACAATAAAGAAGCCGTTAAAATGGCTGTAAATGCTGGGATTGATATGAGTATGGTTCCAATGAATATGACGTTTTACGACGATTTGATTGCATTGGTAAATCAAGGAGAAGTCTCCATGGAAAGAATTGATGATGCAGTGAGAAGAATCTTAAAAGTAAAAATGGATTTAGGTCTTTTTGACAATCCGTATCCAGAAAAAGAAGCAATTAAGAATTTTGGAAAGAAAGAATACAAAGAGATTGCTTTGCAAGCTGCTAGAGAAAGTATGACGCTTTTGAAAAATGATAGTTTACAAAACAAGGCCGTTTTACCCTTAAAAAAGAATAGCAAGGTTTTAATTTCTGGTCCTGCTTCAAATTCTTTAGCATCTTTACATGGCAGTTGGTCTTATTCTTGGCAAGGAGATAAAGAGGCTTTATTTCCTGAATCTACTTTAACAATAAAAGAGGCTATTCAGAATAAAATAGGGGCATCGAATGTATCATGCATTTCTTCCAGTAAATTTGAAAAAGTTACAAAGAAAGAATTAAAACTGCTAAGACAGAAAGCAAAGAATGTAGATTTTATAGTTTTGTGTTTGGGAGAAAATAGTTATGCAGAAACGCCTGGAAATATAGATGATTTAACATTATCTAGAGATCAAATAGAATTGGCAAAAGTGGCTATTGAAACGAATAAACCAATTGTTTTAGTGCTTACTGAAGGAAGGCCAAGGATTATTAGCGAGATTGTTTCGGGAATAGATGCTGTTTTATTGGCTTATAGACCATCAAGTCAAGGGGCAAATGCAATTGCAGATGTTTTATTCGGAGATTACAATCCTAATGGAGTGTTACCATTTAGTTATCCGAAACATACTGGTAGTTTATTAACTTATGATGCGCCAATTAGAAATAAAGAAACTTTTAACCCACAGTGGGAATTTGGTTATGGATTAAGTTATACCAATTTTAAATCTTCAAACTTAAAATTAAGTACAAAGGCTTTAAAAGGTGATGAAAAATTAAAAGTAACCATTGAAGTAATGAATGAAGGTGATTTTGATGGAGAGCTTGCAATTGACTTATTTGTAAGAGATAAGGTAGCGTCAGTTATTCCGGCAATGAAGAAACTTAAAAAATTTAAGAAGGTTTTTTTGAAAAAAGGAGCGATGAAAGTGGTAGCGTTTGAGTTAACAAAGAGCGATTTATCTTTTGTTAATTCAAATTTAAAAAGAGTGACAGAAAATGGTAGTTTTGAAATTGAAATATTAGGAGAGAAAGTAAGTTTTGAATATTTAAATAATTGATCATAAAATAAATTAAAACCTGTATAAATAATGAAGTATGTAGCCATATCATTTTTAGTCTTACTAATGTCTTGCAATAGTAAAAAGACAGTAGAAAAACCAGCGTTAGAAGAAAAAGGGTTTCCTTTTTTGATGCCTCATACAAAGCCAGATATTAAGTTAAGCACAGCAATGGAGCGTAATTATGATGCTTATATGGGGGTTCAACCAAAATATAATGAGTTATATTCTCAATTTAAATATACACCGTTAAAAGGCTTAGATTATAGCAATCATGATGGAACAATTACGCGTAGAGATCCATCTAAAGTAATTTTTGAAAATGGAAAATATTATGTTTGGTATACGTATAGACATACAAAAACACCTCCAAAAGGAGCTGATTTAAGTAGTGAAACAATTCCTTCTGCCGATTGGGATTTATGTGATATTTGGTATGCAACCAGTAAAGATGGTTTTACATGGGAAGAACAAGGAGTTGCGGTTCCTAGACCAGAAAAACCAAATGTAGGTTGGCGTTCGGTGGCTACCTCTGATATTTTAAAATGGAAAGGAAAATACTATTTGTATTATCAAGGTTTTAACGAAGCTAGTGGTAAAAGAGGAGATGATTGTCCTGTTGCTGTTTCTTATTCAGATTCTCCAGATGGACCTTGGACAGCGTTCAATAAAGAGGTAATTCCGAATGGAGGAAAAGACCAATGGGATCAATTTTCTATTCACGATCCTTATCCTTTAGTTCATAACGGTAAAATTTATTTGTACTATAAATCAGATTCTGGTAAAAAAGGAGATTTAACAAGGTTACAAGGATTGGCAACTGCCGATGATCCTTTAGGACCTTTTACAAAATACCCTCAAAACCCGGTTATAAATTCAGGTCATGAAACAACGATGTTTCCTTTTAAAGAAGGAATTGCAGCGCTTGTTATTAAAGACGGGAACGAACATTTTACGGTACAATATGCGAAAGATGGAATTAATTTTAACATCGCTTCCATAACTGAATTAATGCCAATAGCAGGTGGTCCTTTTATTCCAGATGCCTTTACAGATACAAAAGATGGAAGAGGAATTACTTGGGGAATTTCTCATTTTACAGCCGTTAATGGTTGGTCTACAAACCATTCTATTTTAGCACGATTCGATTGTGATTTAAGTTTAGATGTTGATGATCCAAATATGAAAAAATCACAATATTATAGAAAACCAGAATTTTATTTTAAACATGGTTTAAGCGGACAACAAGTAAAAAGAATTAAAAAGGAGAATGAAAAATTAAGTAAGAGTTCTAATTAACTTATAGAAAACAGCTATTTATATTAACAATATTAGTTTAGATAATCCCATAAACAGTTACGTTTATGGGATTTTTGTTTTCCTTTTATTCTACCTTAAAATATAAAATAGGTAGCGTATAATATAGTTTCTAATCACTAATTTCATTCAGGTTTACTCTTATAAATATTAAGATATAGCTATTGTAATTTTTAAAGAATAATAAAAGCACCCAAGATGCAATATTTTATTCATCATAATATTAAAATGAACTATCTAAATAAATCGTTGAATTTTATCTGTATTTAAAGACAATTAAGCATTCATTTATATGTTAGAATAGAATTTAAGAGGTACTCTTTTATAGAGATAGAAATCAAGTTTAAAATAGTTTAAGAGATTTTCGATAGCGTATACTAATAGATATTTATTATAAAAATAATAATACACAAAAAAAGGCTTGCAACTAAATGCAAGCCTTTTAATTTAAACTATAAGAGTTTATTACTCTTTTATAAATTTAGATAATCTTCCAGTATTTGTTTTTAGTAAATAAATACCTTTTGCAAGATTTGAAACATCCAAATTACTGTGTTTGTTGAATGTTTTAACTTGTTTACCCATAACGTTAAAAATAGTTACCGATTTAATTTCATTAGTAGCATTTTCTATTGAAATAAAATCTGTTGTCGGGTTTGGAAATACAGCTATTTTTTTAGCTTCATAATCTTTTACACCGGCAGTAGCTTCTTCAATTGCTTGAATATCTATTGGGTTAAAATTCTTTTTAAAAGATGTTCCATTCTCTAAAACTTGTCCATTGTCCGTGTTTAAAATAAATCTAAATTGGTAATAGTGTTTAGGTGCAGCAGACGGTAAACTAGCAGTAGGAACAATGTTGAATACAGTTTCTTTTTTATCATCCTTTGCGGCAGATGTAACAGATATATCCGTTGGAAACGTAATGGTAGCTGTTAGTGATGCATGTCTTTGAGCAGATAAAGTTTTTATTTCTGCAGAAGAAGCTATAATTTTACTATCATAATCAATATTATTAGTTTCATCCCCAGATTGAATTATCCATAATTGTACAGTTAAACCATCAATTGCTACACTTGAATCATATACAAAAGAAACATTAAAATCAGCTCCTCTTTCAACCGATGGAATTGTAGTGTTAACAGATTCAATTTTTATGTAATCTGCAGGTAAAGGAGCTGTAAATGATTCTACTATTGTTATTTCAGTCTTAGGGTTATGTACAGTTCCGGCTATACCACCTGAAGTAAAGTATTTTAGTACATCACCTACAACAGGTGGTACAGCAGTGGCAGCAGGATTTATTATGACATTAGAAATAACCCATGTTCTAGTTCTAACTTCTCCAACTGTAGTGTCTGTATCAACATTTCCCTCTTGTAGATTTGCTGCTGGTTTAAATACATGTTTATTGTCTGCTGCTGTTTTCATAGGCATATACATTTGTTTGAACTCAGCAGGTTCTGTTACTCCTGTAAAATCAAGAACCGAAGTAATTGTTAATTCAACTTGTGTTAATTCACCAGTGGCAGATTTGTTTAAAAGAAAACCGTTTTCAGATACCACTAATTCATCGGCAGCTGTATGGGTAATTGATACCGTATGAGTTTGCGCAAAAGATAAACTTGCAGTTAAAATAAGAGTAAGTAATAGTAATTTTTTCATCATTTTTTTTGTTTTAAAATTAATAATTTGTTTGATTTTTCTTTCGAAAGATTTTTCAAATTTCAATAAAAAAAACCTTTTAAGAGGTTACAAATGTTCTTTTAAAAGGAACAAATTGTCAGTCTAAAAAAAAAGATTATTTTTTTATTTTTAATGTACTGAAAATAAGATAGTTAATAATGTGTTTTTCTGGTTCTTTTATATCTAAGTATACTGTTAGAGGTTCTCCACAATGATTTTCGGCTATAGGATTTAAACTAGCCTAATTATTAAGTTGTTCCTCCTCTAAAAAAGGTTTTTGATAAAGCAAAGGAATTTAGAGATAATACATATTGGAGACAGCATATAGAATACTGCTACATTAATGTAACCTAAAATGGAGTTTTAGAAAAAGTAGTTAAATTAGTAAGTAAATAAAGCAGAAAAAACTATTGAATAGTTTTTTAATTTTGATTAAATTTTAATGGAAGATTCTCTTACATTAAGTCTCCCGTTTAAGACAATAGTTTGAGGAACAAATAAACCTTTTGTTTCTATTTGTTCTAGTAAAAGTTTAGCGGCAGTTTGCCCGATGTCATTTGTAGGTTGACTGACAGAGGTTAATGGAGGGGCAATATGTTCTGCCAAACGAGATTCTGTAAAACCTACAAATGCTATATCTTTAGGAATGTTATATCCGTGATCTTTAAAAACTTTCATGGCACCAATAGCACTGGGATCACTTGCTGCAAAAATAGCTGTTGGCACTTCCTTTTTTTCTATTAATTCTAACGCAACTCTAGCTCCTTCTTCCATAGAAAATCCGCAAGAAATTTTTCTACCTAACGGAACTTTATGTTTTCTATGAGCAGCATCAAATCCTTGAGCTCTGTTTTTTGATAAAGTTAAATTTT
The DNA here is from genome assembly GCF_023555435.1 of Polaribacter sp. Z014. Lineage (NCBI taxonomy): Bacteria > Pseudomonadati > Bacteroidota > Flavobacteriia > Flavobacteriales > Flavobacteriaceae > Polaribacter > Polaribacter sp. Z014. Next base: position 121,127 of record NZ_JALCZP010000002.1, read on the forward strand.
TAGGACCAGCTAGATGCACGATATCTTTATGGCCTTGAACCAACAGGTGTTCGGTTGCAAAAAATGCCCATTTATAATCGTCAAAAACAACTTTAGACGCCGGTAAATCATCAACCACACGATTAAAGAAAACAATTGGCATATTTGAAGCGATTAGTTCCTTATATTTTTCTATGTTTTCATTTTCGCAGGTTAGAGAAACAATTAAGCCGTCTACCATATTATCCAACATGGTTTCAACGTTTTTTATTTCGGTTTCTGATGATTCATTCGATTGCATAATTAACACCTGATAACCTTTTGCTAATAAGATTTCTTGAGCGCCAATGATTACCTGTGGAAAGAAACTATTTACAAATTCAGGTACTATAATTCCGATATTTAAAGAACGTTGTTGTATTAATTTTCTAGCGATAGGATTTGGACGATAGCCCATTTCTTTAGCCGTTTTTAAAATCAACTCTTTTGTTTCGGTTCTAATGTCATACTTATCATTAAATGCTCTGGAAACAGTAGAAACTGATACATTTAGTTTCTTTGCGACATCTTTTATAGTGATATGTTTCATGTGTCAATAGTACTAAAATTCTGAAACTCTCGCAAATACCGGAAACGTTTCCGTGAATAAATAACGTTTTCGGTATCGTTTCCGGTAATGATTTTTATAAAATCAGTGTAAAAAACTTAAATTTAGACTTAATTGCAGTGTAAATAAATAAAATACAATGGGTACAATTGATATTGCCGTAATTATAGTGTTCACATTATTGGTTTTTATATGTGGAATGAGCTTTTCTAAAGCAGGGAAGAATATGAAATCTTATTTTGCTGCAGGTGGAGCATTGCCTTGGTGGATGAGTGGATTGTCGTTATTTATGAGTTTCTTTTCCGCAGGAACATTTGTTGTTTGGGGTTCTGTAGCTTATAGTAGTGGTTGGGTTGCCGTAACCATACAATGGACTATGTGTATAGCAGGTTTAATTATCGGGTTTTTTATTGCGCCAAAATGGCAAAAAACTAAAGCGATTACAGCTGCGGAGTTTATTACTGATCGACTTGGTAAATCAACCCAAAAAACTTATACTTATTTATTTTTATTCATTTCTATTTTTACAACGGGAGCCTTTTTATATCCGGTTGCTAAAATTGTAGAAGTTTCTACCGGATTTCCTATTGCGACGAGCATTATTATTTTAGGTGTATTGATTCTAATTTATACAGCAGTTGGAGGTTTGTGGGCCGTTATTGTAACAGATGTATTGCAATTTATTGTATTAACTGCAGCTGTTTTAATAGTTGTGCCACTTTCTTTTGATAAAATAGGAGGAATTAATGAGTTTGTATTACAAGCTCCAGAACGTTTTTTTGAATTCACAAATACGGAATATTCTTGGGGATTTATGGTTGCTTTCGGATTGTATAATTTATTCTTTATAGCCGGAAATTGGGCATATATCCAAAGATACACAAGTGTTGCTACTCCTAAAGATGCTAAAAAAGTAGGTTGGTTATTTGGTGGTTTGTATTTAATTAGTCCACTTATTTGGATGGTTCCACCGATGATTTATAAAGTATTAAACCCAGATTTAGGTGCACTTGCAGATGAAGGAGCTTATTTACTAATGTGTAAAGAAGTACTACCGGTTGGTATGCTAGGTTTAATGTTGGGAGGAATGATTTTTGCAACGTCAAGTTCGGTAAACACCACTTTAAATATTTCTGCAGGTGTACTTGCCAATGATATTTATAAACCATTACGTCCTAATTCTACCGATAAACAATTAGTTCGTGTTGGAAAAACAGCAACCATCGCTTTAGGTATTTTAACCATATTAATTGCTTTGGTAGTTCCTTATTTAGGAGGTATTGTAGAGGTAGTTATGAGTTTGGCAGCCTTAACAGGTGGCGCTATGTTTTTGCCTCCATTATGGGCATTGTTTTCAAAAAATCAGACTGGAAAAAGTGTCTTAGCGGTTACTTTTATTTCATTAGCTATCAATGCCTTTTTTAAATTTTTATCGCCAAGTCTTTTAGATATAAAATTAGACAGAGCTATGGAAATGGGAGTTGGTATGGGAATACCAATTGTATTGCTAGCAGTTATAGAAATTTATCTAAACTCAAGAAAAGCAGAAAACGTACAGTATACCAAGTATTTGGGGACTTTAAAATTGAAACAAGAAGCACCTGAAGAAGACTCTTCTGATAGCAATAAAAAAGGAACAAAAGTTATTGGAATTGGTGTAGCTGCTACCGGGTTTCTAATTTTAATATTGTCCTTTATTGCGGAGACCGGAGCACTTTTAGTAGGCGGTATGGGAATAGCTGTTTTACTATTGGGATTGTTTATTATAAAAAAATCTCAAGAGTAAACTCAAATTATAAATAAAAAATAAGATTAGTACATGTTAGTTAAAGGATTTAATTCAGAAGTAAGAAATAACAAAACGGTAAATATTAGTTCTGATTTTGTTATAATTGGAGGAGGAACCGCCGGTGTTTGTGCTGCAATTACTGCAGCCAGAAAAGGAACAAAAACAATTCTTATTCAAGATCGTCCTGTTTTGGGAGGAAACGCTTCTTCGGAAGTACGTTTATGGATTTTGGGAGCTACATCTCACATGGGAAACAACAATCGTTGGGCTCGTGAAGGAGGTGTAATGGATGAGATTTTGGTTGAAAATTTATATAGAAATAAAGAAGGGAACGCGGTTATTTTTGATACTATTTTATTAGAAAAAGTATTGAATGAGAAAAATATAACATTGCTTTTAAATACAAGTGTGTATGATGTAACTAAAGTTAATGATACTAAAATTGAATCTGTAAAGGCTTTCAACCCGCAAAACTCAACTGAATATGTAGTAAAAGCTCCTTTGTTTTGTGATGCTTCTGGAGATGGAATTGTTGCATTTAAAGCAGGTGCAGCTTTTAGAATGGGAGCAGAAACAAAAGAAGAATTTGGAGAATTATTCGCTCCAGACACCTCTTATGGTGAATTATTAGGGCATTCGATGTATTTCTACAGTAAAAACACAGATAAACCTGTAAAATATATAGCACCAGAATTTGCATTAAAAGATATTACCGCAATTCCGAGATATAAAGCCATTGGTAAAGATGATAAAGGATGTCGTTTTTGGTGGTTTGAATATGGAGGAGAAGGAGATACTATTCACGATACAGAAGAAATTAAATATGAACTTTGGAAAGTGATTTATGGAGTTTGGGATTATATCAAAAATTCTGGTACGTTTGAAGATGTAGATAATATGACTTTAGAATGGGTTGGAACCGTTCCTGGTAAACGAGAAAGCAGACGCTTTGAAGGTTTATATATGATGAAACAACAAGATGTAATTGAGCAACGCAAATTTGATGATGCGATTGCATTTGGTGGTTGGGCAATAGATTTGCATCCTGCAGAAGGTGTTTATAGTGAGCTTTCTGGGTGTACCCAGTGGCATTCTAAAGGTGTTTACGATATTCCGTATCGTTCTTTTGTGAGTAAGGATATTGATAATTTATTTTTAGCAGGTAGAATTATTAGTGCAACGCACGTGGCTTTTGGTTCTACAAGAGTTATGGCAACTACTGGTTTTTGTGCGCAAGCGGTGGGAATGGCAGCTTCTATTTGTAAAGAAAAGAATTTAAAACCTGCAGAAATTTTAGAAAATGGAGTGATTAAAACACTTCAAAACGAATTGAATAAAATAGGACAAAGTATCCCGAATGTTCCAATTCAGAAAACAACAAACGTTATTAATGAGGCAACTATTAAAGCGTCTTCAAGTTTATCTCTTTCAGAAATTCCTTTCAATGGAGATTGGTTTCCTTTAGGGATTTCAGCAGCACAATTATTACCTTTAAATGCTAATGAAAAATATAATTTTAAAGTTTTGGTTAAGGCTGATGAAAGCACAACGATTACTGTTGAATTAAGAACATCAGAAAAAAGAGATAATTATTGTCCGGAAGTTATTTTGGAAACGCAGACTTTCAATTTAGATAAAGGAGAACAATATATTGATGTTCAGTTTTCTAAAACAGTTTCAGAGAATCAATATGGTTTTGTTACTTTTTTATCAAATGAAAAAGTAAGTTTAAAAACAAGTAACAACAGATATACAGGTGTTTTATCAGTTTTTAACGGTGTAAATAAAGCAGTTTCTAATAACGGAAAACAAACACCTCCAGAAAATATTGGTGTAGATACGTTTGAATTTTGGACGCCTCATCGTAGACCAGAAGGAAAAAATATTGCAATGCAAATTTCACCTTCAATTGACGTTTTTAATGCAGAAAATATAGGGAATGGATTTGTTCGACCAAACAACGTAGTAAATGCTTGGGTTGCAGAGTTGAATGATAAAAAACCAACCTTAAAAATTGAATGGGAATCAGAAAAAGAGCTTTCAGAAATTAGATTGTTTTTAGATCCAGATTACGATCATCCGTTAGAATCTACCTTAATGGGACATCCAGAAGATGTTGCTCCTTTTTGTCTTCGTAATTATGTGATTAAAGATTTAAATGGAAACATTTTAGCTGAAAAAGCAGGGAATTATCAAACCATAAATACTTGGAAATTTGATTCAAAAGTAAAAACAAAAGGAATTATTATTGAAGTTGAGCATCCGTCAGAGAATGTTCCTGCATCAATATTTGAAGTAATATGTAGTTAATTATGAAATATCTTTTTTCGTTAATTTTTGCACTTTTATTAGTGAGTTGTAAAACTCAAACTGTTTCTGAGAATAATTCAGAGATAGATAGCTTTTCATTAAATGGAGAGTGGAAGTTCAATACTTTTTTGGGTGATGGTTCTAATTATTTAAATGTTCAGCCGAAAAAAACAGATATTGTAATTGATAATAGTCAGACGGCATTAGTAGAAACTCAGGGAAAATGGAAAATAAAAACATATAAAGGTACCGATAGAGAAACCAAGCCTTGGGGAGCAAATTATTTAAGTTATGATTTCAAAAAAGACAATGATCCAGCTTTTGTGAAGTTTACTACTAAAGTTCCTCAATCTGGCTATTATGAACATTTTATCTATTACCCAGTGGGAACTCAAATGTCCGCTTTGGTAGAAGTAACCCACGCGGATGGTTCATATACGAAAGATTTTATTCTAAAAACAAGACCGAGTGTATGGGTTAGTTTAGGAATATTTAAAATTGATATTCAAAAAGGACATGCTATAAAATTTCATTCCAATCGTCAAGGAAAATATGATGTAGATGCTATTATGCTTCGACCTGTAGATGCCAATGAGTATCTTAAATCAGAGAAAGAAAAAAAAGCCTTAGTTAAAATAGATTATGACGATTCAAATTGGGATAATTTAAAAGTTCCTGGTCACTTTGGAATGATTAATAAGTATAGTAATTACTCAGGAAAAGCTTGGTATCGTACCGAGGTTAAATTACCTAAAACTTGGAAAAAAGCGAGCGATGAAAGAATTAGAATTCAGTTTGAAGGTGTGTATCACGTCGCTAGAGTATTTTTTAATGGAGAGTATGTAGGGCGCCACCAAGGAGGTTTTACACCTTTTGAATTTGATATTACCGATAAAGTAAATTTTTCAGATAAAAATATTTTGGTTGTTGAAGCTGATAATAATTATTTGGTTGGTGCAACTTGGAATTGGGGTGGAATTATTAGAGATGTGCATTTAGTGAAAAATAAAGATGTACGTGTAAAATACCAATATATACACGCAGAACCTAATTTAAAAACGGGTACTGCGAGTTATGAAATTAAGGTGCGAGTAGAAAATAATTCAGCAGAAAAAAGAGTTTTAAAAGTAGCTGCAGTAGTTAAAAAAGGGAAACCTTTAAATAACACGGTTGCTAATATTACTGTTGAACCAAATAGTATTAAAGAATTTGAATTGAAAGGACAATTAAGTGCTAATGATGTGAAATTATGGCATTTTGATTCACCTGAATTATATAACTTAAAAACTTCAATAGCAGAAAACGGAAAAGTTTTAGATACAAAAATAGATCGCTTTGGAATACGGAAATTTGAAGCAACTGCAACTCAAATGTTATTAAACGGAGAACCAGTTCGTTTGGTAGGTTTCAATAGAGTAAGTGATCATAGATATTGGGGATCATCAGAACCACAAGAACTCATTAATTTAGATGTCGATTTAATGAAAACGGCAGGAGCTAATTTTACCCGAATTATGCACGGTACCCAAAACAAAAAGTTATTGGATAGATGTGATGAAAAGGGAATTTTAATCTTTGAAGAGGTGAATGTAAGAAGCTTAAAAATGCCTGAAATTTATGAAGATAATTTTGCCAAGCCAAAGCAATGGATGAAAGAAATGATTGAAAGAGATGCAAATCACGCTAGTGTTGTTGGTTGGAGTGTTGGTAATGAACTTTCAGATCATTTTGACTATGTGAAAATGATGTATAATTACACGAAGAAATTGGATCCAAATCGTTTAGCGTTGCACGTTAGTAATAGAGGATATCGCAAAGGAGAAACACCTGCTAACAATCCGCTAGAATATGGAGATATGATTTTTCAAAATATCTATCAGAAAACTCCTGGAAACGTTATGGATACTTTACATAAACGTTGGCCAAACAAAGCAATGTTCTTTTCGGAATTTGGAGTAGAACGATTTAAAGATGCGAGTTTAGATAACGATATTACAAAACTTGGGGCTTGGTATGATAATATGAGAAAACAACGTCCCTATACTACCGGAGCATCCATATGGACTTATAATGATTATAAAAGTGGTTATTCAAGTACCTTGGCTGATGAAAATAGAGCTTGGGGAATGGTAAACGCTTGGAGAACAAAAAGAAGAGCTTTTTATACACACCAAAAAGAGAATAGCCCAATTACAGGATTGAATATTGAAAACTTGAATTTAAATAAACAAAGCGCAACTATTTCTTTTAATGTCAGAGAAGCAGATGATTTTCCAAGTTTTACAATGAGAGATTATACGTTACAGTATGTTTTCAAAAATAAAGAAGGAGAAGATTTATTTATCGAAAAAATGAATTTACCCGTTTTAAAACCTAGTTATGGGAAATGGAGTGGAAATATTTCTTGGGATAAATTAAGTGAATCACCGTTTGAGCTTACGGTTTCATTACTAGCTACAAATGGATATTCAAGAGGTGAAAAGAAAATTTATTTTGAAGTGCCTTCAAAAGCAATTATTGATGAAGTAAAAACGGCTAATGGGAAAATTAGAGTGCATTTTACGAAGAAAAGAGATGCTTTTGAATACTATTTAAAATATGCTATTAATGGCGCAGAAAAAGAGAGTTACAAAACAATTGCAAATTATATCGATTTGGATAGTTTACCTATTAAAAAAGACATTAAAATACAGTTAATTGCTCGAAATGGAAAAGGAGATAGCAAAGCATCAGATATTGTAAAAGTAAAAGCTGAAGGAAAAATTTTAGCACCTATAATTTGGGATAGTTTTATTGCTGATAACAAATTAATTGTTGGTTATTCTGGAACATTTGAAGATGTTTCTTATACAATTAGATATGGTGTGTCAAAGGGTAATTTGAATAAAAACAGTACTTCAAACGCTAGAGGGATTATGACTATTAATCTTGAAAACGATAAAACAATTTATTTTCAAATTCAAAGAGAAATAAAAGGTGAGAAAAGTAATTGGTCCAATATAGTAAAGGTTAAAAAATAAATGAAAAGTACTCTTAAATATTTGGTTATATTAATGTGTTTAGCGCAAGTTTCTTGTTCACAAACACCACAACATTCTGAAAATAATTCAGAAGAAAACAACTTATTATTAAGTGGTGACTGGAAATTCAATACCATTTATGGTATGGGGTCTAATCCTTTAAATATTTACGAACAACCAACGGATATTATCATTGATAATGATGATAAAGAAAGGGTTGAGATAAAAGGGAAATGGTCTGTAAAAAGAGAAGGAGACAGAGGTTCTGTTTTTTATGGAAAGGATTATATAGCGCACAGATTCAAAAATAATGAAGCAGCAGATAATTATGTGCGTTATAGACCATCTCTGGAAAAAACGGGTTATTATGAGGCTATAGTAAAGTTTCCTTTTGGAATGCATATAACTGCTCAAGTAAACGTTAATCATTCAGAAGGAAAGACTTTAAATTACTTTAATCAACGAAGTAATTGTGGTCAATGGATGAGTTTAGGGATATTTAAAATGAATGCTTCTGAAGATAATTATATTGAAGTTACTGCAATAACAGCAAAAGAAGTTGCCGCAGATGTTGTTATGTTTAGACCAATTGCTGAAGAGAATTATTTGAAAGCAAAACAGCAACCAAGTCAAGTTTATTTACCAAATTATAACGATTCTCAATGGAATGATTTAAAAGTTCCTGGTCATTGGGGCATGATAAATTCATATTCAAATTACAATGGTTTAGCGTGGTATAGAAAGGAGTTTAAACTTCCTGAAGGTTGGAATGAAAATTCAAGTAAAAAATACAGATTAAAATTCGATGGCGTTTATCATTTAGCAAAAGTATATTTAAACGGAGAATTTATTGGTGAACATCAAGGTGGTTTTACACCTTTTGAGTTTGAAGTTGCTGAACATCTAAACTATGGAGACTCTAACGTTTTAGCGGTAGAAGTTAATAACAATTTTATGGTGGGTGCCACTTGGAATTGGGGTGGGATTATTAGAAATGTTCATTTAGTAAAAAATAACGAAGTTAGAATTAACAACCAATACATACACGCAACTCCAGATTTAAAGAAAGGAACAGCCGCGTTAAAATTAAAGGTGAAGGTTGAAAATAATTCAGATGAAATTAAGAGCGTTGAAATTAATTCTGAAATATATAAAAACGGAAAATTAATTGCTTTAAATAAATTAGTTAAAGTACCAGCACATAAAACATCAGAAGTTATTTTAAAAGGAGTTTTAGAAGCTAAAGATGTTGAGTTATGGCATTTCGACCATCCTGAATTGTATCGTTTAGAAACGACCATTTCAGAAAATAATAGTGTAATCGATACTAAAACCAATGATTTTGGAATTAGAAAAGTTGAAATTACAGATTCTAAACTGTTACTAAACGGAGAACCTGTTCGTTTAGGTGGGTTTAACCGTGTAAGTGAACACCGATTTTGGGGGTCATCGGAACCTTTAGAGTTATTAGAAAAAGATGTTGATTTAATGAAAGAAGCGGGAGCTAATTTTATGCGAATTATGCACGGAACTCAAAATGAAAAATTAATTGAGCTATGCGATAAAAAAGGAATCTTAATTTTTGAAGAAGTAAATGTACGTGATTTAACCAATCCAGAATTTACACCTCCTCATTATCCGTTAGCTAAACATTGGATAAAAGGAATGGTAGAACGCGATTGGAATCATCCAAGTATTATTGGTTGGAGCGTTGGTAACGAACTTTCTGATCATTATGATTATGCAAAGCTAACAATGGATTTTGTTCGTGAAATAGATCCAAATAGGTTGGTTACTTGTGTGAGTAATTCAGGTTGGAGAAAAACAGCAAATAGAGAAAATGATCCTAATACTGAGGTTGATATTATTATGCATAATATGTATCGATTTCAAGGAAAACCTCAAGATATTATAGACAAACTAAGAAGTGAATGGCCAAAGAAACCAATTTTTATTTCAGAATACGGATTTGATCCTTATCCAACTACATCATTAGATGGAGATCAACAAATATTTTCTGATTGGAATGAAAACTGGCGAGGTAAAAATGAATTTGTAATCGGTGGTTCATTGTGGACATTTAACGATTATAGAAGTGGTTATGCAGGAACATCTCAAGAGGAAAATAGAGTTTGGGGATTGATAAACGTTTGGAGACAAAAAAGAAGAATGTTTGATCGAGTAGCAAAAGAGTTTAGTCCAGTAAAAGATATTCAGGTTAAAGGTTTAGATCTTTCTAAAAAGAAAGCTGAAGTAATCATTCCAATTAGAGGACTTGATGATTATCCAAGTTATAGTTTAAACGGTTATAAATTAGAATGGGAATTTAGAAATACTGACGGAGTTATAATTCAAGAAAATTCTCAAAAATTACCAAGTATAAATCCTGCTGATAAAATTTGGAAAGGAGAAATTACTTGGGAGCAATTTCCAAAGGAATTATTGGATTTACGAATTCGTTTGGTAAATCCAATAGGATATGTTCGATATGAAAAAGTTGTATCGTTTTCTACGCCAACATCTCCAGAAATTACAAATGCAATTCAAGGAGATTCATCCGTAAGAATTTTGTTTAAAAAAGTAACAGGAGCTAAAGAATATGTTGTCCGTTATAAAAATGATGCTGGTGAAACGGTAGATTCATTTAAAACAATTTCTAATGCAATTGAAATAGAAGGTTTAACGAATAATAAGGAATACAATTTTATTGTAATTGCTATAAATGGAAAAGGAGAAAGCACTTTACCTAATTCTATAAAAGTGAAACCAAATGGGAAGTTGTTAGCGCCAAAAATTTGGAAATCATTTGTAAGAGATAACAAAGTTGTTATTGGGTACACAAGCGAATTTGGAGATGAATTCTACAATGTGAAATTTGGAACTTCAAAAGAGAATTTGAATAAAGAGTTTAGAACAAATGTAAGAGGAATGATGACTATTGATATTGAAAATGAACAAGCTATTTATTTTCAAATTCAAAGAGAAAATAATGGACAGTTAGGGAATTGGTCTAACATTGTAAAAGCAGAAAACTTAAAAAGTTAATGTTAAACATTTAAGAAATAATAAGTTTTAATTATGGGTAGAGCAATAAAAACGGGAATTTTGTCCTTTGGTATGTCTGGGAGTTTATTTCATGCTCCGTTTTTAAATATTCATTCCGGGTTTGAGTTAGTTGGTGTTGTTGAGCGAAAGACAAAAAAAGCACAATCAATTTACCCTAATATAAAAAGTTTTGATTCGGTTGATGAAATTTTAAACGATTCAGAAATAGAGTTACTTGTAATAAATACACCAAGTCCAACTCATTTTGAATTTGCCTTAAAAGCGATTCAAGCTAAAAAACACATCTTAGTAGAAAAACCATTTACAGTTACTTCAGCAGAAGCAAAGAAACTTTATGCAGAATCAGAAAAACATAATTGTATGATAATGCCTTTTCAAAATAGAAGATACGATAGCGATTTTTTATCAGTAAAACAGGTAATTGAATCTGGTAAGTTAGGAAATTTAGTAGAAGTTCATTTCCGTTATGATCGCTATAATTATAATATTTCAAACAATAGAGTTAAGGAATCTAATACTCCGGGAAATGGATTGTTATATAATTTAGGTCCACATGTAATTGATGCTGCAATCGCATTATTTGGTTTACCCATTAAATGGTCAAAAGTAAAGAAAGGTAATAGACCCAATACTCAAATTGATGATTATGCACATGTGCATTTAGAGTATGTAAATGGTTTACAGGTTTTTGCAATCATGAGTTTGTTAGCAGCTGATGCACAAAAATCGTTTGTATTACACGGTACAAAAGGTTCTTATGTTAAAGATCGTTGCGATACTCAGGAAATGCATTTGCAATCTGGAATATTACCCGATAGCCCATTATATGGTGTTGAATTACCTAATCAGGAAGGAATTTTAACTACTGTTGAAGATGGAATCAAAAAACAAGAAAAAATAATATCAGAAAAAGCTTCATACTTGTCCGTTTTTGAGGATGTATATCAAACCATTTATAACAAAAAAGAATACCCTATTACAAGGGCACAAATAATTAGGCAAATAGAAATTTTAGAAAACTAATAAAACTTAAAAATGTTGAATTCTAAACTAATAGTATTTTTTATATCTCTGTTAATTTCTAATATAGTGTTGGCTCAAACTCCAGTACAATTGCCAGAGAATACAGGTGATCAATATGAAATTTATAGAGATAATAGTGTTTCAGATGAGTTCAATGATAAAATATTAGACTCAGAAAAATGGGGTAGACGTAATACAGGAGGGGCATCTATTCAAGGTCACGAAAATGATGCTTCTTTAGTGATAATGGAAAAAGAAAAAAAGAATGGTAAAACCACTAAGTACGTTTCTATTAAAGCCACAGCAGAAAATGGTTCTCCAAAAACGGCAGGTTTAGTAAGTCAAGCTGCTGGTTTTTACGGTTTTTATACCGTTAAATTTAGGTTTAGAGGATTTGATACAGATGATGTTAAAGAAAAAGGTTCTGTTTGGCATCCTTCAGTGTGGTCTGCTATTGGGAATTATACAAATGAAAAGAAACGATCTTCGATAAAAAATAGTGCTTTTTGGACAGAAATAGACCTTATGGAATGGGAAAATGGACCAAATGGTTGGAGTAGTGATGCACCAGCAAGATTTAGAGATAGTAAAGGTGTTAAAAGAAAAGTGATTACTAAAGGAAAAGGTGCAGAAAAAGCAATTATGACCAAAGGCCCTTTTCAAACCTACGATCCAATTTGGCAAACTATAGGTTTGGAATATACTCCGGAGTATATAAAACTTTGGCAATGGAAAAATGATGAATGGGTTCATATGGGCAAAAGGGTAGTGAAGTTTGTTGATGAAGATGAAACAAATCCAGAAAGTAAATATACCATTAACACTATTGGGAAAAATGCAAGGAACCCTGCCTTTTGGTATTTAGGAAATATAGTTGCAGGCTATGTGTTAGAGAAAGTTGAAAAAGGAATAAACAAGCATACCATAAATGATTTATCTGTAGATTTTGATTTCTTTAGATATTATCGTCATAAAAGTTTAGAAAATACCGATTGGGATTGGGAAAATGGCCTAAAAAATGGTGGAGGAGAAGTTCAAAAGGATTTTTCTGAAATTGAAACTGTAAAAAATTAAAGAATTGAAAAAATGAAACAAGCTCTCTATATAGTATCATTGATTTTAATGCTTGTTATATCTTCTTGAAAAATAAAGTAAAATGAAAATAAATATATTAAAATATAGTGTGCTAGTTCTGTTTTGTTTGTCTGCTTTTAAAAGTATTGGCCAAAACAATTCAAACAAAAACATCATTCTAATTATTACGGATGATCATGCGTATCAAGCAATCAGTGCTTATAATGATCGGTTTGCTAAAATTGCTCCAACTCCGAACATTGATAAATTGGCAAATGAGGGAGTTCGTTTTGATAGAAGTTATGTTGGGAATTCTATTTGTGCACCGTCAAGAGCAACCATGTTAACGGGTAAGCACAGTCATTTAAATGGAATTACAACATTGAAAGAAAAGTTTGATGGAAGTCAGCCAACCATTGCTAATATTCTACAAAAAAACGGCTATGAAACTTCTTATTTTGGAAAATGGCATTTAAAAAATAAACCCGTTGGTTTTTCAAATTGGGATGTGTTAATTGGACAAGGAGATTATTACAATTCAGATTTTAAAACGGAAGAAGGAATCACTAGAAGTAAAGGTTACGTTACAGATGTAATTACTGATAAAGCAATTAATTGGTTAGATAATCAACGTAAAAAAGAAAAACCTTTTATGATGATTGTTGGTCATAAAGCACCACATGCAAATTGGTTGCCACCGGTAAAATATTTACACACTTTTGATGCTATTGATATTCCAGAACCAAAAAATTTATTTGATACGCATAGTTCAAATGGTTTAGGAACAAAAGACACGGATATGACTATTGAAGAAATGCCAATGGGTTGGTATTGTCAGCTTTGGACTGAAATGAAAGGAAAACCAAACAGGTATGAAGATTTAGGAGGCGCCTTATGGAAAAGAGCTTACGGAAGATTAAGTAAAGAGGAAAAAGCAAGTTTTGATAAGGTGTTTAATCCTAGAAATGAAGCTTTTATAAAAGCTAATTTGAAAGGAAAGGAATTAATTCGTTGGAAATATCAACGAATACTAAAAAATTATTTAGCGTGTGTAAAATCTGTAGATGATAATGTGGGTCGATTAATGGATTACGTTAAATCTTCTGGTTTAGAGAGTAATACCTTAATTATTTACGCGTCCGATCAAGGGTTGTATTTAGGTGAACACGGTTGGTATGACAAGCGTATGATGTACGAAGAAGCCTTTAGAACACCGTTAATTGCCTATTGCCCTTCAATTAGAAAAAAGGGAATAGTGAGTAAGCAATTAGTTCAGAATATTGATTATGCACCAACTATTTTAGATTTTGCAGGCGTAGAAATTCCTTCGGAAATGCAAGGAGAGAGTTTGTTGCCTATTCTGAAAAATAAGAAAGCTAAAAACTGGAGAAAAAGCTTGTTCTATCAATATTTCGATTATCCTGGAGGACACGATATTCAAAAACATCAGGGAGTTGTAACAAAAAGATATAAATTGATTTATTTTTATGAAATTAATGAATATGAATTTTACGATTTGAAGAAAGATCCTTCAGAAATGAAAAATGAATATTCTAATTCAACATATAAAAAAGCAATATCAGAATTAAAAAAAGAATTAATAAAACTTCGTAAAAAATACAAAGTTCCAAGTATATAATCATAATATATAATTTAAATAATAGCAGAATGAAATATTTAACAACGTTAGCAATCGCATTATTAGTCTTCGTTTCTTGCGGAGAGAAACCTAAAAAAACGATAGAAAAAGAGACAACCCAAAAAGAAGTAGATTTAAAAATTGAATTTGGAAAAGTAGCTCAAAAATCAGTTTTTAGTGGAGGAGATGAAATAAGTATTTGGGGAGGTTCAGTAGTAAAAGGAGAAGATAATTTATATCATATGTTTTATTCTCGTTGGCCAAAAAATATCGGTTGGGAGTGGGTTAATTATTCTGAAGTTGCACATGCCGTTTCAAAAGATCCATTAGGGCCATACAAACATGTAGATGTAGCATTAAAAGAACGAGGAGAAGGTTTTTGGGATGGTTCTGCTACTCATAATCCAACGGTTCATAAAATGAATGGAAAATATTACATCTATTATATGGGGAATTTTGGTGATAAAAAAATTGTAAGTGTTCCTGGAAAAGCTAAAATTAATTGGATGCATCGTAACAATCAACGTGTTGGTGTTGCAGTTGCAGATAGTCCAAACGGACCTTGGAAAAGGTTTGATAAACCAGTATTGGATATCACTTATAATAATGATGATGCATCGGATGCTTTAATGACCTCTAATCCTTCTGTTTGTCAAATGACGGATGGTAAAGTATTATTGATTTATAAAGCTGTGGGTAAAAAATTCCCAATGCCAAATGGTGGTCCAGTTGTGCACATGGTTGCAATTGCAGAAAGTCCAACAGGACCTTTTGTAAAACAAAAAAAATTGGCTTTTGAAATTAAGGGAGAACGTTTTCCTGCAGAAGATCCATATATCTGGTACCAAGACGGAAAATACAGAGCGATTGTAAAACGAATTAAACATGAAAAGCAAGCGAATGGTAAAGAGCTAAGAATGTTTTCTTTGGTACAATACGATTCTAAAGATGGATTGGATTGGAAACCGTCAAAATATCATGAAATTTCAGAAAGAATCGTTACTTGGGAAAACGGTAGAGTACAACAATTTAAACATCTAGAACGTCCTCAGGTAATTGTTGAAAACGGAGAAGCGATAGCTTTAACGTGTGCTGCAGATACAATTGTAAATAAAGTGAGAAATTCTTTTAATATTCAAATCCCATTAAAAATAACTAAAGAAAATGCTAAAAAATAAAATATCTACACTGCTTTTTTGTGCGCTAACTTCTATTGTTTTCGCTCAAAAAAAACCGAATATCGTTTGGATTAATTCTGATGATTTAGGTATAGAATTAGGATGCTACGGAAACAAGGATGTAAAAACACCTCATATAGATCGTTTGGCAGAAGAAGGAACAATGTTTATCAATTCTTATGCAAACGCACCTATTTGTTCCATCAGTCGTTCGTCTATGATTACAGGGGTTTATGCTCCAACCGTAAATTCTCACGATCATAGAACTCTTAACATGACTGAATTACCTGACGGAATTGTTCCTGTTACAGAAATATTTAAAAAAGCAGGTTACTATGTTACTAATGGTAGCTCTGAGTACAATTTAAAGAAAAGAGGAAAGGAAGATTACAACTTTAAAACCAAAGTTAAATATGATGGTTTTGATTGGTCTGGTCGTAAAAAAGGACAGCCGTTCTTTGCCCAAATTCAGATTAGGGACCCACACAGAAAGTTTGTTGATAATAGCCAAAATATTGTAGACCCAAGTAAAGTTACTTTACCAGAATGTTATCCTGATTATCCGATACTGCGTGCAGATTGGGCTGCTTATTTAGCAAGTGTACAACATGCTGATGACCAAGTTGGACAATTTATGGACAGACTTAGAGCAGAAGGAGAATTAGAAAATACTGTTGTTTTCTTTTTTGGAGACAATGGTAGACCTCATTTAAGAGATAAGCAATTTTTATATGAAGGTGGTTTAAAAGTACCAATTATTGTACGTTACCCTAAATCGGTAAAAGCCAATGCTGTAAATAAAAATTTAGCAAGTTTAATTGATGTTACGGTATCGTCTTTAGATATGGCAGGAATTGAAGTGCCTGAATACATGCACGGAAAAGTTATTGTTGGTAAAAATGCCGTAAAAAGAAAATATGTATATGGATTTAGACAAAGAGCTGGTGATGCTGTAGAAAAC
Source organism: Polaribacter sp. Z014 (assembly GCF_023555435.1). Classification (NCBI taxonomy): domain Bacteria; kingdom Pseudomonadati; phylum Bacteroidota; class Flavobacteriia; order Flavobacteriales; family Flavobacteriaceae; genus Polaribacter; species Polaribacter sp. Z014. The sequence continues at coordinate 137,773 of NZ_JALCZP010000002.1, forward strand.
ATGAGAAGTATTACTGATGGTAAATTCAAATTAATATGGAACAGAACTCCAGATAGACCTTGGATGCAATTAACAAGTTATAAAAAGTTAGAATATCCTGCTTTTGCATTGTACCAAGTTTTAGACAGACAAGGCAAGTTAGAATATCCTTATAATTTATTTATGAGAATTACCAAGCCTGTCATTGAATTGTACGATTTAAAGAAAGACCCGATGGAATTTAATAATTTGGCGGATACTAAAAAATATCAAAAAATTAAAGACGAATTATTTAACAACCTAAAAACGAACATGGTTGTTTGGGAAAAAAACATGATTTCAGAGGATGCAGCTACCATCAACAGAGCTAAAGAAGGTTCTAAAAAATATTATAAAAATTCTTTAAAAAAGAATAAACCAGGGTTAAGTCCAGATGCTAGTTATGAAGAAATTTTAAAAGATTGGGAAGTTCGTCTTTTAGATAAAAAAAACTATTACCACATAAAGAAGTAATATGAGAAAATATGTTAAGCATGTTTTATTTACATCATTTTTACTAGTAGTAATAAGTGTGTGTGGTCAGAAAAAAAATACTGCAACAGTTGCGTTTCCATACACCGTTTCCGAAGAAACTGGAAAAAGGGAAATGAGCGAGGCTATGAAACGTAGTTTTGAAAATTATGAAGGTATTCATCCTGCAGAGAATGAACTGTATTCACAGTTTAAGTACACACAATTAAAAGGGTTTAATTATAACGGACACAATGGAACGATTTCGCGTCGTGACCCTTCAAAGATTATTTATGAAAATGGAAAATATTATGTTTAGTATACATATAGAAATACAATAGTTCCTCCCATTGGTTCAAAAAGAGCAGATGAAAGTACAGAAACCATTCCCTCAACAGATTGGGATTTGTGTGAAATTTGGTATGCAACAAGTGAAGACGGATTTACTTGGGAAGAAAAAGGAGTTGCGATTCCTCGTCCTCCAAAACCAGAAGTTGGTTGGCGTTCAGTTTCAACTACCGATATTTTAAAATGGAAAGGTAAATATTATTTGTATTACCAAGGGTTTATGGAAGCTAGTGGTAAAAGTGGAGATCATTGTCCGGTTGCAATGTCTTATTCAGATAGTCCAAACGGCCCTTGGACTGCCGTAAAAGGAGCTGTAATTGAAAATGGGGCAGAAGGAGAATGGGATCAATATGCAATTCACGATCCTTATCCATTAATTCATGATGGAAAAGTATATATTTATTACAAATCTGCTTTTAATAGACCAGGAAATGTTTGGGTAGCAGGAGGCTTGGCTATTGCCGATAATCCTATGGGACCTTTTAAAAAACATCCTTTAAACCCTGTTTTAAATTCAGGACATGAAGTTGCTTTATTTCCCTTTAAGGAAGGTGTTGCAGCTTTTGTAATTAAAGATGGAAATGAACATAGTACGATTCAATATGCAGAAGATTGGGTAAATTTTAAAATTGCTGCAGTAAGTGAGCTGTTTCCATATGCACCTGGTTCTTATGTTCCGGATGCTTTTACAGATACTAAAGATGGTAGAGGTATTACTTGGGGATTAAGTCATTTTATCAATGCTAGTGGAAGTTCAAAGACTGCGCATTCAATTTTAGCAAGATTTGATTGTGATTTGAGTAGAGATATCAATGATAAAGAAATGAAACATACTAGAAATAATTTTAGACCGGAAATTTATTTTTCAAAAGGATTATCTAGAAAGCAAAAAGAAAGAATTTTAAAGAATAATAAATAGTTATGAAGCATTTCGTTTTTACGTTAATTATTGGTGGTTTACTAAATTTTACAATTTCTTGTAAGGGGCAAAAAGAATCTACAGATTTTAAAATTGAATTGGGAGAAGTTGCTTTAAAATCAAAATTTGTGAGCGATACCATGAGTATTTGGGGAGGCTCTATTGTTAAAGGTGATGATGGATTGTATCATATGTATTATTCTCGATGGAAAAAAGAATTGGGTTGGGCTTGGGTAACACATTCCGAAATAGCGCACTCTGTTTCTGAAAGCCTTTTTGGGACTTTCAAATTTAAAGACGTAGCATTACCAATTAGAGGTGCTGAGTTCTGGGATGGTTTGTGTACGCACAATCCCACGATACACAAATATGACAATAAATATTATCTGTATTATATGGGGAATACAGGAGATGGCGTAGTTACAGGAGAACCTGGAAAAATAAAGCTAAATGTATCTCATAGAAATGGTCAACGTATTGGTGTTGCCGTTGCAGATAATCCAAGTGGACCATGGGAAAGACTAGATACACCTATTATAGATGTAACTAATGATGACAATGCTTTAGATGCCTTAATGACAAGTAATCCATCAATAACTCAAAAACCAGATGGCACTTACCTAATGGTTTATAAAGCGGTGGGTAAAAAGAAACCAGGAAAGTTTGGAGGACCTGTTGTGCATTGTGTTGCAACCTCTAAAAGTCCTACGGGGCCGTTTGTGAAATATAATAAACCTGTGTTTTTAGCAAAAGGGTATGATTTTCCTGCAGAAGACCCTTTTATTTGGTATCAAGATGGAAAATTTAGAGCAATTTTAAAAGATATGCATGGTGCATTTACAGATGCTGGTCAGGCTTTAGTATTGTTTGAATCAGTAGATGGTTTTGATTGGACTTTGTCTAAAAACGCACTGGTTTCAACATTACAAATAAAATGGGAAGATGGAACAGTTCAAAAAGTAGATCATCTAGAACGACCTCAGATTTATATTGAAAACGGTAAACCTATAGCATTGGTGTGTGCGTCTGATATAAAAGATGAAAATGGAGTTCTACACTCATTTAACGTACAAATTCCTATAAAAGTAACAAAAGAAGAACGTAAATAATATGAAAACGCTTTATTATCTTTTAATCCTATTTTTTATCCTTTCATCTTGTCAAAATTCACAAGAAAAAAATACTGAAACTAAGATTTCATTGAATGGAACATGGCAGTTCTTAGCTTCAAGCGAGGTGAATGAAAGTGATGTGTTTAAAGAACAGAGTATTCAGTGGGATACGATTAAGGTTCCTGGGAATTGGGATACTCGTAAGCGTTATTCAGAATATGTAGGTAAAGGATATTACCAAAAGCAATTTGAAATACCTAAAAATTGGAACGGAAAGCAAATACGCTTAAAATTTAATGCAGTTTATGAAACAGCTAAAGTTTGGTTAAACGGCAATTTGTTAGGAGTGCATGTTGGCGGTTATACTCCGTTTGATTTTAATATTACAGATAAAATAGATTTTAATAAATCCAATTCTATTGTTGTAATGGCAGACAATACCTATAAACGAGGTGCTTGGTGGGCTTGGGGAGGAATTAGTAGAGATGTAACTTTATATGCAAATGAAGAGGTAAGAATTGTTTATCAACATATAACTTCTGTGCCAAACTTTGAAACAAAAAAAGTAGATTTTACCATTAAGTATAAATTAGAAAATAATAGCAAAAAGGATATTTTAACAAAGATATATGCTAGCATTGATGGTATATATGCTGATTCTTTAGCTATTAGTGTAAAAGGAAATTCTGCAACTATTTCCGAAGTTAAATTTCAAAAGGAACTTTCTAAAGTAAAACTTTGGGGTTTTAATTCACCTAATTTATATCAATTAAATAGCACTCTAAAGATAGCTGGAAATGAGGTTGATTTGGCTAAGGATAAATTTGGCGTTCGCAAATTTGAAGTTCGTGGGGAGCAATTTTATTTAAACAATAAAGCTGTTAGAATGAATGGTGTAAATAGAGTTCACGATCATCCGGATTATGGAAATACAGAGCCAGACCATTTAGTTAAAAGTGATTTGTTGGATATAAAATCTTTAGGTTGTAATTTTTCAAGATTGATGCATGCACCGCTTTCAAAAAACATCTTGAAGTTTTGTGATAGTATTGGATTTTTATTGGTTGAAGAAATTCCTGTTTGGGGAGATAATGATCCACAATCTTATCCTAATAACCCACAAACAAAACAATGGTTAAAAGAAATGATTGAAAGAGATTATAATCACCCAAGTATTGTAGGGTGGAGTGTTGGTAACGAATTACACGACACAAATTCATCTTGGAAAGAAAAGGTTTTATCAGAAGGACAATATGGTTATGTCAATTCAATGTTAGATTATATTGACGAATTAGATACTTCAAGATTAAAAACATATGCATCTTTAAGTGCATACAGAGGAGGTACTCTTGAAAACGAACCATTTGATAAGATAGATTTTATATCCATAAATAGTTATGGTGATGCTGTTGAGCATGCACAAACTACACATGAGAAATTTCCAGGGAAGCCTATTTTTATTTCAGAAATTGGAAAAGGTCAAATTGGGCCTGCTCCAGAAGCCAAATTAAGTGATGAACTTGTGGGATATATAAAAGGACTTAAAGATTTACCTTACGTAACAGGATTGTCAATTTGGAGTTATAACGATTATAGAAGTAATTATAAAGGAACTCCAGAATCAGGTTTTAGAGAATGGGGTATTGTTGATGAGCGACGAAATAAAAAGAAAGCTTATTATCAATTGAAAGAAGTTTATAAAGCGTGGCAAGAATAAAAAAGGATATTCAATTATGGCACGTTTTGATTGCGATTTAAGTTTAGATTACCACGAACCATTGTTAAAGAAAACAGGTGTTTGGCACAATCCAGAAGTTTATTTTAAACAAGGAATGGGAAGCATTGGTAAAAATCCAGAAGGGAGGTAATTAAGTTCTTTAACTAGAAAAAAGTCATTTTAATCGTAACAATATGAGGGTTTTAAATACTAAAATAGTGCGATTCCTTTAACGAATGCCTTTTTGGTGAAAGGTTTAAAGAAAAAGGGTTTGCCTAAAGATGCTACTAATGAAGAAATACTAAAAGACTGGGAAAGAGTGATTTTTAACTAATAAAGTTCATTTGTTATCCTTTTCGGATCATTTATGTGGTTGTTTCTTCGTTGTCTGCTTAAACCTTTTATTAAATTACATTGTCTAATTTATGACTATAAAAACATTAAAATTATGAGAAAATTAGTACAAGCTTTAGTATTGTTCCTTTTTGTGTTTAATTTAAATGCTCAAAAGAAGAAACCAAATGTTCTTTGGATTATGACGGATGACCAACGAAAAGATTCGAATGCATATTTTAATGAAATAACGACTGGTACAAAAGAAAGTCCACTTGGGTATGTAGAATCGCCAAGTTTAGATAAGTTGGCTAAAGAAGGAGTAGTTTATCCAAATATGCATTGTCAATCTCCTGGTTGTGCGCCATCTAGAGCAGGAATAATTATGGGTAAATATTCTTTTAGATCAGGAGTTTATGGTTTTGAGTATTTTCATAACAATCCAGATTTCTTTTCTCAATTATTACCAGATGCGATGGTAGATCAAGGATATCAAACAGCTTTGTTTGGTAAAACAGGTGTTCGATTAAAAGGATACAAGTCTAAAAAGCCTAAGGAAGAAATGGGCTATTATCAACAATATGTAGATTACGGACAAGATTTAAGACGTACAGGAAATACAGATTGGGATAATACTTCTGTTTGGGGAAAAGTTAACGGAAAAGGACAAAAAGTAGATTCTAGAGTCAATTTTTATTATCCTGATGGAACACATAAATCGTTTTCTAGAAATGAAAGCATTTCTGATGCTGAGAAAAAAGTAAAGGCTGAGGTAGAAAAAGAATTAGACCTTTTATATGCGTATACTAGAAGTACATCAGATTTGATTATTGGTGGAGTAAATTCTATGCCAGCAGGTAAAACGCTAGACGGTAATATCCTTACCGAATTTTTAAGTTATTTAAAGAATGAAAATAAAGGCTATAAAATTTTAAATGGTAGAAATTTTCAAGGAGTTGATTCTAGTAAACCAGTTTTTGCAAATTTAAGTTTCCATTTTCCGCATACGCCAGTAATGCCTCCAAAAGAATTTAGAGATCGTTTTAAGGATAAGGTGTATGAAATTCCTGAATTCGATAAAAAGGAACTAAAAAAACTTCCGAAGCAATTACAAGACTACTATAAGAAAACCAAAATTGACGGTTTAAAATACGAAGAAAAGCAACAAGCCATTAGAGATTATTATGCGTTTTGTGCTTATGGCGATGATTTAATTGGAAAAGCGGTTGAAGAATTTAAAGCATATAGTAAAAAACATAAACAAGAATATGTAATTGTCTATGTCTGCGGAGACCATGGATGGCAATTAGGAGAACAAGGTGTAGAAGGAAAGTTTTCTCCTTGGGATTTATCAACACATACAACTGCAATTGTGGTTGCTTCTGATAAAAAAACATTTCCGGCAGGCAAAGTATATGATGGTTTTACAGAATATGTAGACATCATGCCTACAATACTTGCTGCAGGTGGAGCAGATTTATCAGAAAAGAAATTCGACTTTTTAGATGGTTATGATATGGGAGCTGTTTTAAGTGATAAAAAATTAAAACGAGATTATATTATTGGTGAAATAAATCATGTTGTTGGGCCAAGAGCCTATATCAAAACAAAAGATTTTACTTTTTCTATGCAAACCAGACCTCATAGAGGTAAAGCGAGTAAAAAATATCCGCCAAATGTAAATATCAAATGGGGAATAGATGCGCCTAGAGAAGAAGTGCAAATGGCTTTGTATGATTTACGAGTGGATAGCAAAGAAAGAAATAATGTTGCCAACGATAAAGAGTATGTTGCATTGGCAGATTGGTTTCGTAAAAAATTAGGGAATATTGTTTTGGGTGATGGTAGAGTAGAATGCGATTGGACAAAAGGAAATGACTTTAATATAAGCAATTTTGCTAAAGGAGCTGATGATAAAAGAATTGATATTCCAAATAAAATAATTCCAAAAAAATAATTAGATATGAAATTTAAAGCGATAACATCAATACTATTTTTTACAATTTTCACGAGCGCAGTTTTTGCTCAAAAAGACAAACGACCTAATATTTTAATCATACTTTCCGATGATCAAGGTTGGGGAGATGTTGGTTTTAACGGAGGAAAAGACATTCCAACTAAAAACTTAGATAAATTGGCTAACGAGGGAGTTATTTTTAGTCAAGGTTATTCGTCACACCCATATTGTAGTCCGAGTAGAGCGGGTTTAATGTCGGGAAGATATCAACAAAGATTTGGACACGAAAACAATCCTGAAAACACTAAACAAGGAGAAGATACCGTAATTGGTTTGCCTGTTAATGAGTTGATGATTTCAGAATTGCTTCAAAAAAACAATTATGAAACTTGTGCTATCGGAAAATGGCATTTAGGAAATGCAAAGAAATTTTTACCCAACCAAAGAGGTTTTGACGATTGGTTTGGATTTAGCGGAGGTGGTTTAAATTACTGGGGAAAAACAAAACCTACTAATAGAGAATTAGGCGTAATGAGAGATGGAAAACTAGTTCCGGAAAACGAATTGACCTATTTAACGGACGATTTTTCTAACGAGGCTGTAAAATATATAGATGGATATTCTAAAAATGAGAAACCTTTTTTTATGTATTTGGCGTACAATGCACCTCATGCTCCAATTCAGGCTACCAAAGAATATACAGATCAAGTAAAACATATAGAGTTTGGAGATAGAGCTGCTTATGCTGCTATGGTTGTGGGTATGGATGCTGGTATTGGTAAAGTTATCGATAAATTAAAAGAAACAGGTGAATACGAAAACACATTGATATTTTTCTATAGTGACAATGGTGGTCATTCTCACGGAGCAAGTAGTGCTCCTTATCGTGGACATAAAGGAATGATGTTTGAAGGTGGAATTCGTGAACCGTTTGTAATCTCTTGGCCTAAAAAAATAAAAGGGAATAGAGTGTATGACAAACCAATTATTGCCTTGGATATTTTTCCTACAATTTTAGCCGCAGCAGGAATTGAAAAACCAGCAACTAAAGAATTAGACGGAGTAGATTTACTACCAATTTTAACAAAAAAGAACAAGTCTTTAAAAGAAAGAACTTTGTATTGGCGTTATGCTGGTGGCGAAGGATATGCTGTTAGGGATAAAAATTATAAATTGATTTATTCTTATTACAAAAAAGATATTTTTCTGTTTGATATGGAAAAAGACGAATTGGAAAATAATAATTTGGCAAGTCAATTTCCAGATGTTGTAAACAGATTGAAAGCTAAATATGAAATCTGGTCTAAAGACAATATTGCTCCTTTATGGGAAGATGCACATTTATTTAATTGCGACAGAGAAGAAGCAATAAGACAAGCTTTTATAGACAAGGCTATTTCTGGTGATAAAAATAAAAAGAATTTAAAACATTAGAAATGAAAAATATTGTAACAAGTTTGTTTTTTACGGCTACTTTATTAGCAGCTGCACAACAGAAACAAAAGCCAAACATTATTGTTATTTTGGCTGACGATATTAGTGCAAGAGAAATGCCTATTTACAAATCAGATACATGGAGTCCACCGACTGGAGGAGACACGCAAGATGTAAAATACAGAGCAAACACACCTGTTTTAGATAGAATTGCAGAAGAAGGTTTATACATAAAAACTGCTTGGGCCGCTGTCGTTTGTTCTCCAAGTAGAGCAATGATGATGACAGGTCGTTATGCACATTTGCACAAATGGTGGGGGAATAAAACCACAGGAAAATATAGTGATGAAAACGGAAAAGTAGGAACTTATCCTTTTTACGAAAGTTCTCCCTTAAATATTGGTGTAATTGCCAAAAAAGGAGGTTATACTTCTATTTGGGCAGGGAAAACGCAAATGCGTAATCCTAATTTAGACAAATATGGATTTGATGAAGGGGTATTTACTCCAGGAGAATCTAGTATGGAAGGAGAAAATCCTTACACAGATTTTAAAATTGAATTGAAAAAAATAGATGGAAAGAAAAAGATAATCAATAATGATACAGGAGAAGAATCTACAACCTATGCACAATCTGGTTGGTATTGGAAACCTCACGTAATGTTAATGAACTATCCAACATCTAAAAAAGAATTTGAATGGTGGCCAAACACTAAAGAATCTAAAAAAGAATACGGTTTAAACACGTATGGTCCAGATGTAGAATTAGAGTTTATTTTTGATTTTATGGAACGTAAAACCAAAGAAAAGAAGCCGTTTTTTGTGTACCATACCACGCATTTAGGTCACGATGGATTTGATTTTTATCACCCAAAAACAAAAACTAAATGGCCTGGAACTCCAAAAATTGAATGGAAAAACGGTAAATATGTAAGAACTCAGCCAAATGTAACCGGAGATAAAGGTGTTTACAATACACATAATACGGTAACAGAACCGGGAATTCACAATCATATCAATTACTTAGATTATCAAATGTCTTTGTATTTACAGAAGTTAAAAGACTTGAAAATTGATAAAAATACCATTGTTATTTTTTGTGCCGATAACGGAACAAGTGGTTATGGTAAAAATAGTGCCGAGTCTCAAAAAGGAACACATGTTCCATTTATAGTTTATGCTCCGGGTTTAAATTTAACCAAAAAAGGAGAACAAGATGTGTTGGTTAACTTAGCAGATGTGTTGCCTACAATTGCTGAAATTGGAGGTGTTACGATTCCTGAAGATTATGAAATTAACGGAGTTAGTTTGCTACCTTTTTTAACAACGAATAAAAAAGAACATAGAGAATGGATTTATGGTTACAAAGACGGACAACAAATTATTAGAAGTAAAAACGTGTTAAAGGACGGATTTGATAAATGGTATGATGTAAGTAGTACACCATCAGATTTAATTTCCTATCCTGTGATTAAAGATTGGAGTGCTGTTTCTAAGGATTTAAAGAATGAAAAAGCAGCGTTAGAAAAAGTATTACCACAATTCAACACATTTAAAACTGCTAGACACGGACCGTTAACAGAGAAGTAAAAGCTACAAGTTGAAAAACAGGAAGCACAAAAAATAGCACAGATAAAAGCGTTAAAAGCAAAAAATAAAGCGAAGAACAAAGGCAAAAAAAATAAAGGAAAAAAGAAACATAAAAACGAATAAATATATAAAATCATCAAAAAGAATCTGTAATTAATATTGCAGATTTTTTTAAGTTTAAACCCCTCGGAAACGTTTCCGAAGATAAAATTAAAATCATGAAGAAAATAACCTTATTATTTTTTCTAGCTACTTTATCAGTATTAGCTCAGAAAACGAAGAAGCCTAATATTATATTAGTATTAGCAGATGATATTAGCGCACGAGAGTTTCCTATTTATAAGTCTGACACGTGGAGTTCTGTAAAGGGAAATAAAGATTCTCAAGACCCTAAAATAAGAGCAAAAACGCCAGTTTTAGATAAATTAGCAAAAGAAGGAATGTACGTAAAAACAGCTTGGGCTTCTGTGGTTTGTTCTCCGAGTAGAGCCATGTTAATGACGGGTAGATATCCGCATTTACACAAATGGTGGGGAAATAGTACAATAGGCCAATATACAGATGAAGATGGAAACTTAGGAGCCTATCCTTTATTTGCAAGTTCTCCGTTAACTATTGGTATAATTGCTAAAAAAGGAGGGTATGCTACCATGTGGTCTGGTAAAACTCAAATGAGAAACAAAAATTTACAAAATTTTGGTTTTGATGAAGGGGTGTTTACTCCAGGCGAAGCGGCAATTACAGAAATTGGAGAAAATCCATATTCAAACTTTAGGCTAGAACAGAAGAAAGAAAATGGTAAAAAGGAATTGATAAATCTAGATACAGGAAAACCATTAGACTTTTCATATTATCCATCTTCTAGTTGGTACTGGAAACCAGGTGTAATGTTAATGAATCACCCTTCTTCTAAACAACAATTTGAATGGTGGCCAAATACCAAAGAATCTAAAAAAGAATACGGAGTAAATACTTATGGACCAGATGTTGAGTTAGATTTTATTTTCGACTTTATGGAAAGGAAAGTAAAAGAGGATAAACCCTTTTTTGTGTATCACACTACGCATTTAGGTCATGCTTCTATGAATTATTTAAATCCAAAGCAACATGAATATAAATGGATAGAAACTCCAAAAATCACCTATAAAGACGGAAAATACACAAGAGAAGAGCCTAATATTACAGGAGAAAAAGGAGTCTACGATACGCATAATTCGTTATCAGCAAGTGGAATTCATTCACATGTAAACTATTTAGATTATCAAATGTCTTTGTATTTAGAAAAGTTAAAAGAGTTAAATATTGATGACAATACTTTAATAATCTTTTGTGCAGATAATGGCTCTAGTAAATACGGTAAAAACAGTCCAGATTCTCAAAAAGGAACACACGTTCCATTTATGGTGTACGGTCCTGGATTTGATTTTACCAAAAAAGGAGAACAAGATGTTTTAATGAATTTATCGGATATATTACCAACAATTGCAGAAATAGCCGGTGTTAAAATTCCGGAAGATTATGAAATTAATGGAGTAAGTATGATGCCTTTTTTAACAACAGAAAAGAAAACGCATAGAGACTGGGTGTATGGTTACAAAGACAATATGCAATTAATAAGAGGAACAAATGTTTTAAAAGATGGTATGGATAAATGGTATGATGTAAGAGAATATCCATCAGATTTAATCAGTTTTCCTGAAATTAATGACTGGGAAAAAGCTGACAAAGAATTAGTGAAAGAACGCGATTATTTAAATGAAATTTTACCAAGATTTAACAAGTTTGATGAAGCACAAAATGGACCACTTTCTGAAGCTCATAAAAAGAAAATAGCTAAGGATATAGCTAGAAAAGCAGCTCAAAAATTAGCTAAGAAAGCAGCAAAATCTGGAAAGAATAAAAATAAAAAATCTTCTAAAAAAAATAAGAAAGATTAACAGCATAATATCATTTTAGAACCATCTATTTAAATATCATTTTTAAAATTCAATCTTTATTGGAGTTTGAAAATGATATTTTTTTATATAACGAATCTTAAACAGCGTAATGTTTATGCACTAGGTAGTAAATATTAGAACATTTGTTTTACAGATTAAATCATATGTTTGGTTGTATTCGTTTTAAAAACGATTACTTTGTTAATGCTTTTAATAGCGGTTTTAAGTTTCGTGAATAAAAGTTAAAAAAGAATTTGAAATAAATAAATAAATCATAATATGTCCTTTAATAAAATAACCTATGCCGTTTTGGTTTTAAGTTTTTTTTCATGTAAAAATGTAAAAAGTCAACAACCGGAAGCGGAAAAACAAAGACCGAATATTATTTATATCATGGCAGATGATCATACATCGCAAGCTTTTGGTATTTATAATAGTCGCTTATCAAAATTAAACCCTACACCAACTTTAGATAAAATAGCGAATGAAGGTATTATTTTCGACAACTGTTTTGTAAACAATTCTATTTGTACACCTAGTAGAGCAGCCATTTTATCTGGACAACACAGTCAAGCAAATGGAGTTTTAGACTTGGAGGGAGCATTGCCTAAAGACCATCAATATTTACCAATAGAGATGAAAAAGTTAGGGTACCAAACAGCAATGATTGGTAAATATCATTTAAAAGATGAACCAAATTTTGATTATTACAATGTGTTTACAAAACACGGTCAACAAGGTTCTTATTTCGATCCATATTTAACCGAAACAGGAATGCATTTTGCTGAAGAAAAGGATCCTGCGTATGAAGGTAAACAATATAAAGGTTACAGTTCTGATATTGTTACAAATATTAGTTTAGACTGGTTAAAAAACAAAAGAGATAAAACCAAACCATTTATTTTGTTTCATCAATACAAAGCACCTCATGATGATTTTGAATATGCACCTAGGTATAAAGATTATTTAGCAGATACTTTTATTCCTGAACCAGCAAGTCTGTATGATAATGGTAATAATGGTTCTATTGCTACAAGAGGTAAAAACGATTCTTTAATTCATGTAATTGGTTCTTCTGTTTCTAAAAGAAATACAATTAGAAATATGGGGATGAGAATTTGGAGTAAACAATATACTAAACATAACAACCCAGATTTTGATATTCATCAAGCTGATAAGCTAACAGGAGATGCTTATACAAGTGCTACGTATCAAGAATACATAAAAAGATATTTAAGATGTGTAAAAGGAGTGGATGATAATGTTGCTCGTTTAATAGAATACTTAAAAGAAGAAGGTTTGTATGATAATACAATTATAGTGTATACTGGAGACCAGGGTTTTATGTTGGGGGAACATGATTATATTGATAAAAGATGGATGTATGAAGAGTCTTTTAGAATGCCGTTTTTTGTTAGATATCCAGAGAAAATAAAAGCAGGTATGAGAACAGATGCAATTATCAACAACACAGATTTTGCACCTACTTTAATTGAAATGGCAGGCGGTACTCCACCAGAAAAAATGCAAGGTCATAGTTTTAAACATATTTTAGAAACAGGGCAAGAACCAGAAGGTTGGCAACAATCTACGTACTACAGATATTGGATGCACATGGCACATGCACATGCAAATCCTGCTCATTTTGGTATTAGAACAAAACAATACAAATTAATATTTTTCTATGGAAGATATTGGGTAGATACAGACAAGCCAGGAGCCGTATGGAATAAAAAAAGTTGGGGAAATCGTTTTACGATGCATACGCCAGCTGCTTGGGAATTTTATGATTTAACAAAAGATCCTAAAGAGATGAATAATACGTATTCAGATCCTGCTAACAAAGAAATTATTGCCAATTTAAAAGAGCAATTAATTGCAAAACGTAAAGAGTTGAATGAAGAAGATGGAGAGAAATTTCCACACATTCAAAAAGTGATTGATGCACATTGGAATGATTAAAATCATTAAAAATAATAGATAAGCATAGTGACAAATCATTAATGATTATTAGTGTTTTATGGAGGACAGTCGCTTTGGTTTCTTAAAGTTTTATTTTTTATACTCTGGCGTAAAAGAGTATGATTAGCATTTTAAGAATGTTGTTAATTATAAGGATGTTCCTAAAATAAAAAGGAATAACTTATAAGAAATAGAAGCCTTAAGGAAAAAATAACTTAGAATAAATATTTATGATATTAAAACAAGTCTAATAGTTGTATAACTATTAGGCTTGTTTTATGTTAAGAAGTAAGATTTATTTTAACATAACCAAAAAAAATAAACATTTAACTATTTGTTATACAAATTAAAACATTTGGTCAAAGGAATTAATTAAAAATACACCTAATTTGTATTAGAATTAAAAATTATTTATAACCAACAAAAAGTCAGATGAAAAAAAGAGTATCAACTTTAATTTTACTATCTATTTTGGCTCTTGTTTCTTGTAAGAAAGAAGAGAAAAAAGTAGTTGAAAAAAAACAAGAAAGCGTAAAAGTTTTCGAGCCAAATTGGGAATCCATAAAAAAACATTATAAAGACCCAGCGTGGTTTAATAATAAAAAGTTTGGTATTTTTATTCATTGGGGAGCTTATTCTGTTCCTGCTTTTGGTTCTGAATGGTATCCTAGAAATATGTATATGGATTCAGCTCAGTTTACAGCGCAGTTAAAACATCAGAAAGATGGCCCTACAAAAGAGTTTTTACATCATCAAAAGAACTTTGGAGATCAGAAAAAATTTGGATATAAAGACTTTATTCCAATGTTTAAAGCCGAAAAATTTAATGCTGAAGAATGGATAGATTTATTTAAAAAAGCGGGTGCTAAATATGTGGTTCCTGTGGCAGACCATCATGATGGTTTTGCTATGTATAAATCGAATACCACTCGTTGGAATTCTGTTAATATGGGGCCTAAAAGAGATGTTTTAGGAGAATTGATGAAAGCAGGTCGTGCTAAAGGAATGATTATGGGAGCTTCTTCTCATTATGCTTTTAACTGGTCTTTCTATAATAAAAAAGATAAATTTGATACTACAGATCCTGCGTATGCAGATTTATACTCTCCAAAAGGAAAAAATTTAAGAGAACCGGTTTCTGCAGAATTTAAAGAAATGTGGTGGAAAAGAACGAAAGATTTAATAGATAATTATCAACCAGATATTCTTTGGTTCGATTTTATGTTAGATACTCCAGATTTTAGAGAATACCGTCCAAAATTAGCGGCATACTACTATAATAAAGGAATAGAATGGGGTAAAGAAGTAGTTTTACAAGATAAAAACTTTTACGAAGAAGCTTTTCCTGCTGGTACTGTAATTTACGATTTAGAAAGAGGTAAATTACCAGGAATAAGAAAATTGCCTTGGCAAACAGATACTTCTATTGGTACAAATTCTTGGTCTTATGTAACGAATTGGAAGTCAAAAACAACAAATTCTTTGATAGATGATTTAATTGATATAGTTTCTAAAAATGGAAATTTACTTCTAAATGTTGGTCCAAAATCAGATGGAACAATTCCGGATGACCAAAAAGATATTTTATTAGAAATGGGTGCTTGGTTAGATATGAATGGTGACGCTATATACGATACCAAATATTGGAGAACTTTTGGAGAAGGACCTACAGAAGTTAAAAAAGGACATCATTCAGAAGGGAAAAACAAGGCTTTTACTGGTCAAGATATTCGTTTTACTCAAAAGGATGGAAAGGTCTATGCAATTTTAATGGCTTGGCCAAAGAATGGAAAAGTACTTATAAAATCTATTACGAATGGTGATAAAGTGAAATCTGTAAAAATGTTAGGTACAGATGCTAAGATAAAATGGTCGCAAAATAACAATGGTTTAGAGGCAGTAATGCCTAAGAAAAAACCTTGTGACTATGCATTTGTTTTAGAACTTAGTTTATAAAGATAATTAGTAAATTTGATTTGATTTGTTTTGTAAGAGTACACCTTTTTAAGGTGTACTCTTTTTTTATTCTAAATTATTGAGAGAAAATAAGTTGTTCTTGTAAATTAGTAATGTCTGTAGTTTTATTTTTTTGAAGTTTCTCTAATAATCAAGTCAATATCCAATACCGTTTTAGATGGTTCTGTTGTTTTATTAGGATTTTTTAATTTGTCTAATAAAATTTCAGCTGCAAGTTGTCCAATTGTATTACTGTGCTGTTCTATACTAGAAATTGTTGGCGTAACTAAAGATGTAAACAATTCATTACTAAAGCCAACTAAGGCAATATCTTGTGGAATAGCGATGTTATTTTCTTTTAATACTTGTAATGCTCCTAGAGCAGCAAAATCACCTGCCGCATATACTGCGTCTGGTTTTTTATCTAATTTTAGAAATTGAGTCATAGCTTGTCGTCCATCTTCAATTTTTAAAGTACTTTCAATTATTAAATTATTTTCTATGGGTAGATTGTATTTTTTTAAGGCGTCTAAATACCCCTCTAATCGTTGGTTATAAATCCGCGTGTGTTTATATCCACCTATATGTGCAATACGGCGGCAACCTTGTTTATAAAGGTGATCAATCACTTTAAAACTACTTTGATAATCATCAATACCAATATAATCGGCTTCTAATTTTTCATCACTTCTATCAAACATCACTAAAGGGATTCCTGTAGAAATTATTTTGTTATAATAGGTCAAATCTACAGTATCACTAGCCATAGAAGCTATTATGCCGCAAACTTGCGTATCGATTAAAGCATCAATATTTCGGCATTCTTTTTCAAAAGATTCGTTAGATTGAGTCATTATTATATTGTACCCTTCTTTATTTAAAACATCTTCTAGTTTTTCTACAACAGAAGAGAAGAAGTTACTTTTAGCTCTTGGAATAATTACTCCAATTAAATTACTCCGGCCTTTTCGTAAGGCACTAGCTAATAAATTAGGTTGGTAGTTTAGTTCCCTCGCTTTTTCTTTTACCGCTTTTTTAGTGGCGTCGCTAATTCTAGGATGATTATTTAGCGCTTTGGAAACCCCGGATGGCGTTAAATTTAATGCCTCAGCTATATCTTTTAATGTTATTTTCTTTTTTTTATCCAAAAAAAATGTATAAGTTTGTTCAATCGATTGAACAAATATAGTTTTAATTAAAAAATATATCGATATGAAAGGAAAGAAAGTTATAAAACTTTTTTTTTAACGAACTGTTCAATCGATTGAACAATAAAATTATTGATAGATATGAAATACATCGTTTGTGAAAAGCCAGGAGAATTCCTTTTAAAAGAAAAAGAAGCTCCAATAAGAAAAGAAGGAGAAGCATTATTACAGATTAACAAAGTAGGAATTTGTGGTACGGATTTACATGCATATGCAGGTAACCAAGCATTTTTTACATATCCAAGAATTTTAGGACACGAATTGGCGTCTGTGGTTTTAGAAATAGGTGAAAATGAAAGCGGAATTAAAGCTGGAGACAAAGTAGTTGTAATGCCTTATATAAGTTGTGGAACTTGTATTGCCTGTAGAAATGGTAAAACAAATTGTTGTACCAATATTTCTGTATTAGGTGTTCATGGAGATGGAGGAATGCAAGAGCAAATTACGGTTCCTGCCAATATTTTAATAAAAGCTAATCACCTTTCAGATAATGAAATGGCTATTGTAGAACCTTTGGCAATTGGTGCACATGCAGTTAGAAGAGCAGCCATTCAAAAAGGAGAAATTGTTGCCGTAGTAGGAGCAGGACCAATTGGAATTGGAATTATGAAATTAGCTCAAATAGCAGGTGCAAAAGTAATTGCTATAGACATGAATGAAGAACGTTTGCAATATGCTAAAGAAAAAATTGGTGTAGATTATATTGTAAAAGCAGGAGAAAATGCTGTTGAAGAAATTTCTAAAATTACAAACGGAGATTTATGTACTGCAGTTTTTGATGCTTCAGGAAATAAATACGCTATAGAAGCATGTCCGGATTATATGTCTCACGGTGGACGTTTTGTTTTGGTAGGATTGTCTAAAGGAGAATTAACGTATACGCATCCAAAGATACATGCAAAAGAAATGACTTTAATGTGCAGTAGAAATGCAACTACAGAAGATTTTGAACATGTTATTAATGTGTTAGATCAATTTCCTACGGATTCATTTATTACGCATTCTGTTCCTTTTACAGAAATGATTCAGAATTTTGATAGTTGGTTAGATCCAAAAACAGGAGTTATAAAAGCAACAGTAAGTTTTAATTCAGAAAAATAAATGTCTAAGAATTACGTACAAATAGATCCTAAGGATAATATTATAGTTGCCATAACTCCTTTAGAAAAAGGAATGGTAACAGATGTTGCTGGAAAAAAAGTTGTTTTAAAAGAAAACATCAAACAGAAACATAAATATGCATTAAACGATTTTAATGTTGACGATGAAATTTATATGTATGGTGTGTTAATTGGTAAAGCAATGAAACCTATTTTAGAAGGCTGCGCCATTACCATAGAGAATGTAAAGCATGCATCAGCAGAATATAATGATGCAAAAGAAAAATTTACTTGGACTGCTCCAGATGCATCAAACTTTAAGGACAGAACTTTTAACGGATTTCATAGAGAAGACGGAAAAGTAGGAACAGCTAATTATTGGTTGGTAATTCCTTTAACTTTTTGTGAAAACAGAAATGTTGATGTACTAGAAGGTGCGCTTACTGAGAAATTAGGGTATGAAACCAAGAAGGATTTTGCTGTAGATACAGATGCTTTAATCAAACAATATAAAGCAGGAGCTTCTAATGACGAAATTTTTAATACACCTATCATTACTACAAAAGAAGAATTGTCTAAAAATAGATTGTTTCCGAATGTAGATGGAATTAAGTTTTTAAAACACGATGGTGGTTGTGGCGGAATTCGTCAAGATTCTGAAACTTTATGTAAATTATTAGCCGGTTATATTACCAACCCTAATGTTGCAGGTGCTACTATTTTTAGTTTGGGTTGCCAAAATGCACAAATTAGCATGTTACAAGATGCTATTGATGCAATTGCACCAAACAATACAAAACCTGTTCATTATCTAGAACAACAACAAAGTGCTAGTGAAAGACATTTAATAGAAGAAGCGGTTAAACATACTTTTTTAGGTTTGGTTGATGCGAATAAATTAGTCCGTAAACCAGCTCCATTAAGCAAACTTGTTTTAGGTTTAGAATGTGGTGGTTCAGACGGATTTTCAGGCATCTCTGCAAATCCTGCTTTAGGATATGCTTCTGATTTATTGGTTGCATTGGGCGGAAGTCCTGTGTTATCAGAATTTCCAGAATTGAATGGAGTTGAGCAAGAAATGATTACAAGATGTAATACGGAAAAGGATTCTAAAAAATTCTATGATTTAATGAGAGCGTATTCAGCATCTGCTGTCGCTGTTGGATCTGGTTTTGAAAATAATCCATCACCAGGAAACATTAAAGATGGTTTAATTACCGATGCAATGAAATCTGCAGGAGCCGCTAAAAAAGGAGGGACCTCGCCAGTTGTAGAAGTATTAGATTATACAGAACAAGTTACAAAACCTGGTTTAAACTTATTATGTACACCAGGAAACGACGTAGAATCTACTACTGGTTTAGTTGGTTCTGGTTGTAATGTGGTTGTTTTTACCACAGGATTGGGAACTCCAACCGGAAACCCAGTTGCACCGGTTTTAAAAATGTCTAGTAATACCAATTTATACGAACGTATGAATGATATTATTGATATTAACGCAGGAACTGTAATTACCGGAGAAGACTCTATTGAGTCTATGGGTGAAAAAATTCTAGATCATATTATTAGAGTTGCAAGTGGAATTACACCATCGAAAGCAGTTTTACACGGAAATAACGATTTTATTCCTTGGAAAAGAGGCGTTTCATTATAAAATGGCTTTTTGCTATTGGCCTTTAGCCATTGGCAAAAAACATAAAAAAACAAAAATTTAGACCAACAAGGTTATATACTGAAATAAATTCAGCACAAGAACCTTGTTGGTTACTTAGCAAAATCACAATTACCAAATGAATAATTTAAGCAGAAGTACCGTAAAAGCAAATACTTATACAGAACGAATAATACAATTTGGAGAAGGTAATTTTTTAAGAGCCTTTGCAAACTGGATGATTCATGAAATGAATAAACAAGCTAATTTTGATGCTGGTGTTGTTGCGATTCAGCCAATTAATCAAGGTTTAATTAAAATGTTAAACGATCAAGATGGATTGTACACGTTATATTTAAACGGAATTAAAAACGGAAAAGCAATTAGTGAACATCAAATTATCGATTGTATTCAAAGAGGAATCAATCCGTATGAAAATCCTGCAGATTATTTAGCAGTTGCAGAAAATCCTGATTTAAGATTCATGATTTCAAATACCACAGAAGCTGGTATTGCGTATAATGCAGATGATAAATTAGACGATGCTCCACAAAGTAGTTTTCCAGGGAAATTAACAGCCTTATTATACAAGAGATTCCAAACTTTTGGAGGTGCATCAGACAAAGGATTGATTTTAATTCCTTGTGAATTGATTAATGACAATGGAGTAAATCTTAAAAAAATAATTTTACAATATGCAGATGATTGGGCTTTAGGCGCTGAGTTTGTTGAGTGGATAAATGAAGATAATATTTTCTGTAATACGTTAGTTGATAGAATTGTACCAGGATATCCTAGAGATAAAATGGATGCAATTACTGCAGAATTAGGGTACAAAGATAATTTGGTTGTAGAAGGAGAGCAATTCCACTTGTGGGTAATTGAAGCACCAGCAGCTGTAAAAGAAGAAATTCCTGCAGAAATATGTGGATTAAATGTTGTTTTTACAGATAACCAAGAACCATACAGAACACGTAAAGTAAGAATCTTAAACGGTGCACATACCAGTTTAGTGCCTGTTGGATATTTATACGGAATAGATAAAGTACGCGAATCTTTAGAAGATAAAGTGGTTGGTAAATTTTTAAAGGATGCTATTTTTGAAGAAATTTGTCCGACGTTAGATTTATCAAAAGAAGAATTAGATCAATTTTCTAACGATGTTTTAGACCGTTTTAGAAACCCTTATTTAGAGCATGCTTTAATGAGTATTTCTTTAAACTCAACTTCTAAATATAAGACAAGAGTATTGCCTTCAGTTTTAGAATACATCAAAAGAAAAAATAAAAATCCAGAACATTTATTATTCTCTTTAGCGGCATTAATTGCTTTTTATAAAGGAGAAAGAGGATCTGAAACGTACGAAGTAAAAGATGATCAATCTGCTTTAGATTTCTTTGCAACACAATGGGCAACAGGAAATCCTGCAGCTATTGTAAAAGCAACTTTAGCAAATACAGATTTCTGGGGAACAGATTTAACTCAGTTTGACGGTTTAGAAGCGATTGTAACAAAGAATTTAGAAAGCATTATTACTAACGGAATGAAAGCAACTTTAGATGCTTTTGTAAAATAGTTTTAAGCAGTATGACAATAGATTCACATCAACATTTTTGGAAATATGAAGCTGAAAAACACAGTTGGATAGACGATGAAATGTCTGTTATCCGAAGAGATTTTTTACCTTCAGATTTATCTAAAGTATACAAAGAAAACGGGATTGATGGTTGTGTTGCTGTTCAAGCAGATCAAACATTAGAAGAAACCGATTTTTTAATCGACTTGGCAGCAGAAAACAGCTTTATAAAAGGGATTGTTGGTTGGGTAGATTTACGTGCAGAAAATATAGAAGAAGTTCTAGAAAAATACAGTAAAAATACTATTGTAAAAGGTTTTAGACATGTTGTTCAAGGAGAAGCGGATCATAATTTTTTATTAAGACCTAATTTTTTAAGAGGAATTGCAGCCTTAGAAAAATACAATTTTACGTACGATATTTTGGTGTTTCCACATCAATTAGGAGCTGTTTTAGAATTTGTACAACGTTTTCCAAATCAGAAATTTGTGATAGATCATATTGCAAAACCATATATAAAAGATGGTTTTTTTGATGGATGGGCTTCACAAATGAAAGAGATTGCAACGTATAAAAATGTGCTGTGCAAAGTATCAGGAATGATTACCGAGGCAGATTACAACACATGGACAGAGGCACAATTAAACCCTTATTTAGAGGTGGTATTTAATGCTTTCGGAACTGAAAGAATCATGTTTGGTTCAGATTGGCCAGTTTGTTTGGTGGCAGGTAATTATACAGAAGTAAAAAATATAGTAACAAATTATATAAGCAAATTTTCTGAAGCTGAACAAAAAGCTATTATGGGAGAAAATGCTATTGATTTTTACAACATAAAATAACACAAAATGGATTTAGGATTAAAAGGAAAAGTTGTTGTTATCACGGGAGCAGCAGGAATTAAAGGAAGTATTGGAGAAACAATTTTACAACATTTAGCTGCAGAAGGAGCAATACCAGCCATTATAGATAGAAATGATAGAGGTTTTGGATATGCAGAAGAATTACAAGCAAAAGGAATTGATGCTATTTTTTGTAAAACGGATGTAACAAACCCAGATCAGATAGAAAGCGCTATTAAAACAATTACAGAAAAATATGGTAAAATTGATGCTGTAATTAATAATGTTGGTGTTAATGATGGTGTTGGTTTAGACGCTTCTTACGAAGATTTTATGTGGTCTTTAAAATTGAACATGGTGAGTTACTTTTTAGTAGTAAAACATGCTTTGCCATTTTTAAAAGCATCCAAAGGAAATATTTTAAACATTGGTTCTAAAGTAGGATTAACAGGTCAGGGAGGAACTTCTGGTTATGCTGCTTCTAAAGGAGGAGTTTTAGGTTTAACAAGAGAATGGGCTGTAGATTTAATCAAGTATAGAATTCGTTCTAATGCAATTATTATAGCAGAAAGTTGGACGCCTGCTTATGAGGCTTGGATTAAAACTTTAGAAAACGGAGAAGAAAAACTAAAATCTATTGTAAAGAAAATTCCATTAGAAAATAGAATGACAACTCCCGCAGAAATTGCAGATCAATGTTTGTTTACAATCTCAGAAAAATCATCACATACAACAGGTCAGTTTATAGCTGTTGATGGAGGTTATGTAAACTTAGATCGATCTTTATTATCAGAATAGAACATTTGTTATACAATATAAGACAATATGGACCTAGAGTTTGTATTGTCTTTTTTAATTTGCACCTATAAATTAACAACTAAACACTTTATTACATTATTATGGATAACAAAAATATACCTGTAGTAGCCAAGTCGGTTATAGTACCATTTATTTTGATTACTTCGCTTTTCGCTTTATGGGGATTTGCAAATGATATAACAAACCCAATGGTTAGAGCTTTTCAAAAAGTATTAGAGCTTTCTAATGTTGAAGCTTCTTATGTGCAACTTGCTTTTTATGGTGGATATGGTTGTATGGCTATTCCTGCTGCTTTATTTGTCAATAGATTTTCATATAAAAAAGGTATTTTGGTAGGTTTAGCACTATACTCTATAGGTGCTCTATTATTTTTTCCTGCTGCGCAATATGAAAGTTATGCATTCTTTTTAGCTTCATATTATATTTTAACTTTTGGATTGGCTTTTTTAGAAACTACTTCAAACCCATATATTTTATCAATGGGAGCAGAGGAAACAGCTACAAGACGTTTAAATTTTGCTCAAATGTTTAATCCAATGGGATCTATTGGAGGATTACTTATTGCTCAGAATTTTGTTTTAAATGCATTAAAATCTGATGATACTACTGCAGACGGTACTCCTATTTTTGATACATTATCAGAATCTGCTAAAACAGTTATTAAAACTTCTGATTTAGAAGTAATACGTAACCCTTATGTAATTTTAGGATTTGTTGTTTTGGCTTTTTTTATTATGATTTCTATATTAAAGATGCCAGAAAACAAAGACCAAGAAGTTACTGTTAACTTTTTTGATTCTGTTAAAAGATTATGGAAACAACCTAAATTTTCTTTTGGTGTAATTGCTCAAATTTTTTATGTTGGAGCACAAATTATGTGTTGGACTTATGTATACCAATATGCAGAAACTTTAGGAATAGACAGTAAATCTGCCGTTTGGTTTGGATTAGCTGGTTATATAGTCTTTTTATTAGGAAGAATGATTGGTACTGCATTAATGAAAGATATTGATTCTGGTAAATTATTAATGTATTTTGCTATTGGAGCTTCGGTTACTACTGTTGGTGCAATTATCTTACCAGGAACATCCGGTATTTATTCTCTAATTGCAACTTCTGTATTTATGTCTATCATGTTCCCTACTATTTATGGGATTGCTTTAGAAGGCCAAGGTCAAGATACTAAATTTGGAGCGGCCTTTTTAGTAATGGCAATTGTAGGTGGGGCTTTATTAACACCTCTTCAAGGAAGATTACTAGATTTAGGTGGTTCTGGATATGAAGATGTTTCCTACTTAGGACTAACTGAAATGCGTTTTTCATTTTTAATAACACTTGTTTGTTTTGTTGTTATTGGCGTTTATGGAAGATTGGTATATTCAAAGTATAATAAACAAGCTTAATTAAAAAAAAATGAGTGTAAAAAGATATTGTTATTCTTGCGATTTAAAAGACGATTCTAAATTAATTGCTGAATATAAGGCATATCATGCAGCAGGAAATGCATGGCCAGAAATTACAAAAAGTATTAAAGATGCTGGTATTGTAGATATGCAAATCTATTTAACAGGTAACAGAATGTTTATGATCATGGAAGTTGATGAAACTTTTGATCCTGTTAAAAAGGCAGAAATGGATGCTAATAATCCTAAAGTACAAGAATGGGAAAACTTAATGTGGGATTATCAACAAGAGTTACCATGGGCAAAAGATGGCGAAAAATGGATTGAACTTGAAAAGGTCTTTCAATTATAATAAATAATATATTTATTGTCAATAAAAGCGGTTGTTTAGAATTGACTTAATTATTCAGTAGTAGACATTAGGCTGTAGAAATATTATTTAATATGGTTTATATATTTAAGAATTTATTGATAATTCTATCTCTTACATGTTTCAGGTACCTTTATAACGCTTAAATGGAATTATTAACTTTAAATAATTCCATTTATGTATAGAACCTAATTCTTAAGTTTTGCTATCCATTTTACCTATTGTTCACTAATTTAAAAAATAGTTAATTAATCTGTTTCAAAAAATGATTCTTCGCTAAACTCCTGTCTGTAGTTTATTGAAGAATTATTTCTTGAAATTTCCTTTGTTCTAATTTATTTCTAATATTTTAGCAGTCATTGATTACCTTATATTCTTGAAGGCGAAAGATTGGTTGCTTCCATAAGGAAGTGAATGGTATTATAGTTTTTTACTTTATTAAATTTACATCTTTTCACATCCCTACAATATCTATAGTTAACCAATATAATGAACAAATTGGTAAAAAAGCAGTGGAATTATTTTTTTAATAGAATCCGTAATTCTACGAAAGAAACCTCCTTAAATAGAACGATCTTTAATGCCGAATGAATAATTAGAGATTCATCAAATAAAAATAAAGTTTAATTTTTAAGTTTGTAAATATGCGTAACTATTTATTGAATTATTTTCCCAAATTATTTTTAAATTTTCTTTTAATAGGAATCACTTTTGTAACCAGTTGTGGTGCTCAAAACTCTATAGGGTTTGATCATTTAACAACAGAAAATGGTTTGTCTCAAAGCGATGTGAATTGTATTTATCAAGATAAAGATGGATTTATGTGGTTTGGTACTCATGATGGATTAAATAGATATGATGGCTATAATTTTACTGTATATAGACCTAATCCTGCAAATCCAAAAAGTATAAGTAGTAATTTAATTTGGGATATTGTAGGTGATGAAAAACATAATTTATGGATTGGAACAACAGGAGGAGGATTAAATTTTTTTGATAAAACTACCGAAAAATTTACTCATTTTAAACATAATGAAAAAGATGAAAAAAGTATTAGTAGTAATCATATTACCACATTATATAAAGATAAAAAGAATCGTTTATGGGTGGGGACTATTGCGGGAATTAACTTAGTAGATTTAAATAAACCTATTGATTCTTTAAAATTTGAACATTTTAATTTATATCAAAATGGAATTATTAACGCCAAAGGAGAGAATAACACCTTTACTTTTTTTGAAGATAGTAGAGGCCAGTTTTGGGTTGGTGGTTTAAAAGGGTTATCAGTACTTTCTCGTGATCAAAATGGTGATATTTACTTTCAATTAGTAAATAGTCAATTAAATTTGCCAAATTCACCTGTCAGAAGTATTGCAGAAGATAGTTATGGAAATTTAATAATTGGTTCTAGTAATGGGTTGTATAGATTAATTTCTAAAAATGGAAACAATAAAGTAGAATTAATAGATAAGAAGGAAGTTTTAGTTTTAGCTATAAATAAAGCTCATATTTGGGCAGGAACAAACGATGGGTTATTAGATTTTAGCAATGTATCTAATGATTTAATTCCAACATTAATTAGTACCTATAAATATGATCCCGAAAATCCTAGTAAAAGTTTAAGTAAAAATAAAATAAAATCATTATTTATTGATCATACCGGGATTGTATGGGTTGGTGTAAATGGAGGTGGTATTAATAAATTAGATCCACAAAGAAAACAGTTTTTACATATTAAAAAAACATTAAACCCTGCTAGTTTAGGTAATAATAATTTACGATCTATGTATGAAGATAGTAATGGTTTTTTGTGGATGGGTTCTGCTGGCGGAGGGCTGAA
This sequence comes from Polaribacter sp. Z014, assembly GCF_023555435.1. Lineage (NCBI taxonomy): Bacteria > Pseudomonadati > Bacteroidota > Flavobacteriia > Flavobacteriales > Flavobacteriaceae > Polaribacter > Polaribacter sp. Z014. The sequence goes on from NZ_JALCZP010000002.1 coordinate 164,335, forward strand.
TATGTTACCAAAAAAAGATATAGATAATCGCTTTAATAAATTTAAACATTTACCAGAGATTAATAATCCTTTTGTAATTAAAGAAGTAGTATATAAAAACTCAAAAAAACTTTTTGTTGGAGGCGAAAATACCCCTAGTTTGTTTTCTATAGACATTTCAAACCCAAAGAATATAACCAGTGCTCAAATAAAACCATTTAAAGGAATTACGGAAAGTGTGTTTTCTATTTTACAAGATTCATATAAAAATATTTGGATTGGTACCTATAATGGAGGAGTTTATCGATGGCTGCCAGATGAGGATACAAATGATTATAAAAAAGATATATTGTCTGAAAATAAAAACGTAGCGTCAAGTATTTCAAATAATATTATACGCTATATTTTTCAAGACTCTAAAGGGAATATTTGGTTTGCTACAGGTAATGGACTCTGTAGATTATCTCCGGATCAAATAAATGTAAAAAATCCAAAATTTGAAATTTTTAAAAACTCCTTATCGGATACAACAACAATTAGTCATAATTATATTTTAACCATTTTTGAAAGTAAATCTGGTGATATTTGGATTGGAACTTTTGGAGGAGGATTAAATAAAGTTGTTTTTTCAAAAGACCTAAAATCCATAAGGTTTAAATCATATGATGTTAAGGATGGATTGCCAAATAATGTTATTAAAAGCATACTTGAAGATGATAATGGTAATTTATGGCTGTCTACAAATAAAGGCCTTTCAAGGTTTACCCCCTCAGAAGAAGTCTTTAAGAATTATGATGTTTATGATGGTTTACAGAATAATGAATTTAGTGAGTTAACCAGTTTAAAAAGAAGTAATGGGCAATTACTATTTGGGGGGGTAAATGGTTTTACAGCTTTTTTTCCGAATGATATAAAGAAAAATAGTTATAATGCAGAAACTGTATTTACAAATTTTTCAATTTTTAACAAACCTATCCAAATAGGCGAAAAAATTAATGGGAGAGTAATCCTAAATAAATCTATAAACGCTATTGATAAAATAGAATTAAAGTATAGTGAAAATAGTTTTTCTTTTGAATTTGCAGCTTTACACTATGCGGCCTCAAGAAAAAATGAATATGCCTATAAATTAGAAGGTTTTAATAATGATTGGCTATATACTTCATCTAATAATAGAAATGCAACCTATACTAATTTAGAGCCAGGTTCTTATAATTTAAAAGTGAAAGCCTCAAATAATGATGGTGTTTGGGATGAATCACCATTAGAATTAAAAATAAATGTAATTCCCCCTTTTTGGAGAACAGATTTCGTAAAAGGAATTTATGTTTTATTAATTATTTTAATACTAATTGCTTTTAGAAGGTTTACGGTTATTAGTACTACTAAAAAACATGATTTAGAACTAGAGCATTTAGAAAAAGAGAAATATGAAGAAATTCACCGTTTAAAATTAGAATTTTTTACTAATATTTCTCATGAATTTAGAACTCCATTAACTCTTATTAAAGGACCGTTAGAATATCTACAAAAAAAAGGAGTTAATCTTTCTAGAAAAGAAGTAGGTGAACAATACCAACTAATGACTAAAAATACCAATTATTTATTAAGGTTGGTAAATCAGTTATTAGATTTTAGAAAAATGGATAAAGGTAAAATGAAACTGGTTTTAGGTGAAAGAGATATTGTAGAATTCTTAAAAGTAATTGGTGAACCATTTCAGTTTCTTAGTCTTAAGAAAAGTATTAATTTTAAATTGAAAGATTCAAATGAGTCAATTATTACTTGGTTTGATGCTGATGCATTAGAAAAAATTATAAATAATTTATTATCAAATGCTTTTAAATTTACTCCTGAAAACGGGGAGGTTTGTTTAAATGTATTTGATGGAAAACATTTTGAGTGTCCTGAAGGAATTGAAGGGAAATCAAATCAGTCGGAGTATATTATAATCAAAGTTAAAGATTCAGGTCCTGGTATTCCAGAACATAGAATTAAGCATATTTTTGAAAGGTTTTATACAGAAGTAGGGAATAGTAAGCTGAAAATGAAAAGTACAGGAATTGGGCTTTCTTTTACTAAAAACCTTGTTGAGTTGCATCAGGGAAGTATTGATGTGATAAGCAGCTCTTCTTTAGGAACTTCATTTTATGTATGGTTGCCAAAAAATAAAGAGTTTTTTAAAAATATTGAAGAGGTTAGTTTTTTGAATACTTCTGAATCGGATTCATACGTAAGCCAATTAGAAGCGAGTACGCATGCTATTGAAGTTATGGATGATATGGTTGACCAAGGATTTTCAAAATCGCGCTCAAAATTACCCGTATTGTTAGTGGTAGATGATAATACTGATATTAGGTCGTTTATAAAAAAGGGATTAGGGGAAAGTTATTATATATACGAAGCTAAAAATGGAGAAGTAGGACTAGAATTAGCGCTAAAAATTATTCCTAATATTATAATTACAGATTTAATGATGCCTGTTATGGATGGAATAGAGTTTTGTGATAAATTAAAAACATCTCAAGAAACAAGTCATATTCCTGTAATAATGTTAACCGCAAAAATATCTCAAGAATGGGAAGTTGAAGGACTGAAGATTGGTGCCGATTCTTATATGAGAAAACCTTTTGACATGAAGCTTTTAGAACTTAAGTTAAAAAATATTTTAAAACAAAGAGCACAGTTAAGAAAACGATTTAATAGAGAAATAACCTTACAACCAAAAGAAATTACTGTTACATCTGCCGATGAAACATTTTTAAATAAAGCTTTTGAAATTGTTGAAAAACACATGATGAACTCTGATTTTAGTGTAGAATTATTAGTGCAAGAAATGTCTTTAAGTAGAACTAATTTATATTTAAAAATTAAAGAATTGACAGGTTTAACTTCAAGTGAATTTATTAGAAACATTCGTTTAAAACGGGCTGTTCAATTATTAGAAAAAAGTGACTTGTCAGTAAAAGAAGTTATGTACATGACAGGTTTTAATACTGCATCTTATTTCTCTAAATGTTTTAAAAAACAGTTTGGGGTAATTCCAAGTAAATACATAAGACAAGGGGGGGCAGAAAATGAAGATGTAATAAAAAGAGTGTAACAGAACAAACCATTAACGTGTAAAGGGTAGAATGTTTGTATTAGCTATATTTAATCATTTGTAGCAGTTTAAAAAACATTTGAAGTAGTTGTCTCTTTAAATATTTACAAATTTTGCAACATAGATTAAGTTTAAACTTGAATTAATGTTATTTATAATGCTTGTTTAAATTTTTAAAACAAGCATTATTTATTTAAAAAAAAGAAACATGAAATTAAAAATGTATTTTTTATTGATTTTTTTAATTGTTGCAAGTTGTAATAAAGAAAAGAAAGTAGTGGTTAAGAAAGCAAAGCCAAATATTGTTTTTATTTTTACTGATGATCAGACATACTCATCAATTCATGCCTTAGGGAATTTAGAAATTAGTACACCTACTATGGATAAGATGGTAAAAGAAGGAACCACATTTACACATGCTTACAATATGGGGTCTTGGAGTGGTGCAGTTTGTGCAGCATCTCGGGCAATGTTAAATACAGGTCGTTTTGTTTGGAGAGCAAATAAGTTTAGACAAAATTGGGTTAAAAAAGATACTATAACTTATAAGAAATCTTGGGCTAAATTAATGGAATCTAAAGGTTATGATACTTATATGACTGGAAAGTGGCACGTTGATGCTCCTGCTTATAAATTATTCCAAAAGACAGTACATATTCGTCCAGGAATGCCTGGAGATGCTTGGGGTTACTTTAAAATGCTTGCTAAGTTTGATTCAATATCAAAAATTAAAGGAGCAAATTCTGCTGATATAATGCCTAATGGTTATAACAGACCTCAAAATAAAAATGATACTACTTGGTCTCCAACTGATACTTCTAAAGGAGGATTTTGGAAAGGAGGAAAACATTGGAGCGAAGTTTTAAAAGACGATGCTATTACCTTTATTGATGAAGCTAAAACAAAAGAAAATCCATTTTTCATGTATTTAGCATTCAATGCACCTCATGATCCAAGGCAAGCTCCTCAAGAATATCAAGATATGTATTCTTTAGAAAATATTTCGGTACCAAAAAGTTTTTTACCAGAATATCCTTTTAGACATGATATTGGGGACGGAGATGATTTAAGAGATGAAGCTTTAGCTCCATTTCCTAGAACTGAATATGCTATAAAAGTTCATACTAAAGAATATTATGCTAGTATTTCTCATGTTGATGCTCAAATTGGTAAAATAATTGAAGCATTAAAAAAGTCAGGAAAAATGGATAATACTTATATTTTTTATACAGCTGATCATGGTTTGGCAATGGGGCGTCATGGATTATTAGGAAAACAAAATTTATTTGATCACAGTATTCGTCCACCATTGGTAATTATTGGGCCAGATATTCCAAAAGATAAAAGATCAGATGCAGATGTATATTTACAAGATATTATGGCAACTGCCTTAGACCTTGCAGGTGTTGAAAAACCAGAATATGTAGAATTTAATAGCTTTTTAGATATCGCAAAAGGGCAATCAGAAAAAAGCAATTATAAAGCTATTTATGGAGCCTATTTAAATCTGCAACGAATGATTAGAAAAGATGGGTTTAAACTAATTGTTTATCCTGAAATTGAAAAAGTGTTGTTATTCGATTTAAAGAATGATCCAGAAGAAATGAATGATTTAGCAACCAATGCTAAATATAAAGATAAAGTAAAAAAAATGTTTAAAGATTTAATTAAACTTCAAACTGAAATGGATGATCCTATAAATTTATCGGGTATTTATACTAAATTATAAAGGTAAAACCACAAATTTAATTTGTGGTTTTTTTATAAAAAGATTTTTGCTTTAATATTCTTTATCAAAAAATAATGAGAATTTAAAAGAACTTGAGCACCATCTAATCTGTCTAAATTAATTGAAAAAATTAATGAGAATATATTTAATAAAAAAGTAATAAAATGAAAATTGAAAATTTAATTACAAAGATATTTATATTGATTTACATTCTTTTAATAACCGTTAGTGTAAATGCACAGGATGTAGAAAAAGTGATGTTTGTAAAGTCCATACCTGTTAAAATTCAAAGTAAAAAAGTGTACTCATTTATGGTAGGTTATATTGCCAATAAAGATAGAGATATCAACTTTGAATTAACTAATAAAGAGTTCAGTTATTTTGTAAATAAGAAAATAAATGTAAAAAAGGGGCAAGGTGTTATCTCTGTAAAGTTCTCTCCGATAAATCATCCTAAAGCAGGCGTAGGTTACAGACTATTACTTTCTTTAAGAGAAAAAAATGGTGATTGGAAAACTACAAAAGCTGCAAGTGTAATTAATAATATAGAGTTTGTTACTAAAGTTGTACGTGTATCAGATAATGTTTCTTTTTCTCCTTTAACACCATATAGTTTAGATAATTCAGATACATTTAATTTTGATATTGATTATAGCATTGGCACAGAAAATTTAATTCAAGTTTCTATCTGGAATGGTAATAATTGGCAAGCTTCTTCTAAAAAGGTGGCTATCCAACCGGGTAGTGGAAGTCAAAAAGTTGAAATTAAAACTACCTCTCTTATGGAAGAAGGTATTGATTATAGATTTATGTTGACTTTTGGAACTAGAGATGAATTTAATTCTAAAAAAACTAAAAGCAAAGAGATAAGTGGAATTCACATAAAAAAGCCAGCAAAAAAACTTACGATAAAAGAAATCAACGCTAAAAGTATTCAGTTAGTAGTAAATAAAGAGTCTGAAAATTTAACTTTAACAGGGAAAATAGCATATAAGTTTATAAAAATAATTGATAGGAATGGACAAGTTTTGTTAGAAGCTTTAAATACTAATTCTATCAAAATATCAAGTTTAACAAAAGGAGCTTATTTTGCAATAACAAGCGAAAATAATTACTATAAATTCGTGAAATTTTAAAGATGAAAAAACAATTAATATTAGTACTAAGTTTTTTAACCTCCATTATTTGTTTTGCTCAAAATAAGGTGACTATAGATTTTACTACTCAAAAATATATTGGGGATAATAGTGAGTTGAGTAGAGAAAAATATTTTTCTATGCACAGTTCTTATACAGATGGTGATTTAGCTGAGGATAGTGACTATCTTTTTAATCAACTAGGAATTGAATTTGGAAGAACTTTTGGAGGTCCAAAACCATTTAGAAAAGATAAAACTGTAGAGCCAAAAATATCGGACGTAAAAGCGCAAGCTAAAAATAGTGTTTCAAGATATAAAAAAGCTCCCTTGTTTAAAGAGTTTAGTACACACGACCTTATAATTACAGATCATCCTAAAGAAGCCTTTCAGTTAGATAAAGATTATGAAAAGGTTGCGGCTTATAATGCTATGTTTTTTAAAAAAGCATACCCTATGATGCCTAATTATTATGAAATCATGAATGAACCTTTTGTTCACTCTAAAGATTATGTGAAATCTTGGGACGAAACAGAAGCTGTGATAGTTGAAATGTCTAAATTTCACAAAGTAGTAGCAGACAAAATTCATGCTGAAATACCTAATATAAAAGTAGGTGGTTATAGTGCAGCTTGGCCTGAAATGGAATTAAAAGATTTTTGGCATTGGAATACGCGAATGAAAGTTTTTATGGATATGGCAGGTGAAAGTATGGATTTTTTTGCTACACATTTATATGATGGAAGAAATGTTGAAGGAGATTTTAGTTATAGATCAGGAAGTAATTCTGAAGCAATTTTACAATTAATTGAAGCATATAGCTATATAAAATGGGGGGTTGTAAAGCCACATTTAATTTCTGAATACGGGTATACAGCAAAAGGATTGCAAGGGAAACCGTACTCTCCCAAATTAAATGGTATCTGTTTAATATCTTATAATAATATTATGATGGGGTTAATGGACAAGCCTGACAGAGTTTTAAAAGCTGTACCTTTTATAACAGGAAAAGGAAGTTGGTTTTATAAAGATGCTAGAAACCCAGAGCAACACCCATATCCTTGGGTAATTTCAAGAAAATTGGCAAATGGAAATTATAAGTACACGCATTTAATTAAATTTTATCAATTGTGGAAAGATGTTGAAGGAAAACGTATTGATATTGCTTCTAATAATCCTGATATTCAGGTAAATGCATTTGCTAAAAAAGGAAAAGTGTTTATAGCAATCAATAGTTTAGCAGATGAAATTCAAAAAATAAATTTAGATTTTTTAAACAAGAGTAAAAATTTTATAAAAAACACCACTTTAAGAAGATTATATGTAAACGAGGAGGGAGTTCCAAAGTTGTTGTTTTTTACAAATTATACCCAACTTAATAATTTAGAATTAAAGGTTGGTGAAACTGTAATTATTGAATGTGATGTAGTAGATTATGAGTTTTCAAATACAATTACAGAAAACAACTATTATTCAACAACATATTTACAAAAAATAGTTGCAAACCAATCCCTTCATTTTACTATTCAGCATGTAATTGCAGGTAAAAAAGGTAGAGCTGCACTACATATGGGAATTGCAAGAGATCATATTTTAAGTAAGCAACCTAAGGTTTTAATTAATGGAAAGATTGTAGAAGTTCCAACTAATTGGGCGGGATATGATCAAAAACCTAGAAAACAATTCTTTGGAGTAATCGCAATTCCTGTTGATATTAAAATTTTAAAGGAAGGGGCTAATGACGTTGAAATCACTTTTCCAGATGTAGGAGGGAGAGTTAGTTCTGTACTTTTAAATGTTGAAAAATTAAATAAATAATTCACTAAAAAATAATTAAGTAAAATTATATATAATACTTTTTTCCATGTTAAAAACTTAGTAAGTTCTTCCGAGTTTATTATTATTGAAAAGTGTTAAGTATTAGAAAATAAACATACTAAACGATTATCTGTACTTATTGTTTAGTTTGTTTTGAAATTAATTAACTGTAAGTCAGTTAAGTAGGTTTTGTGAGTTAGGGTTTGTTTCATAGTTTTAAATTTTTAAGAATTAGATTATAAATTAATCATATGTGGTAGTATTCTGTTTGTTTTTACAAACAGAATTAGATAGGTATGAATACTTTTGTTTTTTATAATCATTGTATTTAAACTTTACTTAATGAAATTTTTAAACATAAATAATGTAATCTCCTTGTTATTCTTTCTTTTGATGACATCGTGTTCAAAAAAAGTAACAAATTCAATCCCAGACTTAAATTTTAATAAAGATTGGTTATTTAAAAAAGAAGCGCCAGATACAGCAAATAGAATCGATTTTAATGATGCTGATTGGAGGTCATTAAACTTGCCACATGATTGGGCTATTGAAGGACCTTTTAGTAATAAATACAATGCAAGAACAGGTGGTTTACCTGTGCACGGAATTGCTTGGTATAGAAAATATTTTACGGTAGATTCTAAATTTAGCCACAAACAAATTTCAATAGAATTTGATGGTGCTATGAATAATGCAAAAGTTTGGTTAAATGGAGAATATGTAGGGGAAAGGCCTTATGGTTATATCGGTTTTGAATTAGATTTAAGTAATCATATTAAATTTGGAGAAGAAAACGTTATTGCTGTACAATTAGCTCCAGAAGATTTAGCCGCACGTTGGTATTCAGGAGCCGGAATTTATAGAAACGTTCGTTTAAAAATGAATGAGTCTATTTATATTCCTCAATATGGAACCTATATAACTACTCCGAATGTTAACAAGAATAACGCTCAAGTAAATATTGAAACAAAAATTAAAACAATAGAAAATTTAGCTTCAAAAGTAAAATTGAGAACAACTATTTTAAATGCAGAAGGAAATGTAGTAGCTAATAATATTTCAGAAGTATCAATCAATGGAACTTCAGAAGAAAAAACATCCATTGTTTTAAATATAGAAAATCCAAATTTATGGGATATTAACTATCCCGTTTTATATACAGCGATAAGTAAAGTTGAGGTAAATAATGAAATTGTAGATGAATACGAAACAAAATTTGGAATTAGAACTATTAAATTTGATAAAGACAAAGGATTTTTATTAAACGGAAATGCCGTAGAATTAAACGGTGTTTGTATGCATAATGATCAAGGTTCATTGGGTACAGCTATTAACTTTAGAGCAAAACAACGTCAAATGGAAATCATGAAAAGTATGGGCGTTAATGCTTTACGTACAAGTCATAATCCTCCTTCACCAGAAATTTTAAAAGCTTGTGATGAACTAGGAATTGTTGTAATTGTTGAAGCTTTTGATGAATGGAAAATAGGGAAAGTTAAAAATGGTTACAACAAATTTTTTGATGATTGGCATGAAAGAGATCTACGAGATATGATTAAACGTGATCGTAATCATCCATCTGTAATTATGTGGAGCATTGGAAATGAAATTTTGGAACAGGGAAAAAAAGATGGTTGGAAAGTAGCAAAGATGTTAAATGATATTTGCCATGATGAGGATAATACACGTCCTACTACTGTTGGTTTTAATTATTATCCACAACCTTTTGATAATAAGTTGGCGCAATATGTAGATATCGTTGGCATGAATTATTGGCCAGAAAATTATAATGAAATATTAGAAGCAAATCCAAATATGATTGTATATGGATCTGAAACATCTTCTTTAACAAGTAGCAGAGGTGTTTATAACTTACCAATTGAATTTACTGAAAAGCATGATACAAATCATGTATCTAGTTATGATGTTATTGTTGGTCCACCATGGGCTTATCCACCAGATGTAGAGTTTGATGCACAAGCAAAAGCACCAAAATCTTTAGGTGAATTTATGTGGACTGGTTTTGATTATATTGGAGAACCAACTCCTTATGGAGGAAGAGATAATTCAACAGATGGTTATTGGAATGATGATTGGCCATCTCGTTCTTCCTATTTTGCACCGGTTGATTTGTGCGGTTTCCCAAAAGATAGGTATTATTTATATCAAAGTCAATGGACTAGTGAACCGATGGTACACGTCTTACCTCATTGGAATTGGGAAGGAAAAGAAGGCAAAATTATCCCTGTGTATTCTTATACAAATTGTGAAGAAGTTGAATTGTTTGTAAATGGAAAGTCTTTTGGTAAAAAAGTTAAGGGGAAAGATATAACCGAAATTCCCGCAGAATATCACGGCTTTAAAAAGGGATTGTATAAATCTAAATACCGTTTGTCTTGGAATGTGCCTTATCAACCAGGTAGTTTAAAAGTGGTAGGGTATATTAAAGGTAAAAAAGTTGTATCCAAAGAAATTAAAACAGCAGGAAAACCAGCAAATATTAGTTTAAGTGTTGATAGAACTGAAATTAATGCTGACGGAAACGATTTGTCATTTGTTACTGTTAAAATTGAAGATAAGGATGGAAATATATGTCCGATGGCGGATAACCTAGTAAATTTTAATATTGAAGGAGAAGGTGTTTTAGCAGCTGTGGGTAACGGAGATCAAACATCATTGGCTTCTTTTCAAGTACCAAATAGAAAAGCATTTAGTGGTATGTGTTTATTAGTTGTAAAATCTACAGAAACAAAAGGAACTATAAATATTACAGCAACTTCCAAAGGATTACAATCCGTAAAATGTGCAATTAAAACAAATTAGAAAAAGGTGAAAATAAAATCAATAATTTTAGTACTATTTATCGGAATATCTTTTAAAATAAATACTTAAGAAGGTGCTAATATTGTTTTTATCCTAACGAGCAAAAATTAAAGGGAGGTATTAAATTTTTAAATATAAAACTAGTAAATAAACCTTTTATACTTTCCTAAAGTTTTAATTTACAACATGGAGCAAGCACAGGTACTATGAAAGTTAAACCATCAGATATAAAATTTACAAAGTATTATTTAGCGATTTAGTAACACCAAACTCCTGGCAGATTTAGTACGTGCAGAATATCGATAACATGAGGATGATTATGTAGATACCTCTAGACGATTGATTAAGAAAAAAGAGAGAGAAATAAAAATCATTAGTTATATTCATGATATTTTTCCTACCATTTGTAATTTAGCAGGTATAGAGAATCCAACTTCCGTAAATGGATAAAGCTTGGTGCCTATAATAAACAATAGTTGTAGAAATGAGAAAAGAAATGAAAGCTAAAACTATTGAATTGGGTGATAAAAAAGATAATATCTATGGGGCTAAACATGATTCTTAGAGTTCCTTTTAAAATATTATAACAATACATTAAAATGAAAAATACACTTTTACTTACGCTAATATTACTAGGGCAATTTTATATGAAAGCTCAAGAAAAACCTAATATTCTATGGATTATGACTGATGACCATAGAGCAGACGCTGTAGAAAGTTTTAACAAAGCAACCATTGGCAGCAAGGAAAGTAAACTGGGTTATGTAAGTTCTCCAAATATAGATCAGCTAGCAAAAGAAGGTACTTTGTTTGTAAATGCTTATTGTAATTCTCCTGCATGTGCACCATCTAGAGCTTCCATGATGACCGGTTTGTATCCACACCATGATGGAATTACAGGGTTTGAATTAGGGCATAATCAAACTTCAATCACAAAAAAGTTAATTCCAGAAGTCTTAAAAGAATACGGTTATGGAACTTCTATTTATGGAAAGTTTGGCTATCGTATACTATCTTGGGATGAAAAGAAGCAAAAGGCATCTTTTAAAAGTCCAGGGTATTATGACCACGAGTTAAATGGTAAAAATGATTTGCAAATTTTAGGATTTACAGATTATAGCAAATGGGATAAAATTAAAGAAAAAGGAAAGCCAGATGTAGGAACAGAAGATTTTATCTTTAGTGATGGAACTAAATTAAGAGTGATTCCAGAAGCTAAAAGTAAAAAAGATGTCAATGAATTAGCAAGAGTTGATAAAAAGTTATCTATTTTAAGAGCATATACGAGACAACAAAGTAAAATGATTATTGGTGGTGAAAGCCCTAAACCCGCTTTTGAAACTTTTGATGGTTTTATTTTGAAGGAATTTGATAATTATTTAAACAGTCCTAATAAGGGTTTTAAAACGTACTCTGGAAGAACTGTTATTGGCCCAAAAACAAGTGAACCACAGTTTATGAGTTTGAATTTCCATTTACCTCACACACCTGTTTTACCACCAAAAGAATTTAGAGATCAATTTAAAAATAAGAAATATAAAATTCCTGCTTTTGATAAAAATACAGAATTAAGTAAGTTGCCTTTACAGTTGAAAAAGTTATATAAAACAATGAAAATTGATGGTTTATCAGAGGCAGAAAAACAACAAGCAGTTCAAGATTATTATGCTTTTTGTGCTTATGCTGATGCCTTAATAGGAAAAGCTATTAAAGACTTTAAAAAATATAGTAAAGAAAATAATCAAGAATATGTAATTATTTTAACAATTGGAGATCATGGTTGGCAATTGGGAGAGCAAGGTATTGAAGCTAAATTTGCTCCTTACGATGTTTCTAATAGAGGGGCAATTGTTGTTGCTTCTTCAATTAAAAATAAATTTCCGGTAAATAAAGTAAGTAAAGAGTATGTAGAGTATGTTGATATCTATACAACTATTTTATCAGCAGCAAATATTGATATTAATGCATCTAGATTTAAATATTTAGATGGGTTTGATATGGAAGATATTGCTAAGGGAACAGGTATTAAAAGAGAATATGTTTTAGGAGAAATGAATCACGTTTATGGTCCTAGAGCGTATATTAGAAATAAAGAGTTTGCATTTTCAATGCGAATAAAAGAAAAAAACTCTAAACCGGGTAAACAAGTTCCTCCTGGAACAGGACTGGATTGGGCCAGAAATGAATCACTAGAAAATGTAGAGGTTGCTTTGTTTGATTTAAGAAATGATGCGGATGAAAGAAATAATGTGGCTCTAAAAAAAGAGTATAGAAAACTTTCAGAATGGTTTAGAAAAAAATTGACAGATATTGTTTTGGGAGATGGTAGAGTGGAAATTGATTGGAGCAAAAAGGATGATTATAAAATTAGCAATTTTGCGGTTGGATCAGATGATAAAAAATTAGATATTCCTAAAAATATTATTCCAGCGGTAAACTAGATAATTTAATAAAATACGAACAAAAATAGAATTATAACTGGATGTTTACGTACATAGTAAGATTCTGTAATTTGGAAAACCGATATGCAATACCATATGATATTGAATGATTGGTTAGGAAGAATAGTTTGTTATCAACGCTCAAAAAATGGAATTCGGAATTAGATGCAGGATATTTGGCTGGAATTTGCTTTTATTGTTTTAGTATAACGAACTAAGAAAGACATTCGCATCAATTCTTCGTACATCTAGCATTTATCTATATAATAATCATGCTATTTTAATGTAAGACCTTTATATTTAGTGTAAATAGTAATAGTTTTATCCATTAAGTTTTCTGCTTTAAGGTAATAGAATAATTACTTTATATTATCATCAACACCTTTAACACATCGTAAATATCGTTTTAAATATTCCTGATATGCAAGACCTGGAATGTTCTGATTTTAATTGTTAGTTTTAAGTCGTATTTATATTTTAAAACTCCATTAATTTTCTTTATAGTTTGATTTTCAAACTCCTTGAGTATTTTTTGATTTATAAGTTGTTTTGGAATATAAAATGCAATATCCAAAAGTAAAGTTTCGATAGGTTGATTAAAGCTTTAATTTATTTTCTGCGGTCTATTTTCATTCAATCAATTTCCCCTTAAAAGGGATATAAGGAACCTTTATAGCCTTAAAAAAAGCACTTGTAAAAATATTTTACAAGTGCTTTTTTTATTGTTAAGGAAAATTAATTACTGATAATCTGGGTTTTGAACTAATTCTGGATTTTTATCTAAAGCATCTTGTGGTAATGGCCATTTATAATGTTTAGTAAGAAATACACGTTGAGAAACAGGATCTCCTGTAAAGTTATTTAGAACAGATTCTGCTATTTCCCAGCGTTTCAGATCAAAATAACGAACGTTTTCCAATGTAAATTCTACTCTACGTTCATTACGTACTTTTGCTCGTAAAGTAGTCACATCCATAGATGTTACTGCAGGATAATTTACTACATCAGTATAATCTACGCCATAAGCTCTTGCTCTTACCTTATTAATTGCATCTAAAACAGTCTGATCTATTTGGTTAGCCTCAATTTTAGCCTCAGCATACATTAGCAAAACATCGGCATATCTAAGGTGAATAAAGTCTGTGCCATCATTAAGTGGTTGCGTTAATGTACTGACAACACTAGGACTCATACCTTTAATGAAAGAATAACCTGTTACTGATTTTATTTCTGCTAAAGGATTCCAATTACCTTCATATACGGTTGCACTTAAACGTGGATCTCTATTTTCCATTGGATGCGCAGCATCATATAACGCTGATGATGTAATAGGAAGTCCATCAGTACATTCGTAAGAATTCACAAGATCTATCGTTGGATACATATTACCCCAAAAACCTATTATGATCTGAGATGACCACAATGCACTTTCTCCCGGAGTTCCTTCCATTTTTATTGAAAATATAATTTCGGGATTATTATTTTGTCCTTCGTCTAAAAACAAATCGTCATATTTAGGTGATAACATATAATTACCACCATCTATTACGGCTTTTGCTGCAATAGCTGCATTGTCATAATCTTTTGTATAAAGCAACACCTTAGCTTTTAAAGCAAGAGCTGCTTCTTTTTTAACATGTCCGTCATATCCTTCCGATGGAAGATAATCTATTGCAGTATCCAAATCTTTTAAAATTTGAGCAAAAACCTCACTTTGAGTGCTTTTAGCTGTATACTGATTCTCTACTGTACTGGCATCTAAACGTAGTGGAACATCTCCATATGTAGCTGCTAAGTAATAGTAAAAATAAGAACGTATAAAGAGTACCTCACCTTTCCATTGATTTAATAAACTTTCACTAACGGATACATTATCAATCTTATCCAAAAATTCATTACAACCATTTATTCCAACATAACTAACTGCATATAATCCTTTTATAGCACGTCGATCTTGTCCATTCGGATTGCAAACTCCCGTTAATATATCACGATACCCATTATCACGAGATCCATATGCATTGTCTGTTAATTCTTCCCAACCTTGTTGTATGCTTGGCCCTTTGTTCCATTTACTAAGTGTTAAAGTAGAATAAAAATTTGTTTGTAAATTACTGTATACTCCTGTAAGAGCCATTTGTGCATCACTTTCATTATCCCAAAAGGTTTCACTTGATATGGCATCTCCGGGTTGTTTATCTAAAAATTCTTCACTGCAGCCTGTTAATGCTATAAAAAAAGTAAAGAGTAGGACTGTATAAATATATTTTGTTTTCATTTTTTTTAAATTTAAATGGATTATAAAGTAACTTTAATACCTAAAGTATACGACTTAGCTATTGGATATGTAAAGGATTCAATAGTTTCAGGATCTACATTAAATAGGTTTTCACCAGACAATGTTAGTAAATTATCACCTGAGAAATAAATCATCGCATTTTTAAGTTTCAGTTTATCCGTAAAATTACTTGGAATTGTGTAAGTAACAGTAATATTTTTCATTCTAAAATACGAAGTATTCATCAGCCAGAATGAATTAACATATTTTTTAGCACCGTAATCACTAAGTGGTTCATTATAAACTGCAGGTAATTTAGCATTGGTATTATCAGGAGTCCAAGAATCGGTTAACCAAACTTTAGATGTGTTTCCATCTTGAGTAAAAGGCTCAACTCCGTAATCTTGACGATAAGACATTTGACCTGTAACACCTTGCCAAAATGTACTTACCTCAAAGTTTTTGTATTTAGCTGAAATATTAGCACCATACATTAAGTCTGGGTGTTGCCCATCAATATGAATTTTATCTTTTTGATCGATTATATCATCATCATTTTGATCTTTTAAGCGAATTCCTCCTAAATAAGGAGTTAGAGGTTGCGTAGGCGCATTGTCTATATCATCCTGAGTATTAAATAAACCATCAGCTTCCCACATATAGAAATCATTTAAAGCATAACCTTCTTCATTGATTGTATTAGTACCAATTTCACTTGCACCATACTTTACCAATTTGTTTTTATACCATGAGAAGTTGGTACTTACTTTATAGCTAAAATCGCCAATATTTTTACGTGTTCCAATTGCAATATCCCAACCTGTATTTTTCATTTCACCTTGGTTTACTTGTGGTCCACCTGCTCCAGACTCAATAGAAACTTGCAATTGACGTAAAATATCTGAAGTTACTTTTTGGTAATAATCTACAGTAGCGAAAATTAATCCATTTTTTGAAGTAAAATCAAGTCCCAAATCAGTAATAGTAGTAGTTTCCCAATTAATATCAGCATTCGTGAAATTTTCTAAAACTACACCAGGTGATATAGCAGCTCCAAATGGATACGCATGAGAACCAGAAGTATGTGTTGTTACAAAATTACCAGCATTATAGTCTCCAAATGAATAACGTGATTGGTATGGATAATCATTGCTTCCATCATTCCCTAGTTTACCCCAAGAAGCACGTAATTTTAATTGACTAACAAAATCTACATCCTCTAAAAAAGGTTCTTGATCTAATCTCCACCCTGCTGAAAAAGAAGGGAAAACTCCAACACGATTACCTTCAGCAAACCTACTACTCTTATCAGAACGTACATTTGCTTCAAAAAGGTATTTGTCGTCGAAAGAATAATTTAAACGAGCAAAACCACTTCGTACGCTACTTTCTGTTGTTGATCCATCTGTAAGTTGGTTTGCCGTTCCGGCCCCATCCAATTCTGTAAGTGATTGACTAGAAATTCCAAATCTTGTAGAATTGGTCCATTCTTTATTTCTTGCTTCTTGGCTATAACCAACCATGAGTTTTAAATTATGATCTTCAATATTTTTGTCATAAGTCAAGGTTGAATAAAAAGTAGTAACCTTAGAGAACAAATTACCAACTTCAATTTTTGAAGCATCACGTGTTGTACGGTTATACTCTCCAGTACGGAAATTATATTCGTCTAGCATTAAAACTTGGTTTTTTGATCGTGTATAATCAAATTTATAAGCACCTTTTGCATCAAAAGTAAGATTATCTAATAGTTGAATACTAGTAAACATATTTCCATTGAAGTTGTATTTTTCGCTACTTGTTCCGTTTTGACCATACAATCTTAATAATGGATTTTCGCGAGTAAATCCTTCATCAAATATAAATCCACTTGGATCATTTGTAGATCCAGAGAATGCTTTTGCAGCAAAGTGACCAGTTCCATCAGCTGTATATGGTCCCCAAGTAGGGCGCACTCGAAAGGCATTAAGCAACACACTTCCCCAGTCATCATTAGGTCCTTTTCTATCTGAAGTTAAGCCAGAAAAAGTTCCTCCAACAGTAATTTTATCAGTAATTTGTGTTTTAAAATTAAAGAAGAAATTATATTTATTATAATCTGTATTTCTAATCAAACCATCTTGGTTCCAACTGCTTAGTGATAGATTGTATGAAGTTTTACCAGATGTTCCGTTTAACCCAATAGTATTTTTCTTTACAATTCCAGTTCTCATAACCAAATCTGTCCAATTGGTATTTGGAAACAACGGATCGTTTTTTGCATTGCGATACGCATCTATTATATTTTGAGGGTAACCACCTGTAGCAGATCCTTTTGAATTTAGTACCGATTGATTATATAACGTCATAAAATCGGCTGAATTGGTAATCATATCTGGAAGCATTGTAGGATCACTTATTTGGTAACTACCGTCATAAGTAACTACCATAGCTTCTTTACCTCCAGTTTTTGTTTGTACTAAAATAACTCCGTTGGCAGCTTTTAATCCATAAATAGCAGCTGATGAAGCATCTTTTAAAACATTTACAGATTTAATGACGCTTGGGTCTAAATCACCAATATTTCCTTCAACACCATCTATTAAAACAAGTGGAGAGTTATTGCTACCAAATGAGTTAAGACCACGAATTGTCATACTAAGTCCTTCAGCCCCTGGAATACCATTTGATTGTGAAATAGTTAAACCTGGCACTTGCCCTTGCAAAGCTTGTTGTGCATTTTGCACAGGGCGGTTTTCAATGTTTTCACTAGTAACACTCGAAACAGCCCCTGTTAAGTTTTCCTTTTTCTGTGCCCCATAACCTATTATAACAATTTCATCTAATTTAGCGGCATCTTCTTGCAAAGAAATAGTAATACTTGATTGGTTGCCTACAGTTACTTCTGTCGTTTGGAAACCAATATAACTAAATACCAATACATCAGTTGAATTAGCATTTATTTGAAATTTACCATCAAAATCGGTAGTAACACCTTTTGATGTTCCTTTAATAATTATGCTTACACCAGGTAAAGGCTCCCCGTTAGTAGTAACAATTCCTTTTACAGGATTTGTTTGAGCCTGAATTACACAAAAACTCATTAAAAAGATGAGTGTAACATAGCAAGTTTTCAATTTAAAGTGATAAAATAATGTTAGTTGCATATCGTTTTGTTTTAGTTAATAATATTCAAATTTTAATTTATTTTAAGACTTACTGGTAAACAAATGGTTTTTTAATTAGGACATATGTTTAAAATCTTAAAATTATGTTAATAAATCTATTTTCAATAGATTATAAAGTTTAAGAATCAGTAAATAGAAGTATTTAAAACAAAAGCAGTAGAACTCAGTAATTGATTAATAGAGTACAAATGAAATTAGAAATCCTTAAATGTATAGAAATTAGGTAAAACAAAAGAAGGTTACATTCTTCATTAAATTATAAAATACTTAAAGAAGTAGAAGTAGAATTAGAAATTAATTATTTAAGAGATGTAGCATAAGTCTTAGGAAATTTGTTCGCTTTTTGTTGTAAGTCTAAGATTATGAGCTCTAATTCTTTTAGCATGTCTAAATGAAAGGATAGAGTAGTTTCTGCATTGGTAACTCCGTTTAACTTTTTAGATGGATTATGAGGGTTATTTACTGCTAGTGAACAATATATTATATAAAGAAAGGTTGGGGGAATTGCTTTTCTTTTCAATAAAATTAACTACTTTATTAGTTTATAAAGACCCCGTATTGTGAGGATTCCAATTGCTATCCCCTAAATCTTTTTTTATATAATTGAATACTAATTTTAGACATATTCTCTTTGGTGATAAGTATAATTTCTGAATTTTCTTTTAAAGGAGTCATGATACCGTTTTCTTAAGTAGTATAAGGTTCAGCTAGCATTTCTGTAGGATACATAAAATTGTAGGCAAGCCCATATTGTACAGGCTCTTTATCTATCACTTTACTAATATCAACATAAAGTTAATTGATTACATTTTATGGGAGGAAGTTTGATACCTCCCCAAAAAAACTCACTAAGGAGCATAACTTCTATAACAATGATTTTTAGTCATAATCGCATAGTGAGTGGGAGCACACAAGGCTGGGGGAACATGTGTATTTGTGAAAATCATTTCTTCTTTTCGTTAATCCCAAATAAACATCAAAATGATTGATTAAATCTGCTTCTTTTCCCTTAGTGTTTTAATATAGAATAGAACCATAACGAGGGATATGATTCCATTTTCTATTTCATATTAAGAAAAAATAATTCAAATTTATTATCAATAATTCTAACATTCATTTGGTGTAATTTTTCTAAATAGGGGGACGATAATAATTTTATTAGTTTTTTTGTGTAAGCCAATGTTCTTAAGAAAGTAACACATCTTAATTAGAATCTCAAATTTATTTCAGTTTTAACCAGTTTAAATTTACAACCTTTTCTGCGCCCCAATCAGAGATAAATACCACCACAATATTTTGTTTTCCGGTTACTTTTTCTAGCAGAGATGTTTCAATAGTTTGCCAAGTATTCCAACCTCCCGTATATTTTACAGGAAAATCAGCGATTAGTTTTCCTTTTGCTTTTCCTAAATGTATTTCAAAATGACCAATGCGTTGACCACATGAAATTCTAGCCTCCATTTTTGTAGCAGAACCATCTCCAAAATTTACATTATTGAACTTAACATCACTCATCATTTTTGTATCACAAACCATCCAACCAAGAGGCTCGTTTCCTCCAACGAAAGCAGTATTTGCATTGTTTATTTCATTATATCTATCTACCTGAATTTTTTCACCAATGGTTGGATATCCAATTCCTCTTAGAGTAGGCTTTACTTTTTTAATAGTTCCATCTTTTTTAAATTCTATATAATCTGCGCTCATAGAACGTAACTTATTGTAACCACTTACTTGCCAATAATGATAAAATAAAATCCATTTTCCATCGTAATTTACGACAGAATGGTGGTTGGTTCCATTATTAATATTATCCATAATTTTTCCTTGATAGACAAAAGGGCCTAATGGATTATCACCGGTTGCATACCCAATTGTATAGCCTTCATTAGGAAAAACATGAGCGAATGTAAAATAGTAAACGCCTTCTTTCTTAAAGCAAAAAGAACCTTCTTTATAACCAGCAGGTAGTCCTTCAATTTTAATTGGTTTCTGTGTAATTTCATTCATATTTTCTTTTAAAGGAGCAACAAATAATTCTTGGCCACCTCCAAAATATAAATAAGCTTTGTTATCATCATCTAATAATAAGCCAGGATCAATGCCGCTAACACCTTTTATATAGTTTTTATCCCATTTAAATGGACCTACAGGACTTTTAGAAGTTCCTACACCTATTCTTCTAAATGTAGATTCATCTTCTGGTTTAGCAGGGTAGTAGTAGTAATATGTATCTCCTTTTTTAATACAATCGGGAGCCCACATACCAAATGAGTTTTTCTTTCCCCAGGGCACTTCATTTTGATCTAATACAACGCCATGATCTTTCCATGTGTTTCCGTTTTCTAAAGAAAATATATGATAATCTGGCATACAAAACTTCGGAGCCTTAACTTCTTCTGGAGGAACAATATCATGTGATGGATAAACATATAACTTGCCATCGAAGACTCTAGCTGTAGGGTCTGCAGTAAATAGATCTGTTACTAATGGGTTTTGAGCAAAATTAGCTTGAATTATGCCTAAAAACACAAGAAGTATTTTATAATTTTTCATTAATTATTGTTATTTTATTTAATATTAAAATTTTTTAATCTACATGAGTATCTACGTCTCCACCAATACTACTTTCTGTATAACCTTCTAAAGTAATTTTAAAAGCATGTGAGAAATTGGATGGAAATTGTTTAGGAGCTTTAATAATTAACCCTTTTTCATTTCTTCTCCATTTAATTTCTTCATTACTCCCTAAAAGCTCTATTTTTTGAATTTTTGAGTTCAATACTCCTAGTTGTGTACTTAATGATTTAATAATGATTTCATTAACGGGAGTATCCATTACAATTGCATAAAATTCTTTATCAGATTTTTTTGTAAAACGGATGTCAGTATTTGTATAAGAAATTTTAATTTTTTCAACTTTATGTCCACCTTCAGGAAGTCTTGTTGGGCCTTCACCAAAAATAGTCCAAGGACGTGTTCCATAAATTGCATGTCCATTAATTTTTAACCAAGCTCCCATATCAATTAATAAATCTTTCATTTCTTGAGGTATAGATCCATCAGGATTAGGAGGAACATTTAATAACATGAGTCCATTTTTAGAAACAATATCAACCAATATATCTACCAATTCATTTGCAGTAGTAAATTTTGCATTTGGTCGATAAAACCAAGAACCAGGAGAGGTATCTGTTAACCATACTTGTTCTTTTGGTTGATTTGGACGTCCGCGTTCAAAATCTTTTACAGCACTTTTTTCTGGAAAAGTATTTTCTTTATAGCAAACTACAACTTCTTTCCCCCATTCAATACCTTTATTATAATAGTAAGCCAAAAATTTTTCACGTGTTTCTTCATTCATGTTTTCTAGCCACCAATCAAACCAAATAACATCAGGTTGGTATACATCTATAAATTCTTTTATTTTGGCCCACCAAGCATTGTAAAAATCTTTATCAGGGGTATCGGATTCTAGAGAATGTGGATTGGTATATAAATCATAGTCTGCAGGGTCAATACCTCCATAAGCATGTGCAGGTGCAAAATATTTCCAAGTAAAAGCATGATGAAAAGAACCCATAAATTTCATTCCGTGACTTTCAATTTCTTTTTTTAGAGAAGCAGAAGGGTCAATTCCTCCATAATTCATAGAGTTCCAACGGGTAACTTTACTATCCCACATGGCAAAATTATCATGATGCATTGCTACAGGTCCTGCAAATTTAGCTCCTGATTGTGCAAATAAATCAGCCCATTCTTTTGCATTAAAAGCTGAGGGGTTAAATTGCTCGATAATGTATTTATAACCAAATTTTGCGGGGTCTCCGTATTTTTTTGAATGAAGAATAAAATTACTAGAAGGTTTGCCATTCTTTGTTGGTACTTTTTTACCGTCTTCATACATTTTCATTCCGTGCCAACCTGCATACCAAGTATCAGGATCACTACCTTCAAAAACAGAAGAAACAGGACCGTAATGGGTGTAAATTCCAAACTTAGCATCTTGAAACCATTTTGGAGCTTTGTTTGCTTTTTCTAAAGACTTCCAGTTTTCTTCAAAATGAGCGACTTTCTTTTGTGCATTATTTTGGGTAGTTATTGCAAATGCAATGCATATAAACCCGATTTTTAGGATTCTCATAATTATCTTTTTTACTAAAGCAAATTTAGAGTTAAACGTAAAATAGGATACTTACATATGTTTAATAGACTAGTACTAATGTTTTTTTTTAGTACTAGTAGTGTTTTTCCTTTTTAGTTTTAAATAGTTTTATTCATTTTAAAAGTTGAATAACATTGTTTTACAAAGTACTTGAAGTTATAGGGTAATAACTAAAAAGCTGAAAAACAGTTTTATTATCAATTAAAATTTAAAGGTGGTTTTAGCAACCTTTGAAGCACCTAAATCATTACTTCTTTTGGAAGGTAATGAGCCGCCAACATATATGGTATAATCACCCTTTCTTATTTCTTCTTTTCCTTCAATATTAAATTGATTAAAAGTTTCTTTTTTAAGTTTGAAGGTAATTTTTTTTGTTTCTCCAGGTTTAAAAGAAGTACGTTTAAATGATTTTAAATCGTAAATAGGATCTTTTTTACCAGCCAAAGGTGAACTAATATATAGTTGAATAACTTCTTCGGCAGCTAGGTTACTTCTATTTGTAACATTTACGGTGGTTGTATAATTCTTATCGATTTTTAGGTTATCGTATTCAAAGGAAGCGTATGATAATCCAAAGCCAAAAGGATATAAGGGTTCTTTTACCATATATTTATAAGTTCTTCCTGCCATATTGTAATCAATATATGGAGGTAATTGAGCTACTGATTTAGGAAATGTAATAGGTAGTTTTCCTGATGGCACAACGTCTCCAAATAGTACATCAGCAACAGCATTACCACCTTCTTCACCAGGGTACCAAACAAACAATATAGCATCTACTAAATCGTGTAATTCTGGAATTGCAATAGGACTTCCTCCTGTTAATACTAAAACAATGGGCTTTTTAGTTTTTGATCTTAATTTTTTGATATAATCAATTTGATTTTGAGGTAATTTAATGTCTTTTCGATCTCCTCTAGCGTTGGAAGCAATAGCTTCACCTTCTTCTCCTTCTAGTAAACCAGAAATTCCCATAACAGCAATACAAACTTCTGATCGATCTGCTTCTCCAGTAGACCAATCAATTGGGTTTACATTTTTTCTAAAAGGCAATACTCCAGATTTATAATTAATAGTAGTTCCGGGACTTACTTTACTTACAATACCATCTAAAATAGTTTGTGTACTGCTGGTTAAACCGTAGTAATTACCTAATAAAACTTCCTCACTAGAAGCATTGGGACCTACAACATACATTCTTCTAATATCTTTTTTTAAAGGCAATATGTTATTTTTATTTTTTAATAGAACAATAGATTTCTGTGCAACTTCTTTTGCAATTTGGCGGTGCTTTTCAGAATCAATTACTTTAGAATTAATAGCATCATACGGATTGGTACCAATAGGATCAAACAGACCTAATTTAAAACGCGTTAATAAACTTTCTTTAAGTCTTGTATTTATTAATTCTAGTGTAATTAATTTTTGCTTTAATGCACTTTCTAAAACACTATAAACATTGCCACAGTTAATGGTTGTACCACTTTTTAAGGCTAACGCCGCCGATTCTTCTGGGGTTTGTGTTACTTTATGAAATCTATGAAAATCGCTTACGGCACCACAATCTGAAACAATATATCCTTTAAACCCCCAATTATCTCTTAAAATATCTTGTAATAAATAAGGACTTCCACTACAAGGTTCTCCTAAAGTTCTATTATAGGCTCCCATTACCCCTTCAACATTTGCCTCTGTAACCAATGCTTTAAAAGCAGGTAAGTAAGTTTCAAATAAGTCTTTTTTATTCACAATAGCATTAAATTCGTGTCTAAATTCCTCAGGACCAGAATGCACTGCATAATGTTTTGCACAAGCAGCAGCTTTTATATAATTAGGATCATCACCTTGTAAACCTTTTACAAAATTAACGCCAATTCTACTTGTTAAATAAGGATCTTCACCATAAGTTTCTTGACCACGTCCCCAACGTGGATCTCTAAAAATATTGACATTTGGAGACCAAAAAGTTAATCCTGCATATCGACTTCTATTTCCTATCTTAATAGATTCATTGTATTTTGCTCTAGCTTCATCAGAAATTGCGGTACCAACTCTTAAAATTAATTCTTCATCAAACGTTGCTCCAAATGCAATTGCTTGTGGGAATACTGTTGCTCTACCATTTCTAGCAACTCCATGTAAAGCTTCATTCCACCAATTGTATTCAGGTATTTCTAATCGTTTAATAGGAGGGCAAATGTCTAATAATTGCGAGGTTTTTTCTTCTAAAGTCATTTCAGCAATTAATAAATCTACCCTTTCTTCATTAGAAAGAGAAAGGTTATCCCATTTAAATTTATGAATAACTTGCTTTTGAGTTTCTTTTTTTTGATTGGTATTACAACGGTAAAAAGAGATGGTTACTATAATTGCAACCATGAAATAGAAAAGGTGTTTTTTTTGTTTCATATCTAATTTATAAAAGAAAAAAAGGTACGTAATGTAGGTTTAAATGTACCTCT
Organism: Polaribacter sp. Z014; assembly: GCF_023555435.1. Classification (NCBI taxonomy): domain Bacteria; kingdom Pseudomonadati; phylum Bacteroidota; class Flavobacteriia; order Flavobacteriales; family Flavobacteriaceae; genus Polaribacter; species Polaribacter sp. Z014. The sequence goes on from NZ_JALCZP010000002.1 coordinate 189,435, forward strand.
TTTAGAGACTAATTCAATTCATATTATTTAAGTAATATACTTATTGTATAAGCATAATCACATGGTTTTTCTGTAGGCATTGTTATGAGTAAACCTTTATTGGTTTGCTGCCATTTAATAATTTCTTTACTTCCTAAAACATTAATGTTTTTAATGTTAAGGTTTTTAGCATATTTAGAAGATTTAGCCAACGTAGTTATGTTTACTTTTCCATCTTTTGGCCAATCTAGCAGAATCGCATATAAGTTCTTTCCTTTATGTGTAAAACGAATATCTTTAGCAGAGAAATCTTTATTTTTTCCTTCAGAATGATGTCCTTTTTTAACTTCTGTTGGGCCTTCTCCAAAAGTGTTCCAGTATTTAGTATCGTAAATGGCAGTACCGTTAATGGTTAACCAATTACCCATTTGTAGTAATATTTTTTTTTGATCTATAGGGATTGTTCCATCAGATTTGGGACCAACATTTAATAATAGACACCCATTTTTACTTACAATATCTATTAAGTCATCAACCAATTGATTGGTGGTTTTAGATTGCCAATTGGTTACATAACTCCAAGAGTTTTTACCAATTGAGGTATCTGTTTGCCAAGGTAATTTTCGAATACCAGGTAATTTTCCTCGCTCTAAATCATAAATGGCTGTTCCTATAGGAAAAGCTTCATGAGCGTAGTTTTTATCTTGTAAGACTACTTCTTTACCCCATTCAATTCCTTTATTATAATAATAAGCGGCAACTTTAGGTCTCATATCTGCAAAACCAGGAATGTCTAAATAGAAATCGAACCATAAAATATCTGGTTGATAATGATCTATCACATCTTTTGTTCTTTCCCACCAACGTTGTTTAAAGGCTTCAGAAACAGGTTCTGATAAATCTTTACCTTTAGAAGAATATAAATCGGCATATACAGGGTCTGACGTGTCAAAATAATCTTTTTTATTATAAAAAGACCAATTAAATGCAAAATGAGACGAAACTCCCATTATCATTCCTTTTTCTCGTCCAGCTTTAAATAACTCTCCCAAAACATCTCTTTTAGGTCCCATTTCATAAGCATTCCATCTTGTGGTGTTTGATTTGTACATCGCAAATCCATCATGATGATCTGCAACAGGAATTACATATTTTGCTCCAGCAGCTTTAAAAAGATCAATCCATTCATTTGCATTAAACTTTTCTGCTTTAAACATTGGAATAAAATCTTTATATCCAAACTTTTTTTGGTCACCCCAAACTTTTTTGTGATGTAAGTAATCTTCAGATGGTCCCTTTTTTATGAGGCCTAATTGTGCGTTAAAGACAGCTGTATCCATATACATTTGACGAGGGTACCATTCAGATCCAAAGGCAGGAACTGTGTAAGCACCCCAATGTATAAAGATTCCGAATTTAGTTTTATTAAACCATTCTGGATCTTTATAATTCTTTATTATAGATTTCCAATTAGCCTCGAATTTAGGTTTTTGAACTTCAGTTAATTTTTTTCGACTAGATTTATCAGTGCAAGAATAGTTTAAAATAGCTATTATAAATAAAGTTAATAAATTGAATTTGCTAAATTTCATCTTAATTTTATTATTCTTATTGTGCTATGCTAAATTATTGTTATATATTTTTTTTGATAAAAACAAATGATTTTTAAACTGCATTATATGTTTAAAACTAGGTTATTTTTTAAGTTTTGATATTAAAATAGCATCTGCTTTCTCTGTCCATGGAGAAATATACTTTTGTCCTTTTTTAATTGTTTTAATATATGTGTATTTACCTGTTAATGTATTAAACCATTGTATTGTTCTTTCTCCACGATCTGGATTTAAAAACCAGGCATTAATGGCTACGTTTTCTTTTGGGAAATAAAGTAAAATAGTGCCTTCATCATTCGTTAAATTGTATCCTGCGGAATTTTTTAAAGGTGTCGGTTTCATTTTCGAATAATCAAATTGTTTAAATAAATCTTGCATATATTTAAAATATTCGAATTTTGGTTTTATAAAATCATCAGGTTGTTTATAGGGATTATAAATTATTAAATTCCAAGAAGTTCCTTGCCAATAGTAGGTGGTGTAAGTTCTTGCAAATAGGCATAAATAATTACGTCTTAAGCAAACTTCTGCATTTGTATAAGAACCAGAGAAAACTTTATACGGAGAAGCTTCATAACCACCATGTTCAATATTAAAACCGGGTTTGTCATTAAATTTAGTGTAATCATCTAGCATTTTGTTGTAAATATTGTGAGACCAATTTTGAGTTGAAATGAAATCTACATCCTCAGGTTTTTTTGAGCAATATTTATAATCATGTACAGATAAAAGCCTGTTGTAGGTCTCGTTTTTTCTTGCTCTAATAATTCTGTTTTTAATATAAGGTTCATCAGCACGACCATAAAGCAAGGCCTCTTTTGAAATGTCCCAAACAATATTTGGAAATGCCTGGTAGCGTTTTATTACGTAGTCAAAATACATATTATCAGCATCAGAATTCATATTTGGCCATGCAACTAACTTATTCCAAACATAAATCATTAAATGAGATACTATTCGTTTATCATGCAGTAAGCTTATAGTTCTATCTAATTTTTTAAAAAATTCGGGGTTTAAAGATGAGAAATCTGGATTGTCATTATTCCCCAAGAAGGGAAAAATATCAGTTGGACCTCCAAACTCGTGCTCGGGATGTTCTTTTATATTTTTATCTTTTTTCCAGCTAACATCATAAGAAAAAACATTCATTACAATTTGATTGAAACCATTTTTATCTATTAAATTTAATAAATGATTAGTTTTAGGTAATTTATTTTCGTTGTGATAATCTAATGCATATAACCAATCACATTCAAAAGCTAATAAAAAATAAGGAGTTCCATCTTCATAATAAAAAAGCTTTGGGTTTTCTTTATGAATAACAATAGCTCCATGGTTGTCTTTTTTGTTTTCTAAAATTGTTACTTTTCCTTTTTTATCTGCTAACTTTTTTGAACCTCCAAAAGTTTTAAAACTCCAGTAGCCTTTTAATGAACTTGAAAAACGAATAATCTATTCGTTTTTACCATTGTAAAAACCATTAACGTTTTTACTTGTGCCGTTTTCATGGACAAAAGTAGCGCCAAAATTAGCTGTAAAAGGTGATTTTATTGCTGTTTTAGTAGCGATTATAATATCTAAAACTTCCCATTTTTGAACTTGATATGTTTTATCATTTTAAATTTTTCTACTTTAATTTGAGAATAAAGAATATTTACACAAAAAAGTAAAAAAAATATAAGCTTGTAATTCTTCATGAGTTATTAATTTGATAGTATTGTTATGACTTTTGAAAAGCAATTTTTTGAAGAGGCCTTTACTTTAATAATTCCTTTTTCTCTTTTACTCTGAATAATCAATAAAGCTTTTCCTTTTTCGGTGATACAAGTATTCGTATCAAATCTTTTTCGTTGAACATTATTTCCATTATCAGTAGATAATAAAGTAGCAGGCCCTTCAATTTCAAAAGTTATTTCTTGATTTACGTGTTTAACAGGTATTCCAGATTTATCAATCAATTGTACTTCAATATGTGCAACATCGTAGGAGTTAGCATTTAGTTTGGTTTTATCTGTTTTTACTTCGATTCTAGAAGGTTTTTTAGCTGTTTTTATTTCATAAATTAAATTATCATTGTTACCAATAACTTTTAGAGTTCCTTTTATATAAGGTACAATCCATTTTATAATATGATCTTCATTAGCAGCTAATTTTTTTATACCAAAAGATTTGTTGTTTATAAACAATTCTGCAGTAGGTGAGTTGGTATACACCTCAACAACGATGTTTTCTCCTTCTTTATAATTCCAATGTGTATTAAAAGGTTGAAATCCCCAACGTCGTTTTTTCCATAAATCTTTAGATTTTTCAATAGGCTGACCATTAATATTAAGATAATCAGATTTTTTTAATGGTATTGTCGTAGCATAAATTTCAGGCTCATCATTCCATAAAGTTTTAAACATATACCATCGTGGAGTGGGAAATCCTGCAAAGTCTAACAATCCGCTAGAGCTTCCGCGTTCTGCAACATTACTAGTTTCTCCCATATAGTCAATTCCGGTCCATAAAAAGATACCTGGAATATACGGATGGTCTAAAACCGATTTCCATTCTACATAATTTGCCCAGTTTTCGGTACCTAAAATCATTTTTTTAGGATAATTTTTATGGCCATAGTCATATATTGATGCTCTATAGCTATAACCAACAATATCTAAAGCGTCTGTATAACCAGAAAAATGGCTTATAGTTGGTATTACTAAATTGGCTGTAACTGGACGTGTTGTGTCAATTGCTTTTACCCATTTAGATAGTTTTTGTGCTGTTTTAGCTAATTCAAATTCTTTTGGTGGATTATTTTTCATGTTTTCCTTCATTTCAGCAATAGAAATTGGTGGTTCGTCATAATAATATTTCTTATCGGAATTCCAATATCCAGAAGATTGTCCATATCTAGGGTAGGTCCATTCAACTTCATTACCAATACTCCACATAATAATTGAAGGATGATTTCTGTCGCGCAACAACATATCTTTTAAGTCCTGTTCACCCCATTCTTGAAAGAAATTACTGTATCCTTCCGTTAAAGGATCTTTTTTCCCTTTTAAATTATAATTTCTACGTTTGTCTTTAGGATAGTCCATTTCATCAAACGCTTCATCTAGCACTAAAAAACCTAACTCATCACAGAGGTCTAAAAAGTTTTTAGAAGGGGTATTATGTGCTGTTCTAATAGCATTTACACCCCCCTTTTTTAGCATATTTAATCTTCTTCTCCAAACATCAGTAGGCACAGTAACCCCAATTCCACCACCATCTTGATGCAAACAAACTCCTTTGAAATATGTTTTTTCTCCATTAAGAAAAAATCCATCATTTGCGGTATATTTTAAACTTCTAATTCCAAATGTTTCGTCTTTGGTGTCCCAAATTCTACCATCTTCATCTATAATAGTTGTAGTTAAGGTGTATAAATTTGGGCTCTCGGTATTCCAAAGTTTTGGATTTGATATTATGAATGAAATTTTTGTTTTTCCTTCGAAAGTTTTTGTTGTTTCTTCTTTAATAACATTGTTTAAGTTGTCTTTAATTTGGAATCTAATAGATAGATTTTCTTTTTGAAGTGAGTTTATAATTTCAGCCTTAATATAGATAGTTGCATTTAATTTTGAAACTTTTGGAGTTGTAATTCCAATTCCCCATTTTTTAATATGAATAGGTTCAGTAATAATCAATTTAACATCTCTATATATACCAGCGCCATTGTACCATCTTGCATCTAAAAAAGCAGTTCTGTCAACTTTTACTAAAAGTGTATTCTTTTCACCAAGATTAATGCTTTTAGAAATTTCTGCGCTAAAAGGACTGAAACCATAAGGTCTTTCTGTAATTTTTTTACCATTTAAATAAACTTCAGCATTGTTATAAACGCCATCAAAATCTATTCTAATTTTTTTGTTTTTCCAATCTTTTGATACAATGAATTCTTTTTTATACCAACCAATGTAACCTAAGTTAGGGGTAGAGTCTGTAATTTTATACGCTTGGTTGTAGGGTGTTTTAATAGCCCAATCATGAGGTGTTTTAACTTCATTCCAATCATTATTAGTTGAAATGTCTGATATATTTAATTGTTCTTTTGTTTTAAAAAATTGCCAGTTAAAATTAAAATCAATTTCCTGTCTTGGAGGAATGTTTATTTTTTTAGAATTGCATGATGAAACTAGGAGAGATAATAAGATTAAATATGATATAAATCGCATTACAAGATGTTTTTTAGATTAGAAAACGCCAAACCATCGTTATGAAAGTAAGGCGTTTTAATGTTATTTTAAAAAGGAGTTAATCATTCCAATGTTGGTCTATAACTTTTTGAATATGTGGGTATTTATCTCCATCTTCTTCATTAAGTTCTTTACGTTTTGCTATTAATTGCTCTTTTAAATTTGCAATAGTTTCTTTATAAGCAGGGTCTTTATAAGCATTATTAGTTTCTGTAGGATCTTTTGTTAAGTCATAAAATTCCCAAGCTGCCGGTGTATCAAATTCAAATCTATTTCCCCAACTTGCTTTATTCCATTTAGCTCCGGGTTTATGAGTATCTACCCAGTATTTTCCATAGAAAAATATTAATTTATATTTTTTTGTTCTAATACCAAAGTGAGCTGGATTTGCATGTGCATGTGCCATGTGCATCCAATATCTGTAGTAGGTAGATTGTTGCCATCCTTTAGGTTCTTGCCCTGTTTCTAAAATATGCTTAAAACTATGACCTTGCATTTCTTTTGGAGGAGTTCCACCAGCCATTTCAATTAAAGTAGGAGCAAAATCAGTATTATTAATAATTGCATCAGTTCTTGTGTTTGCTTTAATTTTTTCTGGATAACGTACAAAAAACGGCATTCTTAAAGACTCTTCATACATCCAACGTTTGTCTATATAATCATGTTCACCTAGCATAAATCCTTGGTCGCCAGTATAAACAATTATAGTGTTGTCATATAGTCCTTCTGCTTTTAAATATTCTATTAAACGAGCAACGTTATCATCAACACCTTTTACACAACGTAAATATCTTTTAAGGTATTCTTGATACGTAGCATGTGTATATGCATCTCCTTCTAAATTATCCGCTTGGTGAATATCAAAATCAGGATTGTTTCTTTTTATATATGTTTTACTCCAAATTTTCATTCCCATATTTCTTATGGTATTTCTTTTAGAAACAGATGAGCCTATTACTGATAATAGTTCTCCATTTTTACCTTTAGTAGCAATAGATCCATTATTTTTATTGTCGTACAAATTAGCAGGCTCAGGAATTTCTACATCTGCCAAATAATCTTTATATCGTGGTGCATATTCAAAATCATCATGTGGAGCTTTGTATTGATGAAATAAAATAAATGGTTTTGTTTTGTCTCTTTTATTTTTTAACCAATCTAAAGAAATATTTGTAATAATATCCGTGCTATATCCTTTGTATTGTTTTGCTTCATAAGCAGGATCTTTCTCATTGGTAAAATGCATTCCTGTTTCCGTTAAATAAGGATCAAAATAAGTACCTTGTTGACCATGTTTTGTAAATACATTATAATAATCAAAATTTGGTTCGTCTTTTAAATGCCATTTACCAATCATTGCCGTCTGATATCCTAATTTTTTCATTTCAATAGGTAAATATTGGTGGTTCATTGGTAAGTTTCCTTCCAAATCTAATACACCATTAGCTTGGCTATTTTGACCAGACATAATAGCAGCTCTACTTGGTGTACAAATTGAATTGTTTACAAAGCAGTTATCAAAAATAATACCTTGTTTGGCAATTTTATCTAAAGTAGGAGTGGGGTTTAAACCAGCTAATCTACTGCCATAAATACCAAAAGCTTGTGTGGTGTGATCATCAGACATTATATAAATAATGTTTGGCTTTTTAGGCGATTTTTTTATTGATGTTTTTGAGCATGAAATACTAAACGATAGTATTAAACAAAGAAAAAGAATTCTATGGGTCATTTTAATTTAATTTATGGAAGTATAAAATTCGACATTAATTTAAATAATGACTACCACAGATGTTTTATTTAGGGAAAAAATAAAGATACATATAAAAAAAAGCCTGTTTGAATTTACAAACAGGCTTTTAAAATAGTAATATAAATGAGTTAAGGTCTAATCTCCGTTTCTACAATATGAACTTCATCTAAATAAAGTACAGATGTTTTATTAATTCTGAAAGCAAAATAAGTAGGGCCAGTATTAGCTACGTCATAATCTCTAGACATTGTTACCCATTCTCCTCTAGGGACGTCTTTTAAGGAAGTCCAGAATTGTTGGTTTCCTCCGGAGAAGTAGAACCATGGACCAAAACTATTAACGGTTGTAGCAGGGTCAACCCAAACTTTCCAAGAAATTGTATAGGTTTTACCGCCTTCTACAACAACAGGGAAGTTTTCACTTGAAATTCTTGACCAACCATCATCACTTGTCAATTTCATGCTGTACGATCCTTTTGAAGCTTGTTCTGTTGAATAAGTACCGCCTGGACCGTCTGATGTAATCCAACTTTCTGCATTATCTTCAAAACCATATATATTATCATCCCATAAATTAACATTATGCATTTCTACGGGAGAATCTGTAAAGGGTACAGGTGTTCTGGTGTCTGTTGATTCTAAACCAGAATCTGGTTCTAAAGTTACTGTAATTATATCTGGTCTATAAATAGGATCTTGTAACACTAAGTCAAGTATAGTAGCATCATCACTATTTATTGATACAGAAGCAACAGGGAACACAACATCATTTACTTTTACAGTAAAAAATTGTTCTTTATTTTCAAAAGAAGTAAATTCACCATTAAAAGGAACTTGTAAAGTTTCATCTTTAAGTTCTTTTATTTTACCTGCAATAATAAATGGTTGAGAAGAAGGTATTACTTTAAAAATAGCTGGAATTTTGTACGTTTCAAAATCTCCAGGGATGTTTTGTCCCGTTCTACTTGCTGTAAATTGTCCTACAAATGTACCTAACTTTTTAAGGACCATGGTAGATTCTTGTCCATTAGAATATTGATCACCAATTTTCCAAGACCAAGTGTTTGGACGTCCAATAGTTGTTAAATCAAATAATTGTATGTTATCACCTGCTTCAACATAAATAGTATCTAAAATACTTTCATGAGGAACGACAACACCATGTTGTTCAATTCTCATTGCGGGTACAATGGTATCATATACATCTACAACAAAAGTTGTATCAATTACCCATCTGTCTTCAATTCTTTTTGAAGGGAGAACAACGTCAGTTATTCCCTTAACACCTTTAAATGTTACAGAATCTTTGAAGGTGTTGTAAAGGTTAATTTCTTGTAATCCAGATTTTTTAAATAAAACGTGAATTGTTTTATTAGTAGATTTTAAAGAAATAGTATCGGTTATATATTGATCATATAGAGTATCGTTTCTCTTAATAGGACCTTCTAAGAAATAAGAGCCTTGTGATATGGTCCAAGTATGGTCTAAGGTTCCTTGAGAAAGGTCTGAAAAGGAAATATAATCGTTAATTCCTATATTAAATTCTTCGGCTCTTAATAAGCTAGTATACCATCCTATATCTGAAAGAGAGTTAGGGGCGTCATAATCATCATCTTCACATCCAATGAAGACACATGTTAGTAACAGTGCCATTAAAATTAGTTTATTTTTCATTTTTATATTTTTATATTTTACAAAATTACTACTATCTAATAAATTGAATTCTAATTTTAGAATATCGTTTTATTTGTTGTTATACAAATTTGGGTTTGCTACAACTTCGCTATTTGGAATTGGCCAATATCCGTGTTCAGCTTCATTATAATTTTCTGCTGATTGTTCAAATTCATTTAAGTCTGGGTGTGAATCAGCTTCATCTGTTTCTATTAAAACAGATCCCCATCTAGTTTGATTTTTTCCGTTGAGATCAACAAAATCATAATCTTTAACATTGTATCTTTTTAAAGATAATTCTTGATAACGTTGTTTTGTAATACCCCATCTTCTTAAATCCATTACACGAATAGCCATTCCTTCAGCAGATAATTCTAAAGGTCTTTCAATATACATTAAGTGGTGCATTAAGCTTTGAGCTGTATATGATATATTATCATGGTCATTGGCAGGGTAATCTCCTGTTAGGTTTAATCCTAATAATTGAACAGCAGAACGATGTCTTACTTTATTAATTGCTAATAAAGCTTCATCAACTCCACCATCATTATTTCCTCCTTCAATTAAACATTCAGCATACATTAAAAGTACATCAGACAAACGAATAACGCGCACATTTACACCAGATCTAGGTGTAGATTGTGATATGTTTTTTTCGTTATCAGTAATGTCCCAATTTGTGTATTTTCTCCAATAAGCAGTTTCCTTACCGTTAAATATTGATTTTTGAGCTGTTGTAGCTCCATAGTATTCGAGATCTCTATCATCAACTAAGGCAATTGAATAAGAAGTACGTAAAGAGTAATCTCTTAATCTAACGGTTCCATCTTCTTCTGTAATTAAATTACGTTCATCACTATAATCTAATTTTTCGTTCTTATACTCCATAATTAACCAACAAGCTGGGTATACAGATCTGTATCCTCCTGTTTGAGCAGAAGAAAATGTAAAGTTAAGTAAGCTTGAAGTTTGTTCTGCAGCATATGGGTTAATTTCAGCTTTATAATTAAGGGAGTAGTTAATCTCAAGAATAGATTCACTATTTAATTCATCAGCAGTGGTAAAATTACTTCCAATATTAGGTGTTAAGCTATAGTCAAAATCATTAATTACACTTTTAAAGTATTCTTTTGCTGTAACATAGTCTTTTGCATATAAATAACTTTTTCCCAACACAGCTGTTGCTGCCCCAGAAGTCACTCTTCCTTTATCATTAGAAAGCTCCCAAGTTGCAGGTAAATTTTCCTTTGCAAATTCTAAATCGGCAATATAAAAATCACGAACAGTTTCTGCGGTACTTATAGGTTGATAAAAATCTGACTCGGTAGCTGGAACAAAATTAAAAATAGGAACGGCTCCTTGATTAAATGAATTATGAAGATAGAAGTAGAATAAGCCTCTAAAAAATTTGGCCTGAGCTAAAATTTCTAAAGCACTTTTTTCTTTTTGGGTAGATCCCAAGGTTCCCATTAATCGATCACATGCCTCAATAACTTGATTGGCTCTAAAAATACCTTTGTAAAGAGCTTGCCATTTATTATTTACAGAAGTAGAAGCATCATTAAAAGTTTTAAGGTAATATTCATTTGTGGTGTTAGGTCTACCGTAGCCAGGGTATGCTAAATCTGCTCTTACAGTTTCATCTCCAGTAAGCATAATACTACCATCTTTAAAGGTATTGTAAACGGCATTTATACCTAAAGTTAAATCATCAACAGATTTCCAAAAACTATCTGTTGAAATTTCATTTGGGTTTGTTTCTTCTAGAAACTCTTTATCACATGCAATTAGTGAGAGGGCTATAAGCATCACAATTGCAATTTTATTATTAAATATTTTTTTCATTATTATATGTTTTTTGATTAAAAGTCTAGTTGAATACCCATTTTATATTGAGAACTAACAGGATAATTACCTTTGTCAATTCCTTTGGTACTTAAACCGTTATTACCAACTTCAGGATCAAATCCTGTATATTTAGTAAAAGTAAGTGGGTTTTGAGCAGTAATGTAAATACGTAATTTATTAATTTTGGCTTTTTTTAAAAAACTATTTGTTATTGTGTATCCTAGATTAACATTTCTTAATCTTATAAAAGAACCATCTTCAAGCCAATAATCTGTATAACCTCTATAATTATAGTGATCTCGACCTCTATTTGTTGGAATATTAGAACTAGTATTTTGTGGAGTCCATTGATAAACTAAATCTTTATTGGTTGCATATTTATAGGTAAAAGCTTTATTACCATTTAAAATTTCAGCTCCTTGAGAAGTGTACCATTGCATATAAAAATCGAAATTCTTATATTCTAAAGAGAAATTTAGTCCCATTTCAAAAGAAGGTGTTCCACTACCATAATTAACTCTATCATCGTTTGTTATTACTCCATCTCCAGCATCAAGAATACCATCGCCATCAGTGTCAACAGTTAAAGCGTCAATATATTTTAAATCTCCTAAGTTAGCACCAGGGAAAAGATTTTTATATTCGTTTAACTCTTCTTCTGTTTTTATGATTCCATCTGTAGGAATTAAGAAAAATGAACCAGCGGTATATCCTTCTGCCAAAACGGATACTAAATCTTCACTATTAGAGTTTACAACTTTACTTCCTTCAAGGTAGGCAATTTTGTTAGCTCCACTCATTTTTGTAACAATATTTTCATTATGAGAGTAGTTTATTCCAGCACTCCAAGTAAGGTCTCCTTTATGTCTATAGTTTAAAGCAAATTCAAGACCTGTGTTTTCCATATCTCCAACATTTAGAATAACAGTTTTATTAAGACCAGCTCCTGTTGTTGGTGGTAATAATAAAGGGAATAACATATCTTCTTTCTTCGTTTTATAAAAATCTCCACTAAATTTTAATCTATTTTTAAGGAATCCAAAATCAAAACCAATGTTAGTCTGTTTAGAAGTTTCCCATTTTATATTTTTATTTGCAAATGCTGTTTGTGTTGCACCTAAAGCTAAATTGTCATTTTCTTCTGCTCCAAAAACATAATCTTGAGATAACGTAATAGTTGCAGCATTACTGTAATCAAGGAAGCCTTGGTTACCAGTAGTACCATAACTACCTCTAAGTTTTAAAGAATTTACGACGTCTTTTATAGGGCTGAAAAAATTTTCATCAGAAACATTCCATCCTGCAGATGCCGATGGAAATATACCCCAGCGATTTTCTTCTGAAAATCTTGAAGAACCATCTCTACGTACACTAGCACTAAACAGATATTTACCTTTGTAATTGTATTGTAAACGGCCTAACATACCAATCAAGGAAGTTGTTTTATCTTGTCCCCATCCTGTACCAGAACCAGCTGCGGGATCTAAAGTAGCTCCATTTAATACCGTAATATCATTACTTAATAAATCGAATTTTTGAGCATAAAAAGATGTAAATGTATATTTTTCAGAAGAATATAAAAGCAATGCCTTTATTTGATGATCTCCGAATTTTTTATTGAAATCTAATGAGTTATCCCACGTTTTTTTAGTAGCACTACTACTGTAGTTATAAGTACCTGACCTTGTAGATGTTGGTATAACGTTTCCATCTCCGTCATAAGCTTTAAATAATGGATTTATTCTAACACGTTTGTCATTTCCATATTCTATACCTGCTCTAGATGTGAATTTTAAATAATCATTAATTTTATATTCAGCATTGATATTTCCATTAAATTGATTTCCGTCACGGACATCTGTTTGTTGAAATTTTTGAGCTAAATTACTTCTATTTAAAGCCTCAACACTGTTTCCTGGTCCTGAGGTTTCAATTGTTTCTTGGTTGGGGTCAATTTTGTCTTGGTAAGGGTGAAATTTATAGGCATCTAAAATTAAATTATATGCTGCATATTCTTGGTTTTCGATTCTGAACCCCAATCCTGTATTTACTTTCCAGTTACCTTTGTTAAATTGAGTGTTTGCTCTTAAATTAAAACGGTCATAACCTGAGTTAATAATCATACCGTCTTGACTAAATAAGTTTCCAACGACGTTATAAGATAAACCCTTTTTACCACCAGATATACTTAAACTATAATTTTCAATAGTAGCATTGTCATTTTCTACAATATCTCTTAAATCTGAGTTATTTGTCAATTGTTGAGGGTTATATTCAATTGGTGTCCAGCTATTTCCATATGTAGTTCCGTTTAAAGTGTTTTTGGAAAGAAATGTTACATATAAATCTTCTTCAACATTTACTAAGTTTGTCCCAGAAGTAATATTTTGGATTCCACGATATCCATCAACAGAAATCTTCATTTGTCCAATTTTTCCTTTTTTTGTTGTAATTAAAATTACCCCACCAGAACCACGAGTACCATAAATTGCAGAAGAGGCAGCATCCTTTAAGATATCAATCGATTCAATTTCACTCATACTTAATTTGGGATCACTACTATATGGTATACCATCAACAACATAAAGAGGAGAACTATTACCGGTTACAGAACTTAAACCACGAATAAGTATGTTTGAATCGGAACCTGGTGCTCCAGAACTAGCAGTAACATTTACACCTGCAATTTGTCCTTGTAAAGTAGCTCCTAAATCTTGAGAGGCCATTTTTCCAATTTCTTCAGAACTAATTTGAGCAACAGCTCCTGTAACTTCTTTTTTCTTTTGAGTACCATAGCCAACTACAACTATTTCATCTAAAGAATCAACATCAGATTTTAAAATAACATTAATTGTTGTCTTAGTTCCTACTTTAATTTCTTTAATGGCAAACCCAAGGTAGCTAAAAAGCAATACACTGTTAGGTGTTGCCCTAATTTTAAAATTACCATCAAAATCTGTTACCGTACCGTTAGTGGTTCCTTTAACAAGAACACTAACACCTGGTAGGAGTTGTCCATCTCCAGTAACAACTCCTTTTATAGAAGTTGTTTGAGCTTGCATTGTACTTAAGCTAAAAATTAACAGACATGTTAAATAATAAACTTTGAGTTTCCAATTGCCAAGTAAATTGAATTTCATATTATTTTGTTTTAAATTTATTATACAAATGTTCATATATTTAAGGCTTTTAAGGGTAACAAATGTTTTTTTTGTTAAGCCATATGTAAATAAATATGTAAATAAAATTAATATTTGATTTAATTAAGTTTACTTTAAATTTATTGTGATTATTTTACTTAGAAATAGTTGAATTACCATAATAATTACAATAGAGTTAAAGACGATGATAAAAAATCCTTAACTTATTTTAGAAAAGCCATAGAAAATAATGAAAAATCAAAAAGTACTATGAAGATCTTTTAGGTAATAATTTTGTTAGATGTCATCAATCGCATTTAATAAACAAAAATCATATTGCATCTACTTATAAAAAGGAATATTTTTTGATGATTAATAACGATAAAGTAACGATCTCATCACGTAAAAGACAAGAAGTTTTTCAGTATTTAAACCTTTAATTATAGAGCCTCTAAATTAGAAAAGACAAACGCTTTTTTAATGGTAATTTCTATGTAAACTATAGATATATGAGGTGAATAACTTCATATTATATTTTTTATAAAGCACTTTTATAGACCCAATAATTATTTTGTTTTACAAAAAAGGAATTTTCATGTATTACATTTAAAGATTCATTTTCGTAAAAAAAAGCTTTAAACTCGACCGTGTTTTCTGTGGATTTTAAAACATCTAATTTTACCCATTCTATAGATTTTGTCCAAGCTAATATTTCTTTTTTTTCAGAATTTGATGGTCTTGTTTTACTATGATGACTTTTTAGTAAATAGTCAATATTAGCCATCACAAATGCACTATACCTAGAACGCATTAATTCTTCTGGAGTAGTTACACTTTTAATATTAATGTGGGCTTTCTGACAACAATCAGCATATAATTTTGAAGGATTACAAGGACATTTCATTTTTTGCTTAATAATATGATTTAAAAATAACGAACTGATAATTAGTGTTTGAATTATCAATACAATAGGTGATATTTACGTATTCTATTGGGTTTGTGGCTATTTTATTAAAGTAGTACACATTTCTATTCTTTTAGCTATAGTTAAGTGAATAAATGTACAAATATTTTTTAAGTTGACTCTAGTTATTCTAATCTTACTCTTGGTAGTTTCTTATATTTTATTAAGAATCTTCAAAACCTATTCCGCTCCCGACATCGACTAAGCTGCACCTCGCTATTTTTTTAGAAACTCTATAAAATTAATAAATTTCTTTTTAGATAGGTGACTTATTAAGACTGGTTTAATTAAAATATTTAACTTTATATGGTTTCGGAAATATCAATTAAATACTTTGATTGATAAACTGTGAGATTATATGAACTTTAAACTTTATTAGATAATCACTTTACTAATTACTGTGATAAAACGAATATAAAAGCATCGGTTTTTATATATCTAAATTACTTTAGAAATAGTTTTGTTTAACTAAATATAGAATATGTTAAACATTTTGTATCTTTACAAAAAAATAAAGATGTTCGGAATATTTAAAAAGAAATCAGCAAAGGAAAAATTACAGAATAAATATGAGAAATTGTTAAAACAAGCGCATTCATTATCTACTGTAGATAGAAAAAAGAGCGATGGTAAAATAGTTGAAGCAGAAGAAATCATGAAGCAACTTGAAAAATTAAATGTTTAGATTTCTTTAAGAATGATGAAAGAAGATAAAAAACCAGATAATGTAGTTTTTAATACAGAAACGCAAAAATATGATGCTTCGCTAAAGCCATACGCAACTTCTGTTAGTGCTCCGGTAATAACAACTTCTGATAGTATAGCTTGGAAAAACAGAAGCATTAATAAGGTGAATCATAAAATGAAATCGAAGTATTTAGAACTAAAAGCTGAATATGAAAATATGATGAAGGAGTATGAGTATAATAAAATGATTTTTGATGCAGAATTTACTTTTGAACCTATTCTTGGAGAAATATATCATTTGTACAAAAGAGATAACGAAAAAACTTTTTTATCAATTATAGCTCCAAATGAATGTCGTTTTAATTCTTTAGGAAGTTTTTATTTAAATGCCGATCAAATTTGGCAAAAGGTATAATATGAAATTAGATACAAAACAATTTACAGAAAGGGAGTTAGACCGTATTATAGAAATGGCTTGGGAAGATAGAACTCCTTTTGAAGCGATTGAATTTCAATTTGGCTTACCAGAAAAGCAAGTGATATTGGTAATGCGAGGTAATTTAAAAGAATCTAGTTTTAAGCGTTGGCGTAAACGAGTGCATAGTGGTGTTAGTCAAAAACACTTAAAAAAACGCAATCCAGATATTACACGTTTTAAATGTTCTCGTCAAAAAGCAATTTCGGGGAATAGAATAAGTAAACGTTAATAAGAAGTTGATAGCAAAGTCTTTAATTCCTATATTTTTTAAGGCTAAAAATAATATCTAAAAAACTCGTGTTTTATATCGAGTTAATTTACTTAAATATCTATTGAAAAAACAACTTATAAATATTGTTTGGTTAAAACGAGATATTCGTTCACAAGATCACGAAGCTTTGCATAAAGCTGAGCAATCTGGTATTCCGTACAAAATAATTTATGTGTTTGAACCTTCAATTATTGAATACCCAGATACCAGTCCAAGACATTTAAAGTTTATCTATAATTCTATTCAATCCTTAAATAATAGTCTAAAACCTTTTAACAGAAACGTAAGTGTATTTTATGTAGAAGCGCTGGAGGTGTATCATTATTTGAATGAAGAATTTAATGTACAAAATGTTTTTAGCTATCAAGAAAGTGGAATTCAAATTACTTGGCAACGAGATAAAATAATGAATTCATTTTTCAAGAAAAATAAAATAGTTTGGCAAGAGTTTCAACGTGACGGTATTTTACGAGGTATTAAAAATAGAGATAATTGGAATAAGCAATGGCATATAACCATGCATACTCAGGTAATTCAAAATACCTATTCAATCTCTAAAGAAGCAACGCTGAAACATCCTTTTTTGTTACCTGAAGCATTAGAAACAACATGGAAAGAATATCCAAAACAATTTCAACCCGCAGGAGAGCAAAATGCTTGGCGTTATTTAAAATCATTTGCAGCAGAAAGAGGCAAAAATTATCAAAATCATATTTCAAAACCTACAGAAAGTAGAGTAGGATGTAGCAGATTGTCACCATATTTAGCTTGGGGAAACATTACAATAAAGCAAGCTTTTCAGTTTGTAGGGACACATCCTAATGGAACAAAAAACGATAAAGCATTTTCTGCAATGTTAACACGTTTGCATTGGCATTGTCATTTTATTCAAAAATTTGAGGTAGAATGCAGGTATGAAACGGCTTGTATTAACCAAGGGTATGAGTTATTAGTACATCAAAAAAATGAAACATTTATTAAAGCGTGGAAAACAGGTACGACTGGTTTTCCATTAATTGATGCTTGTATGCGTGCCGTTGAACAAACAGGTTGGATTAATTTTAGAATGAGAGCAATGGTCGTTTCATTTTTAACATTGAATTTAGATCAAGATTGGCGAGATGGAGTGTACCATTTGGCACGACAGTTTTTAGATTACGACCCAGGTATTCATTATCCGCAGTTTCAAATGCAAGCTGGTACTACAGGTATTAATACAGTACGTTTATATAATCCTGTAAAAAATTCTGAAGAACACGATCCAGAAGGTGTTTTTATAAAAAAATGGATTCCAGAATTAGCAAATGTTCCAATAGCATACATCCACGAACCTTGGAAAATGACCAGTATGGAGCAAACTTTTTGCGAAGTTGTTATTGGTGAAGATTACCCGTTGCCAATTGTAGATTTACAAGAAAGTGCCAGATTAGCAAGAGATAAAATTTGGGGACATAAAAAGCATCCTGCTGTGCAAAAAGAAAAGAATAGAATTTTAAATATGCACGTAAATAGAAAATGATGATTTACAATAAAGAAGATATAGAAGGATTTGACCGTGTAACTAAATTAAAAATTATTAATTCGGTAACCGGCATAAAACCAGCAAACCTTATAGGTACCATAAATAATAAAGGGCAAAGTAATTTAGCTATTATTAGTTCTATAGTTCATTTAGGTAGTAGCCCAGCATTGTTAGGTTTTGTTACAAGACCACAAACAGCAGAAGTAGGGCATACGTATGCTAATATCCAAGAAAACGAAGTATATACGATTAATCATATTCATCAAGGTTTTATAAAGAACGCCCATTATACCTCAGGAAAGTTTGATGCAGATATTTCAGAATTTAAGCGCTGTAATCTTACCGAAGAATATATTAAAGATTTTAAGGCGCCTTTTGTAAAAGAAAGTAATTTTAAAATAGGGATGTGTTTTGTAGAAGCTATTGATATAAAACATAACGGAACGAAGTTAGTTATAGGAGAAATAGAACAGCTTATTTTTCCAGATGATGCTATCGTGGATGGTGATATTGATTTAGAAGCTACGGAAAGCATCGGTATTTCTGGTTTAAATAGTTATTATTCCTTAAAAAAGGTAGCGAAGCATCCGTATGTACGAATAGATGAAGTGCCTGAGTTTTAAGAATGAAGAAAGAGCATCTACCCGAAAAAATATGTGTGGTTTGTAAGCGACCATTTACTTGGCGCAAAAAATGGGATAAGAATTGGGAAACGGTAAAATATTGTAGCGAACGCTGTAGAAGAAATAAATGAAAACAATCAACTTAATATTTCCACATCAATTATTTGAAGAATCACCAATTTTTCAAATAGATTCCCCTGTCTATTTAGTAGAAGAATATTTGTTTTTTAGGCAGTATTCTTTTCATAAACAGAAAATAGCTTTCCATAGAGCTACTATGAAACGGTATGCTGATTTTCTTCAGAAAGAAAAAAATGTTGATGTTCATTATATTGAGGCAATAACAGAAATTTCCGATATTAGAGCATTGATTCCTGCTTTGAAGCAAAAAGGAATTGAACATATTAATTATATAGATCCTACGGATAATTGGCTTCAGAAAAGAATAGAAAAAGGATGTTTAGAACAAAATATTAGCACTACAGTTTATAACTCGCCTTTGTTTTTAAATTCGAAAGAAGAATTACAAGTTTTCTTTAGAAAGGATAAAAAGAAATATCATCAAACCACTTTTTATACGGAGCAACGTAAAAAAAGAAATATTCTTTTAGAACCTGATGGGAAACCAACAGGAGGAAAGTGGACTTTTGATGCTGAGAATAGAAAAAAATACCCTTCAAAAAAAACACCTCCATCAATTCAGTTTCCTGATGTTGATGGATATTTTAAAGAGGCGCAAGAATATGTTAATATTAATTTTTCAAAGAATTTAGGAAGTTTGACGGATTATGCTTTATATCCAACAAGTTTTAAAACGAGTAAAGACTGGTTAATTCAATTTTTTGAACAACGTTTTATGGAATTTGGAATGTATGAAGATGCTATCGTTTCTGAAAATTCAATATTAAACCATAGTGTGTTAACGCCAATGCTTAATGTTGGTTTAATAACGCCTAAATATATAATTGATACTTGTTTGGTGTATGCTGAAGAAAATAACGTTCCTATTAATTCTACAGAAGGATTTGTAAGACAAATTATTGGTTGGCGAGAGTTTATAAGAGGTATTTACGAATCGAGAGGAAGTGAAGAACGCACTACTAATTTTTGGAAATTCACGAAGAAGATTCCAAAATCGTTTTACGACGGAACTACAGGTATTTCTCCAATTGATCAAACGATTAAGAAAGTATTAAAAACAGGATATTGTAATCATATAGAACGCCTAATGATATTAGGTAATTTTATGATGTTGTGTGAATTTGATCCAGATGAAGTATATAAGTGGTTTATGGAGCTGTTTATAGATGCTTACGATTGGGTTATGGTAACTAATATTTATGGAATGAGTCAGTTTGCAGATGGTGGTTTAATGGCTACGAAACCTTATATTAGTGGTAGTAATTATCTAATGAAAATGAGCAACTATAAAAAGGGAGATTGGCAAGCCACTTGGGATGGTCTTTTTTGGCGATTTATGGATACACATCGTGATTTCTTTTTGTCGAATCCAAGATTAGGAATGTTGGTTAGAATGTTTGATAAAATGCCTGATGAAAAGAAAGAAAATCATATAAAAAACGGAGAAGTATATTTATTAAAGCTTTAAAACAAAAGATATGGAATCGTTAGTTGTTTTTAATTTAGAAAAGAACAGTCCAGATAATTGGAAAATTATTAATGATGCTGTTATGGGAGGGAATTCCTTAGGTAGTTACTTTTTTAATGAAAAAGGAAATTGTGTTTTTGAAGGAAATGTATCCTTAGAAAATAACGGAGGTTTTTCTTTGTTGAGGTGTCGTTTTGATGCGGTAAAAACTCAAAAGTATTCTAAAATTATTATAAAAGTTAAAGGAGACGGAAAGCGGTATCAATTTAGATTAAGAAGCAGGTTTTCTGATGATCATGTTTATATTTCTTTTTTTGAAACGTCTAATGAATGGGAAGATATTGAAATATTATTATCAGATATGTATCCTACATTTAGAGGTAATAAATTACAAAAGCCAAATTATGCTAAAGAAAGTCTTGAAGAAATAGCTTTTTTAATTGGAAATAAAAGAGCAGAAGGTTTTAAATTAGAGATAGACAGTATTATTCTAACTTAAATAAGTTTTAAGAGAACAAGTATTGCAACTATTTTATCAAGCATTTCACAATGATTATCTAAGTATTTTTTAAATTCATCATACTTTTGCAGATAACTAATTTCTTTTGTATAATTCTCATTAAGGTATCTTCTATACAACTGTATAAAAATTCTGCTTGTTTTGTAGTTTTAAAATAATGATAAAAGTCAATGGTATTATTTGTGGTTTTAAAGTTATGAATTTCCGCTTATTTCCATGTTATTAAGTTGTTTATGCTCTAAGAAAAAGTTTAATTCTATTAATTACAAACGTTGTTTAACCTATACAAAAACCATACAAGTAATAGTTTTTATCTTAGTTTTGTGATATTTAACGTAAATTGGTAACTCAACATTGAGTTACCAATTTATGTATAGAGTCCTTTTTTTATTTCTTTTTATTTCTTTTTCAAGTATTGCTCAAGAATTACCACCAATTAATACTTATACAGCTAAAGATTATAAAGCTGAAAACCAAAATTGGGCAATATCACAATCTGATAATAAATTTATTTATATAGCCAATAATAAAGGTTTATTAGAGTTTAATGGTGCAATTTGGCAATTGTACCCAACACCTAATGAAACCATAATGAGGTCTGTAAAAGTTTTAGGAGATAAAATTTATACAGGATTTTTTATGGATTTTGGTTTTTGGCAAAAAAACGATTTTGGAGAGTTAGTATTTAGTTCTATTGTAAAGAAGCAAAATATCCAAATGCTAGAAGATGAGCAGATTTGGAATATTTTAGAGGTTGATGGTTGGGTGCTTTTTAAATCTTTAGAAAGAATATATCTCTACAATTTAGAAACAAATGAAGTTAAAATCATAAACTCAGAGTTTAGGATTCATAAACTATCAAAAGTAAGTGGTGTTATTTATTTTCAAGAAGGAAATAAAGGTGTCTTTAAAATTGAAAATGGTGTTCCTAAGTTAATTTCTGATCATCAAATTTTAAAAGAAAATGTTATTGTAGAAATCTTCAAAAAAGATGGTAAATTACTGTTTCTAACCCAAAAAAATGGCTTTTTCTATTTAAAAGGTAACGAATTTTCAAAATGGGAAACTCCATCAGAATCAATTTTAAAAAACGTAACAGTTTATAGCGCAAAATTATTGAAAAATAATGATTATGCTTTAGGTACTATTTCTGATGGTTTTATATATTTAAACAGTAATGGATCAGTTAATTATCAAATTACACAAGGTTCTGGTTTAAGTAACAATACACTTTTATCTGTTTTTGAGGATATAGACAGTAATATTTGGTTGGGCTTAGATAATGGAATTAACTGTATTAATAGTAATTCTCCTTTTAGAATATATAATAAGAAAAGCGATTTTATAGGTACTGTATATTCATCTATAGTTTTTGAAGGCAATTTATACTTAGGTACAAACCAAGGTTTATTTTATAGAAATAAGGAGTCTAAAGACAATTTTAAACTTATAGATAATACACAAGGACAAGTTTGGAGTTTAGATATTATTGATAATTCACTTTTTTGTGGACATGATTCTGGGACTTTTTTGATTGAAAAAAATAAATCGAAACTTATATTTAATAAACAAGGTACTTGGAGGTTAAAGAAAATTGATAAGGATAAAATTATTCAAGGTTGTTATGATGGATTGTATATACTTGAAAAAAAGAATAATAATTGGAGTTTAAGAAATAAAGTAGCTGGTTTTAATAACTCTAGTAAGTATTTTGTTAACTATGATTCAAACAAATTTTTTGTGAATCATGAATATAAAGGAGTTTTTAAACTAACCCTAGATAAAGATTATAAAAAAGTAATAGCTATAAATAAAGAGAAATCACTTACTAAAGGACTTCATTCTTGTTTAATTTCTTATCAAGATAAAATTTTGTATTCAAGTAAAAAAGGTGTTTTTTTATATGATAAAAGCAACGATATTTTTAAAAGAGATAATATTTATAGTCAATTGATTTCTGAAGACAACTTTATTTCAGGAGAATTGGCTTTCAGTAAATCAAATAATATACTTTGGTCTTTTTCTAAAGAAAATATTAAATATCTAATACCTGGAAAATTAAGTGACAAGCCAACAGTAAAAAACATCCCGGTTTCTATTTCTATGCCAAGAGCTACTTATGGTTATGAAAATATTATACATCTCGAAAATGAAAAATATCTTATCGGTACTTCTAATGGTTATGTTACCGTTGATTTAAATAATTTAAACAAACCAGTAGGTTTTGGCATTCAAATTAATAAAATAAATAGTTTTATTTTGGATAAACCCAAATCTAAGGTGAATTTATCTTTAAAAAAAGAGTTTTCATCTAATGAAAATAACTTAGAATTCTTTTATAGTGTTCCAAATTATAATAAAATAACAAATATAAAATATCAGTATCGTTTATTAGGTAAAAGTAAGTTGTGGAGTATTCCTACTGATTCTAAATCGGTTTTATTTGAAAACATTTCTTATGGTAGTTATACATTTAAAGTTAGGGCCATTGTTGGGGGAGAATTAAGTATAAATGAGGCGACTTTTAGTTTTATAATTAAAAGACCTTGGTATGTGTCTAATGCTTTTATTGCTCTTTACGTTTTACTATCATTACTAGCGTTTTATTTGGTGCATATTGCTTCAAAAAGATATTATAAAAAGCAAAGAGAAGAATTATTAGAGAAAGCTCAAAAAGAATCAGAGTTAAAAGAGTTAGAAAGTTCACAACAGATCATAAAGTTAAATAACGATAAATTAAGAAGTGATATAGATAGTAAAAATAGGGAATTAGCTACTTCTACAATGAATATAATTAAGAAGAATGATTTTTTGAATACTATAAAAATAGAATTGATTAATGGTGATGAGAAGAATATTTCTAAAGTTGTTAAGATTATTGATAAAAACTTAAACAATACAGATGATTGGAAAATGTTTCAAGAGGCATTTAACAATGCCGATAAAAACTTTCTAAAGAAAGTAAAGGACAAGCATCCTAGTTTAACTCCAAATGATCTAAGGCTCTGTTCTTATTTAAGGTTAAACTTATCTTCTAAAGAAATAGCACCGCTTTTAAATATTTCTCCAAGAAGTGTAGAGGTTAAAAGATATAGATTAAGAAAAAAGATGGAATTACCTCATGATTCTAACTTAACAAATTACATCTTAGAAATTTAAAGACCAAACAACTCTATTTTTAACCCAAACATTACCCATACAAGGTTAATTTATACTCTTTATAAGGTAATTTACAACATGTTTGTAATCCCTTGTCTTTATTGGTAATATGCTGCTTTTATAAACTTTTTTTTACGATGTATGTTTTTTGTAGTGGTTAATTTTGTGAATTAGCTAATAATTAACAATAATTTTATTGTCAAATAATAAATAGCTGAATTCATGAGAAAAAAAATCACATTATTACTCCTTCTACTAGTAGGTTTTTGTGCAACTGCACAAACTATTAATGTAAAAGGGGTTGTTAAAGATGCTAAAACGGGTGATCCATTGCCGGGAGTAAGTATATTAATTAAAGGAACAACTGTTGGTATTCAAACTGATTTTGATGGACTTTATAGTCTTTCTAAAGTAAAAAAAGGAACAACTCTTATCTTTAATTATTTGGGATATGGCCCAAAAGAAGTAACCGTTAATCAACAAACTATAAATGTAGGTTTAGAAGAATTAGCAGAGTCTTTAGATGAGATTGTTGTGGTTGGTTATGGTAAACAAAAGAGAAAGGATGTTACCGGTTCTGTATCTATTGTAGGTGAAAAAACTTTAGAAGCTTTAAAACCTATTGATGCTACAAGTGCATTACAAGGTACAACTTCTGGTGTAGCTGTAAACCTTTCTTCTGGAGCACCTGGTGCAAAAGTTAATATTTTAATTAGAGGGGTTAGTTCTAACACCAACAATCAACCATTAACAATTGTAGATGGCTATGAAGGTGATTTAAATAGTATCAACCCAAACGATATTGAATCTATAACCGTATTAAAAGATGCGCAGGCAGCTATTTATGGTATAAAAGGAGCAAACGGTGTTGTTTTGGTAACTACTAAAATTGGTAAGAAAAATAAACAAGCAACGGTAAAATATGATACTTATGCTGCTTTTCAACAAACTACTAAAAAGTTAGATTATTTAAATGCCACTGAATACGCTTTGGTTTTAAATGAAGCATATGCAGCAAGTGGACAAACAACACCTTTTAGTAATGTGAGTGAATTAGGTACTGGAACTAATTGGCAAGATGAACTTTTTAATGATGCAATGTTAATAAATCATAATATTAGTTTATCGGGAGGTGGAGAAGATTATAGATATTTTGTAAGTGCATCTCGTACAGAACAAGATGGTATTATTGCCAAAGAAAAATCTAATTTTATTAGAAATAATATTAAATTAAATATAGGTGTTGATATTAGTGAAAAACTTAATTTTTCTGTAATAGCTAACTATTTTACAAGTGCTTCAGAAGGATTTACAAGTTCACTTTTATTTAATGGTTTAAATTATGCTCCAAGTTATGGTTTAAATGAAGATGATACCAATAATTTTTTAGGGATTGAAGTTGTAAACCCTTTAACTTTATTAGAAAACACTTATGGAGAAACTAATGGTAATGGGCTTGAAGGGAACTTTAAGTTAGAATATAAACCAATTGAAGGTTTAAATGTAGTATCTCGTGTTGGTTATAAAATTTATAACGAAAAACAACGTTCTTTTACTCCAATTCAAAATTACGGAGCTAGTAAAGTGTATAATAAAACTCAAAGTTCTGTATATCAATATAAAACAACTTCAACAAGAGTTCTTTGGGAAACATTTGCCACTTATCAAAAAACATTTTCAGAAAACCACAATACTACCTTTACGTTAGGTACAAGTGTACAGAATGATTTGTTTGATGGTATTTATACTACTGGTTTTGATGTACCAAATAATTCTTATGAATTTGCAGACATTAGTTTAACAAATTCGCAAAGTGAACAAAGAAGTTTAAATACAGGGAATGGAGATATTAGGTTAACCTCTTTTTTTGGTAGAGCCCAGTATGATTATAAAGGGAAATATTTATTTTCTGGATTAATTAGAAGAGACGGTGCTTCTGTTTTTGCAGAAGATCAAAGAGTAGATAATTTTTGGTCTGTAACTACAGGTTGGAAAATTTCTGATGAAAACTTCTTAAAAGATAGCAAAACAATTAACTTTTTAAAATTAAGAGCAAGTTACGGTACTTTAGGAAACTTAGTTGGGGATAACTTATACAGATCTTTATTAGATGGTGAAGGTGAGTATGTGTTTAACGGAAGTTTAGTAGATGGTACTGCACAAGGTGCTTTGTCTAATCCTTCAGCAACTTGGGAAACCGCAGAGAAATTAGATATTGGTTTAGATATGAATCTATTTGATGATAAATTGACAATTGTTGCAGATTATTTTGAAGAAACAAGAAAAGATTTATTAATTGAAAACTTTCCAGTTTCTGGTTTATTAGGTTCTGGCGCAGCAGGAGGGGAAAACCCAACAGTAAACGCAGGTACTTCTAAAAATACAGGTGGAGAATTGGCAATTAACTACAAAGCCATTTCTAAAGAAGATTTTTCTTTAAATTTTGGATACAATGTTACCTATGTAAAAAATAAAGTAACAGACGTTTTAGACGACGCTATTGTAGAAGGAGGTGATTTTGGAATCGGTAACCTTCCTATATCAAGAATGGAAGTAGGACAACCAATTGGTTATTTCTTTGGCTTACAAACAGACGGAATTTTCCAAACACAAGCAGAAGTAGATGCACATCCTTCGCAAACAGGGCTAGGAGCAAGTGTTACTTCTCCTGGAGATATCAGATATAAAGATACAAATAACGATGGTGTTATAGACTTTGATGACCGTGTGAACATTGGTAATCCGCAAGCAGATTTCTATATGGGATTCAATATTTCTGCAAAATATAAAAATTGGGATTTTACTTCTTATTTATATGCAGAGCTAGGAAAAGACATGGTTAGAAATTTTGAACGTTTTTTACCAAATGTAAATAAGCCGGCTTATTACTTAGATAGATGGACAGGTGCAGGTACAAGCAACTCCGTACCAAGGTTAACTAACGATGCTACAAACAACAGACTGTTTTCAGATTTCTTTGTAGAAGATGCTTCTTTTTTACGTATGCAAAATATACAAATAGGATACACTTTTGCGCCAGATTTATTAGAAAAAGTAGGGCTGTCTAAATTAAGATTATATACTTCTATCAATAACTTATTTACGCTAACAGACTACACCGGTTACGATCCTTCTATTAATGACGGAGCAATAGGTGCTGGTATCGATTCTGGTAACTATCCTTCTGCTAGACAGTTTTTGTTAGGTTTAAATGTTGAATTTTAAAAAATAAAAGATGAGAAATTACAATCAAATAATAAAATTAGGATTCATCTTTATGGCAAGCTTATTTCTTTTTAGTGCTTGTTCAGATGAATATTTAGATAATTCAAAAGTTTATGCAGAAGATTCTGAATCTTTTTTCAATTCAGAAACTGATTATTATAATGCTTTGGTAGCAGCTTATGATCCTTTACAATCTACATTTAGAAATGTATTAATGGGAGAAATAGCTTCTAACAATACTTTGTGTGGTGGAGAAACAGCTACAGATGTTCCTGGATATCAGCAAATAGATGATATGACGCATACTCCTGTTAACGATCAACTTCAAGACCTTTGGAGTCTTATGTACGGTGGTGTTAATAGAGCTGCTTATATTATTGAGTTTAAAGATAAAACCGACTTTACGGGTAAAAATGTAATTCTTGCGGAAGCTTATTTCTTAAGAGCGTATTATAATTTTGAATTGGTAAAATGGTTTGGAGATATTCCTATTAAAGCAGACGGTCGTTTTGTTTTGGGTGATGAAAAAACAATACCAAGATCGCCAAAAGCAGATGTATATGCTTTAATTGAAGCAGACTTAGAATATGCAATTGCAAACATGACGTATACAGCGCCTCAAGTTGGTAGAGCAACAAAAGGTTCAGCACAAGCATTATTAGGAAAAGTTTATTTATATCAAGATAAATTTGATGAAGCTGCAAGTGTTTTAGAAAGTGTAATTAATAACGGAGGATACGTATTAGAGTCTGACTACAACAAAATTTTTGAATTTGACGGAGAAAACGGTACAGGCGCTGTTTTTGAAGTGCAATATACAGATACACAAGGTGCAAGTTTCGATTGTTTACAGTGTAGTGAAGGTAATGTTGCCGTTGGTTATCAGGGTGTAAGAGGATATGAAGGGAGTTTATTTACTTCAGGATTTAGCTTTAATGTGCCAACTCAAGAAGTGGTGGATCAATTTGAAGATGGAGATAACAGAAAAGAGGTTGCTATTTTAGATATTGATGCATGGGCAGCTTCAACAGGTGCAAAATTTACTACAGGTTATGAGCATACAGGTTATTTTAATAGAAAATATCTTCCTAGAAAAAGAAGTGAAGAAGCAGCAGGAGACTTAAACTTAACAAACCCTAATAATTATAGAGCTATTCGTTTTGCAGATGTTTTATTAATGGCAGCAGAAGCTAATAATAGAAAACCATCAGCAGATGATGCTAAAGCTAAAACGTATTTAAATAGAGTGAGAGAAAGAGCTTTTGGTGATGCAGATCATAATATTGTTACAACTGGTTCTAACTTAACAGCTGCAATTTATAAAGAGCGTAGAGTAGAATTAGTAGGAGAAGGTCATCAATTTTTCGACTTGGTAAGAACAGGTAGAGGGGCTCAAATACCAGGTTTTACAACGGGTAAAAATGAGGTTTTTCCAATTCCGATTGAAGAAATACAATTTTCACAAGGAAATTGGAAACAAAACGATAAATACTAATAATTATGAAGAAATTAAAAATAATATACAAAGCATTAGTAATACTTTTGATTATTAATGCTTGTTCAGAAGAAGATAGAAGTTTAGACTTCTTAGATAATGTAGCACCTCCATCTAATGTTGCTGCTAGTTATAATTTATCGCAAGATAATTCTGGTTTGGTTACTATTTTACCAACTGCGGTTGGGGCAACCTTTTTTGATGTTTATTTTGGAGATGCATCTGCTGAAGAAAAAGGTGTTGAAGCTGGTAAAATGGCTCAACATACATATGCGGAAGGAACGTATAATGTTAAAGTGGTAGCTTATAATACTAAAGGAGACGCAACAGAAGCAACACAAGAATTAGTAGTTTCTTTTAAAGCTCCAGAAAATTTAGAAGTTACTATAGAAAATGATATTGCAATCTCTAAACAATTAAATATTACTGCGAAAGCAGATTTTGCAGCTACTTACGATTTTTATTCAGGAGAAGCAGATGTAGCACAACCAGCAGCATCAGCTAATATTGGAGATGTCATAAATTATCAATACGCTACAGCAGGTACGTATACTGTAAAAGTAATAGCTAAAGGTGGTGCAATTGAAACAACAGAATATAACGGTGAGTTTGAAGTTACTGCTATTTTAGCACCTTTAAAATCAGCAAATACACAACCAGCAAGAGACGCTGCAGATGTTATTTCTATTTTTAGTGATGCCTATACAGATGTTGCAGGTACAGATTTTAACCCGAATTGGAGCCAAACAACTGTTTATACTCCTTTTGAGTTAAATGGTGATGCAATGATTCAGTATAGTAATTTAAACTATCAAGGAATTCAAATTGGTGAAACACAAGATATTTCTGGTATGGAGTTTCTTCATTTAGATGTTTGGACTGCAGATGCTACAGAATTAGATACGTATTTAATTAGTGTTGCAAGCGGAGAGAAAATGATAAAAACAGCATTAACAAAAGATGCTTGGACAACGATTAACATTCCTATTTCAGCATTTACAGAGCAAGGTTTATCAGTAGATGATATTCACCAATTCAAGTTTGAAGGTTCTGGGTCTGTTTTTATAGACAATCTTTATTTTTACAAAGCGAGTTCAGCGCCAGTTGCTGGTGTAACTCCATTAACTTTTGAAACAGATTATGAATTAAGTTCTTTTGATGGTGGATCTGCTTCCGTTATTGCAAATCCAGATACAAATGGAAATTCATCTTCTTCAGTTTTAGAACTTGTAAAAAATGCAGGTCAGCTTTGGGCAGGATCTAAAATTACAATTTCGTCAACATTTGATGTTTCTAATACAACAATTACTGCTAAAGTTTGGTCTCCAAGAGCAGGTTTAGATTTATTGTTAAAATTTGAAGATGCTACTCCATGGCCTAATACTGTGTCTTCAGCAGAAATTACAGCTACTACAACGGTAGCGAATGCTTGGGAAGAGTTAACGTTTGATTTTTCTGGAATAAGTACTAGTGTAGATTTTAATAATCTAGTTTTAATAATGGACAACGGTACGGAAGGAGATGGGTCATCTGATTTTACTATTTATGTAGATGATATTTCTACAAGTCCTGTTTTAGATTTCGAACCAGAGTTTATATTAAGTTCTTTTGATGGTGGTGCAATTTCTGTAATTGCAAATCCAGACACAAACGGAAACGCATCTGCAATGGTTGCTCAACTTGTAAAAAATGCAGGTCAACTTTGGGCAGGATCTAAAATTACAGTTCCTACACCATTTAGTTTTACTGGCGGAACAAGTGTTAAAGTTAAAGTTTGGTCTCCAAGAGCAGGTTTAGATGTATTATTAAAATTTGAAGATGCTACTCCGTGGCCAAATACTGTTGCCTCAGCAGAAATTACAGCAACTACAACCACAGCGAATGCTTGGGAGGAGTTAACGTTTGATTTTTCTGGAATAAGTACTTCTGTAGACTTTACAAACCTGGTTTTAATAATGGATAATGGTACAGAAGGAGATGGTTCTGCTAATTATACTATTTATATAGACGATATATCACAATTTTAAAATAATGATTATGAAAAAACTTAAAAATATTTATATAATCTTATTTTCTTTAATGACAGTTTTTTACGGCTGTCAAGAGAATGAGCACGAATTCGGAGAAATTGTTTCTCCAACAGATATTGTAATTACAGCAGAAGTTGTAGGTGCAGATGCAGACAATCCTTATGGAGACGGAAGTGGTTCTGTAAATTTAATTGCAACAGCTGCCAATGCTTCATCTTTTGTATATTATTTTGATGGAGTTGCACAAGCTTCACCTTCAGGGATCTTAACAAAAAGGTTTTCTAAAGTAGGTGTAAATCTATATACCGTTGTTGTAAAAGCAAATGGTACAGGTGGTGTTTCATCAACAAAAACAATAGATGTAGAAGTTTATAGTTCTTTTTCTGATGTGGAGGCAGAAAACTTTTTAAGTGGTGCAAATGTAGGTGATAGTAAAAAATGGTATTGGCAAGCAGATGTTGCTGTACATGTAGGTATGGGACCAGCTACAGATGACTATGGGAATGGAGAGTTTGCATATGAGGCTTGGTGGAATGGAATTAAGGCTTGGGATGATGAAAAATCTTGTATGTATGATAATGAGTTTGTGTTTACAAGAACTGCAAACGGACTGACTTTTGAGCAAACTGTTGGACCAGCTTTTATACCTGGTACTTATGGAGATTTAATAGGTGTAGATGGAGATCAATGTTATGATGAAACGGTAGCAACGACAATGTTTGGTGTGAAAACAGTTGCTTTCGGACCATCAACATCTAAAGCAGGTATAGAAGGATCTTATAACAACGTACCTTATAGAGGTACAGAATTCGAAATCTCAGATGGAGGTTTTATGGGATGGTATGTAGGTGCTAGCACGTATGATATTATTTCGATTACTAATGATGAGATGATTGTTAGAATTATAGAAAATGCTGCTTCAGGAAGTGGTGCTGCTTGGTATCATAAATTTACATCAACTAAGCCTGTAGAAGGAGCAAGTGCTCCTGATTATACTTACAATAATCTAGTATGGGAAGATGATTTTAACACAGATGGAGCTCCTGATGCTGCAAACTGGACCTATGATTTAGGTGCAGGTGGTTGGGGTAATGGAGAATTACAAACTTATACTGATACAGCAGAAAATGCAAAAGTAGAAGGTGGTTCTTTAATTATTACAGCAAAAGCTGATGGTAGTGGTGGATATACTTCTGCCAGATTAAAATCTCAAGGGTTGTATAAATTCAAATATGGTAGAGTAGAAGTAAAAGCAAAGTTGCCAGCGGCAGCAGGTACTTGGCCAGCAATTTGGATGTTGGGTTCTAACTTTCCAACGGTAGGTTGGCCATTATGTGGAGAAATGGACATTATGGAACAAAAAGGAACCGATAAAAATACTTCTTTAGGAACTTTGCATTGGTTTGATGATGCTAGTTCTTCGAATGCAAGTTATGGTGAAACTACTTCAGTTTCTAATGCTTCTTCAGAATTTCACTTATATACCTTAGAATGGTCGGCAGAGACAGTGAAAATATATGTAGATGACGTTCCTTTTTATGAATTAGCTAACAACGCAGATTTACCTTTTAATGCAGATTTCTTTTTAATTCTTAATGTAGCAATGGGAGGTTCTCTAGGTGGAAATGTAGATGCAACATTTACAGAAGATACTATGGAGATAGATTATGTAAAAGTGTATCAATAATATTTTTGGTTTATTTTAATAAGGTCAGTTTTTTATGGCTGACCTTATTTTTTCTTCCTTCTATTATAATACTAAATTAAAATTTTACACATCTAAATTGATATTTATGAAATACATTTTCTTGCCAATTATTTTGCTTGTTTTTACTTTAAATTCTTGTTCTAAAAAGACGGATAAAGTATTTGTTTTAAAGAATGAACAAGGAATGAAATTAATTGTAAATGGAGAAGATTTTATAATTAATGGAATGAATTGGGATTATTTTCCGATTGGTACAAATTATACATATAGTTTATGGAAGCAACCAGATGCGTTTATAAAAACGGCATTAGAAGCAGAAATGACTATGCTAAAAAATATGGGTGTTAATACAATTCGTGTCTACACAGGGATTCAGCCAAAATGGATTACGTATATCTATGAAAAGTATGGTATTTACACCATGTTAAACCATTCTTTTGGTAGATACGGCGTTTCAATAAGTGGTACTTGGGAACCAGTAACAGATTACAGAAATGTGGATGCACAACAAAGTTTGCTAACAGAAGTTGGTGAAATGGCAGAAACCTATAAAAACACTCCAGGATTATTACTATTTCTTTTAGGAAACGAAAACAACTATGGTCTTTTTTGGGCAGGATCAGAAACAGAAGATTTTCCTGAAGGAGAAACCGAAAAGAAAGAAATAGGAGAGTTAAGGGGAAGAGCAATGTATCGATTAATGAATGATGCGGCTATTAAAATGAAAAAGATAGCTGTAAATAACCCAGTTGCTATTTGTAATGGAGACGATTTATATATAGATATTATCGCAGAAGAATGTAAAGACGTAGATATTTATGGAACAAATATGTATCGAGGAAAATCTTTTGGAAACGCTTTTGAAAGAGTGAATAAAATATTGAATATGCCAATACTTTTTACAGAGTTTGGCGCAGATGCTTTTAACACTATACAACAAAAAGAAGATCAAGAAATGCAAGCCTATTATATGGTAGAAAATTGGAAAGAGATTTATGAAAATGTTTCCGGCTTGGGAAAAGCAGGGAATTCTATTGGAGGTTTTACTTTTCAATTTAGTGATGGCTGGTGGAAATACGGACAGACTAAAGGATTAAATATTCATGACAATCATGCTTCTTGGGCAAATGGTGGTTATGCAATAGATTTTGTAGAAGGAGCTAATAATATGAATGAAGAATGGTTTGGTATCTGTGCAAAAGGACCAACTGATAAAGAAGGGTTTTACTCTTTAACACCAAGGGCAGCTTATTTTGCTTTGCAGAAAGTACACCAATTAAATCCGTATGCAAAAGGGATAACAACAGATTTAATTTCAAAACATTTTGGTGAAATAAAATTTGAATAAGGTTTTAAAAGTTCCTGCAAGGTTTTCATAAACTTAAAGGTAACTATTTCTAAAACAGATGAGGTCGATAAAAAGACTTTGGAAAATAAAATTAAATATAAATAACAACTTCTTTAAATAAATAACAAGAGGTTAAAAGAATAATTTTGATGACAAAAAAGACTATTTTTTTAGGAGAAAATAAGGCAGATTTTCAAACACAGGAAGTAAAAGGAGAAATGATCAACTTCGAAAATGAAGTGTATTATAAAATTTCGAATAGCAATGAAATGAGACCTTTTTTTATGAGCATTGTTTCAGACTCTAATCATTGGATGTTCATTTCTAGTAATGGAGGTTTATCTGCAGGTAGAAAAAATAGTGAGTATTCACTTTTTCCTTATTATACAGATGATAAAATTACAGAGTCTGCAGATATAACAGGGAGTAAATCTATTTTTCAAGTTACTAAAAATGAAAAAACTTATGTTTGGGAACCTTTTTCTCAACGTCAAATTGGGTTATATCAAATAAAACAAAACTTGTACAAAAACAGTTTTGGTAATAAAGTTGTTTTCGAAGAAATTAATGAAGATCTAGGACTTACTTTTCGTTATCAATGGAGTTCTTCTGATCAATTTGGATTTGTAAAAAAATCTACTTTAGTTAATAATTCATCAGAAAAAACAGCGGTTACATTTTTAGACGGATTACAAAATATTTTACCTTCGGATGTAGAAACTGATTTACAAAACTCTAGAAGTAATTTAGTAGATGCTTATAAAAAGAGCGAATTACAAAAAGAAAGCGGATTAGGTATATATGCTTTAAGTGCTATAATTGTTGATAAAGCAGAACCAAGTGAAGCTTTAAAAGCAAATACAGTATGGTCTTTAGGTGTTGAAAACCCTACTTATTTATTATCATCATTACAGTTAGATAACTTTAGAAGAGGAAAAGAATTGTTTCAAGAAGAAGATATAAAAGCAGAAAAAGGTGCTTATTTTATCAGTGCAGATGTAGTCTTAGCACCAAATGAAACCAAAGAATGGCGTTTTGTTGCCAACGTAAACCAAACGATTGGAGATGTTCAAAGAATTTCTAAAGCAATTATAAATGATGAAAATTTAGCTCAAATTATTCAAGATGATATTGAATTAGGTACTAAAAACTTAATTGCTTTAACGGGCGCTGCAGATGGTTTACAAGTAACCAATGACGCATTGGTAAACACAAGACATTTTGCAAATACACTTTTCAATTTAATGAGAGGTGGTACTTTTGATGATGATTATAAAATTGAAAAAGAGGATTTTATTAAATACATTTCTAAAGGAAATAAGGATGTTTTTAAAACAAAAGAAGTTCTTTTAAATACATTACCAAATTTATTTACACTAAATACCATTATTGAAATAGCAGAGAAAGATGAAGATAAAAACTTTAAAAGACTTTGTTTTGAATATTTACCATTAAAATTTAGTAGAAGACATGGAGACCCGAGTAGACCTTGGAACAAGTTTTCTATCAATACAAGAAGTGAAATTGATGGTTCTAAAATTTTAGATTATGAAGGGAACTGGCGAGATATTTTCCAGAATTGGGAAACTTTAGCGCATTCGTATCCAGAGTTTATAGAAAGCATGATTCATAAGTTTTTGAATGCAACTACTTTTGATGGCTACAATCCGTATAGAGTTACAAAAGATGGTTTTGATTGGGAGGTTATCGAAGAAAATGATCCTTGGTCTTATATTGGATATTGGGGAGATCATCAAATAATTTATTTATTAAAATTCTTAGAATTTATAGAAAACCATTATCCAAATCAATTAGAAAAACGTTTTTCTGAAGCTGTTTTTGTGTACGCAAATGTGCCTTATAGAATAAAGAAGTATGAGGACATTTTAAAAAATTCGAAAGATACTATTGATTTTGATTTTGAAGAGCAAGATAATATAGAAAAAAGAAGAGAAAGATTAGGTGCCGAT
The DNA here is from genome assembly GCF_023555435.1 of Polaribacter sp. Z014. Lineage (NCBI taxonomy): Bacteria > Pseudomonadati > Bacteroidota > Flavobacteriia > Flavobacteriales > Flavobacteriaceae > Polaribacter > Polaribacter sp. Z014. Next base: position 225,276 of record NZ_JALCZP010000002.1, read on the forward strand.
GGTGCTTTATTAAGAGACGAAAACTACTTTATTTATAAAGTAAATTTAATCGAAAAATTATTAGCAACCGTTTTAGCAAAAGTGTCTAATTTTATTCCTGAAGGTGGAATTTGGATGAATACCCAAAGACCAGAATGGAATGATGCAAACAATGCTTTGGTTGGTAATGGGGTTTCTATGGTAACACTTAATTACCTAAATCGTTTTTTAAACTTCTTTGATAATTTGGTTGTAAAATCTTCTACAGAAGAGGTAGAGATTTCATTAGAATTAACAATCTTTTTTAATGAAGTAGTTGCCACGCTTAAAGAAAATAAAAATATTTTAGAAGGTAAAGTTTCAAATAAGAATAGAAAAACAGTTTTAGACGGTTTAGGCTTTGCAGCAAGTAAATATAGAAGTACTATTTACGCGGCTGGTTTTTCTAGTGAAAAAACAACGATATCTAAAAGAGCTCTTTTAGAATTTTTATCTATTACAAAACAATACTTAGAGCATACTATAAAAGCAAACAAGCGTTCAGATAATTTATATCATTCTTATAATTTAATGACGATTGAAAATGATGCAGAAGTATCTGTTTCTTACCTATCTGAAATGTTAGAAGGGCAAGTGGCTGTTTTAAGTGCTGGCTATTTATCACCAAAAGAAGCTTTAAAGGTTTTAGACGGAATGAAAGCAAGTGCACTGTTTAGAGAAGATCAATACAGTTATATTTTATATCCGAATAAAGAATTGGCGCGTTTTGATGAGAAAAATGTGGTTCCTAAAGCTTCAGTAGAAAATTCTAAGCTGTTAACTAAGCTTATAGCAGATAACAATACACAAATTATAAATAAGGATGTTTTAGGAAAATATCATTTCAATGCAAATTTTAACAATGCAAATAGTTTAAAAGCAACGTTTGATAATTTACCAGAAACATATACCGCTTTAGTTGAAAAAGAAGCAGATTTATTAGGTGCTATTTTCGAAGAAGTATTTAATCACAAAGCATTTACAGGTCGTTCTGGAACTTTCTTTGGTTATGAAGGTTTAGGGTCTATTTATTGGCACATGGTTTCTAAATTATTATTAGCGGTGCAAGAGAATTGTTTATTAGCGATAAAAAATAAGGAAGATGAAGCTGTAATTGGTCAGTTATTAGATCATTATTATGAAATTCAGGCAGGAATAGGTGTGCATAAATCACCTAAATTATATGGTGCTTTTCCTACAGATCCGTATTCACATACTCCAGGAGGAAAAGGAGCGCAACAACCAGGTATGACTGGTCAGGTTAAAGAAGATGTTTTAAGTAGAATTGGTGAATTAGGTGTTTTTGTAAAAGACGGACAAATTAATTTTAATCCAAGACTTTTAAGAGCAAGTGAATTTGTTACATCGCCTAAAACGTTTACATATACTGCAATTAATAAAGAAGCAAAATTAATTGATTTATCTCAGGGAAGCCTTTGTTTTACTTATTGTCAGGTGCCTATTATTTATAAAAATACAGAAGAAGAAAGTGTAACAATCTTTTTTACTAATGGAGAAGTAACAGCATCAGAAAATTTAATTCTTGATAAAAATATTTCTAAAATGATGTTTGAAAGAACAGGAGAAATAGATAAAATAGAAGTTTCAGTAAAAAAGTAAATGATGCAAGTCATACACAAGGTTTTTTTACCTTTTAGTTGTGAAGCATAATCATATTATTGAAAAGAATAAACATATTTAATATTAAAAAGAAAATGAAAAATTATAATGAAAAAATGAATATGCAGCCTGGTATTCTAAACATTAGCGGGTTCTGGTTTTTGTTTATATCTATAGTTTTTGTTAGTTGCTCACCGCAAAGTGCTTATGATAATTATGTGTCAGATGTTTATCAAACTTCACAGGCAGGTGACAATCTTAAATTAATATCAAGTGATGAAGCTAAAAAAACCGCTGCGGTAGTAAAGAAAGTAACCTTACAGCTTTTACCTGATAAAGAATATCAAAAGTATTATGGTTTTGGTGCTTCGTTTACTGAATCTTCAGCATGGAATTTGGCTACGATACCAGTAGCTTCTCGTAAAAAGGTTTTGGCAAAACTTTTTAGCCCAACAGAAGGCGCCGGATTTACGCTTACAAGAACGCACATTAATAGTAGTGATTATTCAAATACTCACTATACTTATATTAAAGAAGGCGATGAAGATCTTTCAACTTTCAGTATTCAAGAAGACATGAAAGGGTTTACTGGTGAGGAAAACGATCAAGTGCGTGGTATTGAACTTATAGAACCAAGTTATGATCTTATTCCTATGATTTTAGAGGCTTCTGGCATTTCTGGAGCAGATTTTAAAATTATTGCTTCGCCTTGGAGTCCACCATCTTGGATGAAAACAGGGGAAACTGCTAAAATGACAAATGGAACTTTACTTCCTAAATATTATGGTCTTTGGGCTGAATATTTATCAAAATATGTAAGTGCTTATAAAGAAAAAGGAATTACTATTTGGGGACTTACACCACAGAATGAACCACTACATGCACATAATGCGCAATGGGATAGTAATGGATTTACGCCAGAACAAGGGAGAGACTTTTTGAGAGATCATTTAGGGCCTCAATTGGTTAAAGATGGTCATCTTAATCTTGAAGATTTGGATGCTGGATTACACGTATTAATTTACGATCACAATAAGTCTACAATGAATGACTATGTAGCAAAAACGTATGAAGATCCTGAAGCATCTAAGTATGCTTGGGGAACTGCTTTTCATTGGTATACAAATTCAGAATTAAAAGAAAATAATTGGTATGCGAAAGAATTAACGGAGTTACAGAAAAATTGGCCAAACAAAGGGATGATTCATTCTGAATCGAGCATAGATATTGATGCTAATGCTCCGATTGGTCAATATTGGAGAGCAAGCACGGACTATGCGGGTACTTTTGTGCCTTTTGAAACGTATGCTTACGATATTATTACAGATTTAAATCACGGAACTCAGGGATATGTGGAGTGGTGTAGTATTCTGAGTAATAGGGGACAACCAAATCCTTACAATAACTTTAACAGTGCGCCGGTGCTAATTAATCCAGTTACTGACGAAGTAATTTATACACCTCTTTATTATTTATTGAGCCATTTTAGTAAGTTCATTCGTCCGGATGCACACAGAATTGGTTTAAAAGGTAAAGCAGTAGATGGACTGATATATACAGCGGCAAAGAATCCTGATGGTTCCATGGCTGTTGTTGTTTATAATAATAATGAAGAAGCTCAGGAAGTATCGATTGTATTAGATACAAAGACGTTTACAACGCAAGTTGCACCCAAAGCTATTCAAACGATTCATTTACGAAGTAAGTAAAAAACATCAAAATGTAATTGCCTAAATACAGCTTAATATACAAATAGGTCTTTAAAATAGATCGATTCTAGGTTATAAATTTTTATGTGTAATTAATATTTAATCATTAAAAATATGAACTCAATTTTTAAAATATCACTTGCATTTTTTGTGTTGATTTTAGGTGTTAGTTGTAACTCTAAACAGAAGAAAAAACAAGAACAAAAAGTTGAAATGACGGCAGAAGATATTTTAGGAAATTCAGATTATTTAGCTATTTCTTATGGAGGTTATAGGCAGATTTCAAGAGAAAATCAGCCTACTGTATTAGAGTTAAAAGAAGATTTGAAAATACTTTCAGCAATGGGTATTAAGGTTTTAAGAACCTATAATGTGCAAACCAAATTACCACATGCAGCAAATGTTTTAGAAGCCATTCATCAACTTAAAAAAGAAGATGCAAATTTTGAAATGTATGTAATGTTGGGCGCTTGGATAGATTGCTTAAATGCTTGGACAGATAAAGAACCAGATCACAATGTAGAAAGTGATCAAAATGAAGGAGAAATAGCAAGAGCAGTAGCATTGGCAAATAAATACCCGGATATTGTTAAGGTAATTGCTGTAGGTAATGAAGCTATGGTTAAATGGGCAGCCAGTTATTTTGTACAACCAAATGTTATTTTAAAATGGGTAAATCACCTGCAAGGTTTAAAGAAAAACGGCAAACTATCTAAAGAGGTTTGGATAACAAGTTCAGACGATTTTTCTTCTTGGGGTGGAGGTGATTCAATGTATCACATAGAAGATTTAGAAAAATTGATAAAAGCGGTAGATTATATTTCTATGCATACGTATGCATATCATAACTCTCACTATAATCCGGAGTTTTGGAAAGTTCCTGAAAATGAACAAAGTTTATCGGACAAAGAAAAGGTAGATAATGCAATGTTGCGTGCTTTTATGTTTGCTAAAAAACAATATAGTGGTGTTGTAAATTATATGAAAAGTTTGGGAGTTCATAAACCTGTTCATATTGGCGAAACTGGTTGGGCAACTATTTCTAGCGGACATTATGGTACAAATGGTTCTAGAGCTACAGATGAGTATAAGCAAGGTTTGTATTATAATCACTTAAGAGAATGGACCAATAAAGAAGGCATTTCGTGCTTTTATTTTGAAGCTTTTGACGAACAATGGAAAGATGCAGAAAACCCAGATGGATCAGAAAATCACTTTGGTTTGATCAACTTTAAAGGAGAAGCTAAATATGCACTTTGGAATTTAGTAGATAAAGGCGTTTTTAATGGATTAACTAGAGATGGGAAATCAATAACAAAAACTTATAAAGGAAATATAGATGCTTTAATGAAAAAGGTCTTAGTTCCGAATACAGAATATAATAGATGAATTAATTTTTAGACCTCACAGGTTTTTAAAACCTGTGAGGTCTTGTACAAATACCATAAAATAATGAAACCAATTAAATTTTTAATCTGCAGTATTTTACTGATTGCTATGAGTTGTAAAACCGAAGACAATCATTTAAAAGTAGCTGTTTACGAAACTTCGAAAGCAGGAAATAAACTTACCAAAATTACTGATTTCACTTCTGCTGAAAATGCAGCTACAATTATCTTAAATCCTGATAAAACCTTTCAAACCATTACTGGTTTTGGAGGTGCTTTTACAGAGTCTTCTGCGTATTTATTAAATAAATTAAGCAAAAAAAATAGAGATACCATTATACAAGCGTATTTCTCAGAAGAAGGCGCAAACTATTCGCTAACAAGAACCCACATGAATTCTTGTGATTTTTCTATAAGTCAATACTCATATTCTCCGGTAGCAGAAGATATGGAATTAGCGCATTTCACCATTAAAGATGATATGGATGATTTAATTCCGATGATAAAAGATGCGATGAAAGCGTCTAAAGACGGATTTAAAATATTTGCATCTCCTTGGACGGCTGCTCCTTGGATGAAAGACAATAAAAAATGGGTTGGCGGAAAATTATTGCCAAAATATTATGATACATGGGCATTGTTCTTTTCTAAATATGTAGATGCTTACCAAGCAGAAGGAATTGATATTTGGGGTTTTACGGTAGAAAATGAGCCTCATGGAAATGGAAATAATTGGGAGAGTATGCATTATACTCCAACAGAAATGACGGAATTTGTACAACACCATTTAGGGCCAAAATTAGAAGCTGATGGAAAGGGAGATGTTAAAATTTTAGGATACGACCAAAATAGAGGAGGCGTAAAAGAATGGGTAGATGTAATGTTTAAAGATGAAGGTTCATCAAAATATTATGATGGTACCGCAATTCACTGGTACGAAAGTACATACGAAGTTTTTCCGGAAGCGTTACAATATGCACATAACAAAGCTCCAAATAAATACTTAATAGAAACAGAAGGTTGTATAGATTCTCAGGTTCCAGAATGGAATAACGACGCTTGGTATTGGAAAAAAGAAGCAACTGATTGGGGTTGGGATTGGGCACCAGAAAAAGACAAACATTTACACCCAAAATATGCGCCTGTAAACAGATATGCAAGAGATATTATTGGCTGCCTAAATAATTGGGTAGATGGTTGGGTAGACTGGAATATGGTTTTAGACACAAAAGGAGGACCTAACTGGTTTGAAAATTGGTGTGTGGCTCCGGTAATTGTAGATCCAGAAAAAGATGAAGTATATTTTACACCATTGTATTACACAATGGCTCATTTTAGTAAATATATAAGACCAGAAGCAAAAGTAATTGGTTTAGAAAATACAGATAAAGAATTACAAGTAACTGCTGCACAAAACCCAGATGGTTCTATTGCTGTGGTCGTTTTTAATGAAGGAAAAAATAAGAAGAGTTTTAAAATTCTTTTAGGAGAAAAAGAAACACTTATTAATATTGATGCTCAAGCTTTACAGACCGTAATAATAGCAACTAAATAAAATCAACGCCATGTCAAATTATAAAACGTCTTCTAAAGTACCAATGAGTCAAAAAATAGCCTTTGGAGTTGGTATGCTTGCAAATCAAATGTTTCCCGCTGTAATTGGTATATTTATAGTCGTTTTAGTAAAAGATTTAGGTTTTCCTGGTTGGATGTGGGGTGTTATTTCTTTAGTTCCCAGAATTTTTGATGCTGTTACAGATCCTATTATGGGCTATATTTCAGACAATACAAAATCTCGATGGGGCAGACGAAGACAATATGTTTTTATTGGAGCCATCATAATGGGGATTTCTTTTATCATTATGTGGCAATTGTTTAGAGAAAACTCGCTTGACTATAACTTTTGGTATTTCTTATTAACGTCATTTGCTTTTTATTTAGGTTTAACCATTTTTAGTGTGCCTTATGTAGCTATGGGCTATGAAATGAGCGATGATTTTCATGAGAGAACTAGCATCATGGCAGTGGCACAATGGATTGGTCAATGGGCTTGGGTTATTGCACCTTGGTTTTGGGTTGTTATGTATGATCCAGAATGGTATGTAACTGCGGATGTTGCAGTAAGAGAATTGGCTGTTTGGGTAGGAATTATTTTTGCAATTTGTGCAATGGTACCAGCAATTTTCATCAAAAGCAAATCTACCATTAATGAAAATTATGCTTCTTTAACATTAAAAAATATTGGAGGAAGTTTAAAAGAAATAGGAAATAACTTTGTAGAAGCGTTTAGATCTAAACCTTTTAAAAAATTATGTTTTGCTACATTTTTTGTTTTTAATGCATTTAATACGGTAGCAAGTTTTACTTTTTTTATTATCGTTTATTATCTTTTTAAAGGAGATGCTGCTGCCGCAGGAATTTGGCCAACGTTATTTGGTAGTATTGGGGCTTTGGTAACTACTTTTTTAGTAATTCCTATTGTGGCTAAAATGTCTAAATTATTAGGTAAAAAACAAGCATTTATGGTGTCTCAAGGAATTTCTGTATTGGGGTATATTATGTTATGGTTCTTATTTATACCTGGTAAGCCGTATATGTTTCTTTTTGCCTTGCCTTTCTTCTCTTTTGGTATTGGAGGTTTATTTACATTAATGATGTCTATGACCGCAGATGTAATAGATTTAGATGAATTAAATACGGGTAAACGTAGAGAAGGTGTTTTTGGAGCTATTTATTGGTGGATGGTTAAATTTGGATTTGGAATTGCAGGTGGTTTAAGTGGAGCAATTTTATCTGTTATTGGTTTTGATTCTGCCGTAAATATTCAACCAGAAAGCACCCTTATTGGTTTAAGATTGTTCTTTTCAGGGTTTCCTGTATTTGGCACTCTTATAGCAATGTATATTATGAGGAATTATGATTTAACAGAAAAACGTTCACTAGAAATTAGAGTGGCATTAGACAAACGTAAAGAAGACTAAATCATAGAAATTAATACCAGTATAAGTTTCTATGAAGACAGAATAATAATGAAAAATTAAACTATTAAGAAATAATTAAGTCCCTTTTTAATTTAAATATTTTTTTTAAAACGCTATAAATATTAACTATTTGTAGCGTTTTTTAGTTGACAGGTATTCGTTACAGAGAAACGAATTTAAGCTATTGTTTTAATGTTTATTGATGTAAAATTATGGTTAATGCACTTATACTTTTAGTGCAGTTCCTATAGTTAGTCATAATACTTAATAGCGCTTAACTTAAGAAGGAATTATTAAGAGAATAAAAGGGTTTTTTAAACACCTATAAAAGTAATTAAGCTATCGAAATATAAAATATTTGTTTTGTGTATTGTCAAAATTGTTCGTTTTATTTTGGTTTAAAACAATACCTAACAAAAATGGAACACTACTTATGTTTTTCGTGCTATACATTACCTATACAAATAACTATATCTGCTTAATAACTAATAAATTAAAGTAAAATAAAAACGTTGTTAAGGATTGCTATCATTGGTTCTTAAACTTAAAACATAAAATATCTCTAGTTGTATGTTTTTTGTCGTGGTAATAAAGGTTAAAATAGAATATATTAAAGTTAATATTGTTGCATAACTTTAAAAACACAAACAATTATGAAAAAAATTACCTTACTAATGATCCTTTTGATTTCTTCTTTAGGATTCGCACAACAACAAGAGTATCATTTAGATTTTGAGGAAGGAACTCAATCAGGAATAGCTGCAAATTGGTTTACTTTTGATAATAGTCCTGCACCTGCAGAGGTTGTAGATAACCCAGATTTAGATGGTGTAAATGCAACAGCTTCTAAAGTAATGAAAGTGGTTGTTGGACCCGGAAATGCTTTCTATGCAGGTGTTAATAATAAATGGGAAGATTCAAAATTTGGTACTTGGAAATTAGATATGAGTGTACCAAATAATTTAACTCTTACTATGGACGTACATAAAAACTATATAGGTACTGTAGGTATTAAAATGGGAACAAATGCTGGAGGAACTACCTTTGAAATCTCTAATCAGAATGTTGGTAATACAGTTGTTGATGAATGGCAAACTTTAACGTTTGACCTTTCTGGTATAAATCCTAATGGAGATTTATCAAACATAAGTCAAATGGTTATTTTTGCGGATTGGACTCAAAATATGCCAGATAGAGCAGAAGGAAGCACCATTTATATTGATAATATTAAATTTAATGCAGAAAAGTTAACAGATGCTCCAGAAATTCCTGTTGCGGGTACAGCAACATTACCAATAGATTTTGAAAGTGAAACTACTTGGGTAGATTTTGATGGAGGTGCTGTAACAACAGAAACGAATCCTCATAATAATGCAGATAATACTTCTACAAATGTTGGTAAAATGGTTAAAAGTGCAGGTCAACCTTGGGGAGGAAGTTCTATTGCCTTAAGTTCAGGTATGGATTTTGCAAATAACGATATGTTTACAATGAAAGTATATTCGCCAAGAGCAGGAGCAAAAGTGCTATTAAAAGTAGAAAACTCTTCAGATGCTGGAACTTTTTTCGAAAAAGAAGTAGAAACTACAGTTACAAATACTTGGGAAACTTTAACTTTTGATTATGCTGCAATTAGTAAAACGAATACTTATGATAAGTTTGTATTAATATTTGATAATGGAACAGAAGGAGATGGTTCGGCAAATTTTACTTTCTATTTAGATGATATCGCTTTATCTAGTTCGGGTGTTGTAATTCCTACAGTAGCTTTACCTCTAGATTTTGAAAGCGCAACTACATGGGGTGATTTTGATGGAGGAGCTGTAACAACATTAGCAAACCCTCATAATAATGCAGATAATAGTTCTGAAAATGTTGGTAAAATGGTTAAAAGTGCAGGTCAACCTTGGGGAGGAAGTTCTCTTAATATGAGTGCTGGAATGGATTTTGCAAATAACGACATGTTTACAATGAAAGTTTTTTCTCCAAGAGTAGGAGCAAAAGTTTTATTAAAAGTAGAAGATTCAGGAAATGGGACAATTTTTTTCGAAAAAGAAGTAGCAACAACAATGGAAAATACTTGGGAAACTTTAACTTTTGATTATACATCAATTAATAAAGCGAATACTTATGATAAGTTTGTAATAATTTTTGATAATGGAACAGAAGGTGATGGTTCTGCAAATTTTACTTTTTATATTGATGATGTTGTTTTATTTAATTCTGCAACAGCAGGTGTAAATGATAATGAATTGTCAAAAGTTTCTATGTATCCTAATCCAACTAAAAATAGATTAAATATTTCAGCTCAAAACACAATTAAAAATGCAGCGATCTATAATTTATTGGGTAAACAAATAATGAGTTTAGAAATCAATAAAAACAGCGAGTCTATTGATGTTTCTAATTTATCTTCTGGAATTTACTTAATTAAGTATTCTGTAAATAACGTATTTGCAACAGCAAAATTTATTAAAGAATAATTTATATTTTTTTAGTTTAAAAGGGATGCTATTCTAGCATCCCTTTTTTATTTAAATAATGATATTAAAAACGTTTTTCAATTTCGATTCCAATCTTTTTTTTTATATTTAAAATATTAACTGAAACCAAAGGGAGTTCTGTAGAAGAAGTAGAAATTGAATTGATAAATAACTAACAATAGAAACCAAAATACCACTAAAGGAAAACAAATCTATTTGCCAATACAATATGTAATAATCCTATATTCTATTGGGTTTGTAGCAGTTTAGGTGTACTAAAGCTGTACACTTTTATTTTCTTTTAGCTGTTGTTTAGTGGATAAAAGTACGACAAATATAAATTTTATACATTAATTATATTTTGTCGAAATTGATTTGATAAGAAGTATTAGGTCCTTTGCCTAATAGTTTTAAAACATTCATTTCTAATAAATTTTGTAAATCACGGGTAGCAGTAGCTTTAGAAGTTTTAGTAATACTAATAAACTTTTTATTGGTAATGCCTTCTTCAAATCCATCAATTACTCCTGCTAACATCCGTTTAATTACTTTTAATTGTCTATCATTTAATTTCGATTTATAGGTATCGAAAAGATTCGTTTTTTCAGCGTAGAATCAATAATAGATTCAGATAAATCTAGCGCATCAAGTATTAAATCAATAAAGTCAATTAGTTATTTGATTGTTTATTTTTACTATTTCTAAAGAACCATAATATTGCTTTTTTTCTTTTTCTATACTTGTAGAAAGAATAATTAATAAAGGCTACTTATAGTTTGTAAAAGTGCTTTTTCTGCAATAGCTCTTCCAACTCTTCCATTAACATCTTCAAAAGGATGAATGCTTTCAAAATATAAATGAGTAACAGCAGCTCTAATGGCTAAGTGTTTTATAGTTTTTTTCATTAGGAGCAGAGTCATTAAATCAATTTATAAATTGCTCCATTTCTTTAGGTAGGTCTTTTGAAGGAGGAACTTCAAAATGATTTTTTTTCCTTCCCATTGCTCCAGAAATGACTTGCATAGGTTCTTGATGAGTTCTCCATTCCCTAACTTTAATATTCTTCACGTCCTGTAATAGTTTGCGATGCTAATCAAATAGCATTTCTTTGAATGTGTTCTGAACCATGGTAACAAGCTCTCCAATTTCTTTGGCTTTAATATCTTTTACGTTCTCGTATGAAGTGCTTATTTTAAGGTTGTTTCTAACGGAAGACATTACATCTTTTCTACTTAAATATTCTCTTTCAATTTCTGAAGTTTTAATAGCTTCAGAGGCCAAAATATTAATTGTAGTTTGTGTGTGTGATTTTTTTGATAAGCCTTTTATTATTACTTAACTAGTCCTGTTTTTTGAACAAAAACATATAATTTGTCTTCTAACTCTTCTATATTATAAGAGAAATGAGTTCAATATTTTTGTTGCCAATTATAATTCATGAGCCGATTAAATTAATTATTAGGTTCGTTAAATTTATAATATTCCTTAGAATTATGATTTATTAATTTGGATTAAGAGTTAATAGGTTCTTTTTTATCTAAAGAATTCAACTTTTAAATATAAAAGCCTCTTAGAAGAAAGTATTGTGCTATTCTTTTGTTTGATTTTAACACTAATGTCAACTAACTAGTTTTTATAATTGAATTCAATTATAAAATAAGGTGTCTGTTTTATCTCCTAATTTAGTATTAAAATTATAACAAACATGTTTCAATGTGAAACATAAAAACAAACATGATACAATTTTAGTATAGATTGAAACAATACATGAAAATCATTAGTAACGTGAGTTATACCTTTGTGAAATAATAAAGGGGTGACATAATTCGATTTTTAAGTAGAGTCACTAATTAGGAATAAAAACATAAAAATATTATAATGAGTAAAGTAGTAGTATTAACAGGAGCGGGAGGAGTTTTATGTAGCACATTAGCTATAGCACTTGCTAAGGAAGGGAACAGTGTAGCTGTTTTAGATTTAAGAAAAGATGCCGCAGATAAAGTTGCTAATGAAATTAATACTGCTGGAGGAAATGCAATTGGTGTTGCAGCAAATGTATTGGAAAAAGATTCTTTAGAAAAAGCAAAAGAAATAGTAAATGATACTTTTGGTAAAGTTGATATTTTAGTAAATGGAGCTGGAGGAAATCATCCTTTAGGAACAACTTCTAATCCGTTTTTAGTACTAGAAGACTTATCAAACAAAACAGAAGGTTTTAAAACTTTTTTCGATTTAGATCCAAAAGGAATAGAGTTTACATTCAACCTTAACTTCTTAGGAACATTAATTCCTACACAAGTTTTTGCAACAGATATGGTAGGTAGAAAAGGTTGTTCTGTACTGAATATTTCTTCAATGAACGCATTTACACCTCTAACAAAAATACCAGCTTATAGTGGCGCAAAAGCGGCTGTTTCTAATTTCACACAATGGTTAGCTGTACATTTTTCTAAAGTAGGAATCCGTGTTAATGCATTAGCTCCTGGTTTTTTCTTAACAGATCAAAACAGAAGTTTATTAACAGAATCTGATGGAAGTTTAACTAAAAGAGGACAGCAAATTATAGATCAAACTCCAATGGAGCGTTATGGTAAACCTGAAGATTTAATAAGCACAACTTTATATTTATGTGATGATGCATCTTCTTTTGTAACAGGAATTGTAATCCCTATTGATGGTGGGTTTGCAGCGTATAGTGGCGTTTAAAAAAAAATAAAATGAGACAAAATTTAGAACAAACTTGGCGTTGGTACGGACCAAATGACCCCGTTTCTTTATCAGATATAAAACAATCAGGTGCAACAGGAGTTGTTTCTGCGTTACATCACATTCCAAATGGAGAAGTTTGGACTGTAGAAGAAATTCAAAAAAGAAAAGATATTATTGAAAGTGTTGGTTTGACTTGGTCTGTAGTAGAATCTGTACCAATTCATGAAAACATAAAAACAAAATCTGGAGATTATCAATTGTATATTGATAATTACAAACAAACGCTTTTAAATTTAGGTGAATGTGCAATTGATATTGTTTGTTACAACTTTATGCCAGTATTAGATTGGACACGTACAAACTTAGATTACGAAGTTTCAGATCAATCTACAGCATTACGTTTTGAAGCAGCAGCATTTGCCGCTTTTGAATTGTACTTGTTAAAAAGACCTGGAGCAGAAAACGAATATTCGGATGCTCAAAAACAAAAAGCTGCAGCATTTTTAAAGAATTCATCAGCAGCGGAACAAAAAACCTTAATCAGAAACATTATTGCAGGTTTACCTGGAGCTGAAGAAGGATATTCTTTAGAAGAATTTAATGCTATTTTGGCAACCTATAACAATGTTGGCCCAAAGGAATTGAAAGCAAATTTATTTTCGTTTTTATCAGAAATTATTCCTGCAGCAGAACAAGCAGGGGTTTTAATGTGTATTCACCCTGATGATCCTCCTTTTCCTATTTTAGGTTTACCAAGAGTAGTATCAACAGAGCAAGATATTGTAGATTTATATGAAGCTGTTCCTTCTCATAATAACGGATTAACATTCTGTACTGGTTCTTTTGGAGTAAGAGCAGATAATGATTTAGCAGGAATGGTAGAACGTTTGGGTGATAGAATCCACTTTATTCATTTAAGAGCAACTAAAAGAGATGCAGAAGGGAATTTCCACGAAGCAGATCATTTAGATGGAGATGTAGATATGTATGCTGTTATGAAGGCGTTGATTTTAGAACAACAAAAACGTATTGCTGCAGGAAGAAAAGATCTTAGAATGCCTTTTAGACCAGATCATGGTCATAAGATGTTAGACGATTTAAAAAAGAAAACAAATCCTGGTTATTCAGGAATTGGACGTTTACGTGGTTTAGCAGAATTACGTGGATTAGAAATCGGAATTAGACGTTCATTATAATTAAAATAATGATAATAAATAGAAAAAGAAATACCTATAACAACTATTTGTTATAGGTATTTCTTTTTAAAAACTCACTTGGCGTCATTCCGTAATGTTTTTTAAACGAAGTTGTAAAGTAATTATGAGAATTAAAACCAACAGCAAAACCAATTTCGTTCATTCTATAACTTCCGCTCTTCATGAGTATAACGGCATGTTTTAATCTTTCATATCTAATAAACTCAGTAGCTGATTGATTTGTTAAAGATTTTAGTTTTCTATGTAAAGTAGTTCTACTCAATCCTAATTCACTTGCTAAGGTTTCAACAGTAAAACTTGCATTAGAAATATTAGATTCAATAACCTCAACAGCCTTTAAAATAAGCTTCTTATCAATATCCATTTGATCTACTTTCTCTTCCCAAACTTCATTAATATTAACAAATGATTCTCTCAGGTTTTTTCTAGATTCTAATAAATTAATAATTTGGGTAATTAAAAGGTTATCGTCGAAAGGTTTAGAAAGATAAGCATCTGCTCCAGAGGTTAATCCCGAAATTCTATTCTTTACACTTTCTAATGCAGTTAACAAGATTATTGGAATATGACTTGTTCTTATATCTTTTTTTATGGTTTCACAAAGTTCTATTCCATCCATTTCCGGCATCATAATATCAGAAACAATAATGTCAGGAAAAAGAGAATGGACTTGCTCTAAAGCTTCAACTCCGTTTTTTGCCTTTGAAATTTTAAAATAATTACCCAACACATTACTTAAATAATTTAGTAATTCAATGTTGTCTTCAACAATAAGAATTAATGAATCTTGATTGTAAATTTCCGATTTTTCAACCTTTTCTTCAAGTTCTATTAAATCAGCTTTCGGTACTTCATTAATATAGGTTTCTGAATTAGTGTTTGTTTCATTAATATCTAATTGTTCACAAGGAATTATAATGCTAAAAATAGTGCCTTTATTTTCAACGGAAACGACTTTTAAACTTGCATTATGTAAGTTAATGTACTCTTTCGTTAAATCTAAACCAATCCCTGTGCCTTGGCTATCTTTGCTATCCTTATGATAAAACCGTTTAAATATATTTGAAAGATTCTCTTTAGAGATACCAACACCGGTATCCGATATAGATATTTCAACAAAGTTTTTAATATTAGGGTCTCCAATTGTAAATTCATTATAATTAATAAATTCTATATCGGTTTTTGAATTGTATTTTATTTTTATTTCTACAGTAGAATCATCTGTACAATACTTAAATGCATTTGAAAGAATATTAAAAATGATTTTATCCAGTTTTTCTGGATCAAAATCCATTCTAAGTGATTGTATGTCAGATTTAAAGTTATAGATAAAACTTCTATGTTTTGCGTGTTCTGTAAAACAATCAAAAATGTTTTTTGTAAAAGAAACAATGTCACTGTTAATCAGACTTAACTTTAATTTTCCTGCTTCAATTTTTCTGAAATCTAAAATTTGATTGATCAATCTTAAAAGTCTTTCAGAATTGTTTTTTATAAGATTCAATTGACTAAAAACAGGGTCGGTTTTTTCAAAATTATTTAGTAACCTTTTAACAGGCCCTAATATTAAAGTAAGCGGTGTTCTAAACTCGTGTGTTATATTTGTGAAAAATTGTAGTTTTATTTGATGTAAACTTTCTTCACTTTCGTTTTTTATTTTCTCTATTTGAATCTGATTTTTTAGTTTTTGACGATTTTGGGCTTGTTTTCGTACAAATAGTATTAGAATCAGTGTGAATAAAAAATACACCATAAAAGCATACCAACGTGTCCAAAAAGGTTGTGCAATTTTTATTTGTACCGTGGTTGGAATTTCATTCCAGATATCATCATTGTTTGAGGCTAAAACTTCAAAAGTATAACTTCCAGAGGGTACATTTGTGAATATTGCCGGACCATTTATATCTGTTTCTACCCAATTTTCATCAAAGTTTAAAAGACGATATTTAAAGTGATTTTTATCGGGATCTATATAATTATTTGCAGTAAGTCTAAAACTAAAAGAATTCTGATTATGATCTAATTTAATTGATTTAGAAATGTTAATATTTGATGTTAAGATTTTATTTTCTTGTCCAGGAACCACTTCTTTATTACTAACATAGAAATTAGTAATAATGGCTTTAGGTTTAATGGTATTTCTAATTAATATATCATCGGGTCTAAAATAAATAAAACCATTTGAACCTCCAAAAAACATGAGTCCGTTTTTAGAGATTAGACCTGCATTTGGCGTGAATCTATTGTTATGAATACCTTCAATATGGCCAAATGTTATTGCTTTGTTTTCATCTGGATAATACTTGCAAATACCATTATCTGTGGCTAACCATAAATTAGAATTAATATCTTCTAAAATGGTATAGATGTCATTACCGGGTAAGTTGTTTTTTGTGGAGTAGTGTTCAAACTTCTTGCTTTTTAAAGTTAACTTATCTAAACCTCCACCATTTGTTCCTATCCAAATATTACCCTTAACATCTTCAAATACCGAATAAATATAATCTGTAGATAAACTATTTGGATCAGTTTCAGAGTGTAAGAACCTTATAAATTCATCAGAATTTTTCTTTAATAAATTTAATCCTTTTTCAGTAGCAAACCACAAATTTCCTTTTCTATCTTTTATCATTTTTCTAATATGATTATTAGAGATAGAAGTTTTAACTAAAGGGTTGTGTTTGTATTGTTTAAACGTTTTATCCACGAAAGAATAATAAAAAACACCTTGTTGGTAATCACTAATCCATATACCTTTCTCAACAGGTAACATACTAAGGGTTTGAAGACCTACCTTAAAGGGAGTTATTAATTTCGTGAATTTTTCATCGTTTTTTGCTCTATATAAAATACCATCATCACGGGTTCCTACCCATAATCTATTATAGATATCAAATACGATTGATTTAATGTTTTTCACTTTTTTGTTATCGTATAAAACGTCAAGTTCTTCTGTTTTATTTTCTTTTTGATTATATTTAAAGAGACTACCAAATTCAGTACCAATCCAGGTATGATCATTATCTGGGTCTGGTGAAAAGGAGGTTATAATATTGTTACTTTTAGACTTGTTTTTATTTGATTGGGTAAAATGAGTAACAGAATTCTTAAACTCACTGTGATAACTTAAACCTCCCAACCAGGTGCCAATCCAAATAATATTGTTGGAGTCTTTGTATAGAGACCAAATTGATTGATGCGGTAAATTAGGATGGTTTTCTGAGTTAATCACTTTAATAACATCAAGATCATTCATGATAGCGACACCATCATAGGTTCCTACCCATAATTTACCATCCTTAGATTTAATGATGCTTCTTACACGATTACTTAAAAAGTTTGTTTGCTTGTTATAATGATTTAAAAGGCTTCCGTTTATGTCAAAACACATCAAACCTTTTTTATCATAACCTATCCAAATATGTTCATCGTCTGAATAAAATGTTCTTGGATAACCAGATATACTTTGCGTAAAAAATTGAAATTTAGTAGCATTCTTAGTTTTGAAATATACTTTTCCGTCTTGAAATACAACCCAGATATTATTTGAGTCATCTTTATATAATAATCGTGGGCGAGATTTATTGTTATGAATGTTTATGTATTCAGCTGTATCGAGATTCCCATTTAGTTGAGCAATACCTTTTTGATCCAAAAACCAATAATCACCATCTGTAGTTTCAATTATGGCATCAATATTATCTCCTATTAATTTATTCTGACTATTCTTTATTGACAACCTAGAAAAAGAATCAAAAACGGGATCATATTTACAGATACCTTTCTCCGTAGCTATTAGTAAATCTCCATCTTTGTTGCTTAAAATTTGGTTTATCCTATTTGTAGATAAGGTTTTGGGGTTCGATTGAGAATAGCTGTATCGTTTTATTTCGTTAGAATTATATTTAAACAAACCATTATTGGTTCCAAACCAAATAAAGCCTAAATGATCTTCGCTTATACACATTACAGAAGTAATAGAAACACCTCCTTCTGGACTAACTTCTGTTAAAGAAATAATAGGAGCATTTTGAGAATAGAAAGAAGTTGGTAAAAGAAAAAGTATATATATAAATAGAAGTATCCTCATTTTAATCATGTGTATATTGCTAATATAAAAATAATAGATACATTTTTTTTAAAATTTTATAATTATTGTATTACAAATGTTTCATCATGAAACATGTCTGTAATTATGAGCTATAATTGAAAGAATATGAAACATATAGAGGAAAAAAGTATGTATAGTCCATTTACATTTGTTGGGATAAACAGTCTTATTGAAAATTGATATCAAAATATTATTAATTCGAAAATAAGAATTACAGAAAAATTAATTTTATATAAAAACTAAATTAACTAAACAATAATGAAGCTCTATTCAATTTTATCAAAATCAAATTACCTTTTATTGTTCTTGTTCTATTCGCTGGTATGTAGTTCTCAAAACCCAACGGTTAGTGGAGTCATAAAAGCAAGATCAGGAGAACCGTTGCCAGGTGTTAGTGTTGTGGTTAAGGGAACAACTGTAGGAGTTGCCTCTGACTTTGACGGGAATTATTCAATTTCTGTACCAGAAGTATCAACATTAGTCTTTCGTTTTATAGGTTATAAAACTTTAGAAGTAGATGTGTCACTTAAAAAATCTATAAATGTTATAATGGAAGAGGATATTAATTCTCTTGATGAAATTGTTATTGTAGGTTATGGTACGCAAAAGAAAAGTGACATTACGGGTACAGTAGCATCTTTAGATCAAGAAAGATTAGAGTCGGTTCCAAACGTAGATATTTCACAAGCCATTCAAGGTGCAATTCCTGGTATTTCAATAACAACGCTATCATCTGGTGCAGCTCCGAGTAATGATGATACTTCAATTGTAATTAGGGGTAAAAATTCTATTTTAGCAAGTAATGGACCATTGGTTGTTGTTGATGGTGTGCCATATCAAGGTCAACTTAGAGATATAAATCCAAATGACGTAAAATCTTTAGAAATTCTTAAAGATGCATCTTCTGCAGCAATCTATGGATCTCGTGGAGCTAATGGAGTTATTTTAATTACAACAAAAGGAGGTGTAGAAGGTAAAACGGTTATTAAATATGACGGGTATTCTTCTATTCAACAATTGTCAAATTTACCTAACTTAATGGATGGTGAAGAGTTTTATAACTTTAAAAAAGATAGAGATCCTGATGCAATTACGGTTTCAGAGCAAGAGATATACGATAATAAATCTTGGGTTTCTTGGCCTGATATAGCTTTGCGTACTGGTTTTAGTCAAAATCATAACTTATCTGTTTCTGGGGGTTCAAAGAATACAAAATTTTATACTGCTTTTAATTTATTAGATGTAAAAGGAATAGCAAAGAATGATAATTATCAAAGAATTTCTACTAGGGTTAACTTAGATACTAAAATAAACAGCTGGTTAACTTTGGGAACACGCAGTACTTTAACTTTTGGAGATCAAAGTGGTAATTCTGCTAATTTTTCAGATGTTTTTTGGATGAATCCTTTAACAAAGCCATATAATGATGATGGTAGTTTGAATATTTATCCATGGGAAGAAGATACATTTTGGAGTAATCCTTTAGAAGGGGTTTATATGGAAAACACAAATACTTCCACTCAAATTGTTACTAATAACTTTTTAAATATAGAAATACCTTCTATTGAAGGTCTGCAATTTAGATTAAATACAGGGTATAGATATAGAACAACTGATTCAGGAACATATCGTGGAAGAAATACAACGGAAGGTTTTGAGAAGCAAGGTTCTTCAGATGTTAGTCGTCAATATATTAAAAGTTCAACCATAGAAAACATACTTTCTTATAACAAAGATTTAGGAAAACATAGAATAGGTTTAACAGCTGTATATAGTACAGAAGAAAATGAAAGAAGTACCAATAGTTTAAGCGCAGAAGGTTATCCAAATGATATATTAGGTTGGTATGGCTCATCTCAAGCTTCTTTAATAGAACCTTCATATGAGTATAGAAAAACAAACCTTATTTCTCAAATGTTTAGAGCAAATTATGCTTTTAATGATAAGTATTTATTTACGTTTACAGTAAGACGTGATGGTTTTTCTGGATTTGGAGAAGGAAAAAAATGGGGTACTTTCCCATCAGTAGCTCTAGGTTGGAATATTACCAATGAAGATTTCTTTAAAAGTGATATTATCAATAATTTAAAGTTAAGAGGTTCTTGGGGGAGAAATGGAAACCAAGCTGTAGGTGCTTATCAAAGTATAGCAAAGTTTAGAGTTTTCGATAATGTTGTTGGTAATACAACTGCTCCGGGTTATATACCTTCTACTTTAGGTAATCCTAATTTAAGTTGGGAAACAAGTGAGTCTTTTAATATCGGTCTAGATTTTGGTTTACTAAAAAATGGAATTACTGGAGATATAAATTATTATAATACTAATACATCAGATTTATTATTGAACAGATCTATATCACCTGTTCATGGGTTATTTGAAATTACGCAAAACATTGGTGAAACAAATAATAGCGGTATAGAAGTATCCGTTAGTTCAACCAACATTAGAACTGATAATTTTACCTGGTCTACTAGAGGGAATATAGCCTTTGTTAAAAATAAAATTGTATCGTTATATGGTAATCTTGATGAAAACGGAAATGAAATCGATGATCTTGATAATAATTGGTTTATAGGAAAGCCTATTTCAACAAATTATGGTTTTCAATATGATGGCGTTTGGCAAACTGATGAAGCTGATTTAGCTGCTGTATATGGCACTCAACCAGGTTATGTGAAAATTAAAGATGTAAATGGAGATTTTGTTATTAATGGAGATGATAGAGTTGTACAAGGTCAAAGAGATCCTAAAGTAGTATGGGGTTTAACAAATACATTAAATTATAAAAACATAGGATTAAACTTCTTTATTACTGGGGTAAGTGGAAATACGAAATCAAATGATCTTTGGAATACAGATGTATATCAAGGAGTGAGACGAAATACAGTGAATCGTGATTGGTGGACACCAACGAACCCTACAAACACAATTTTTGCTAATGATGAGTTAGCGAGCTCTCAAGGAGGTTTTCAAGCAACACGTTATGAAGACGCCAGCTTCGTTAGACTTAGAGATATCACTTTGTCATATGATTTATCAGACGAGATATTAAAAAAATTGAAGTTAAGTAAATTGAAATTGTACGTTACAGGAAGAAATTTAGTAACAATTACAGATTGGACAGGTACAGATCCTGAACTTGGGAGTCAAAGATCTACACCTCAAGTTAAAGAATATGTTTTAGGATTAAATATTGGATTATAATAAAAACAACTGAATAAAATGAAAACTTTAAATTATAAAATAACATTCATAGCATTATTAATATTAATAACTACAAGTTGTTCAGAAGATATTCTTAATGAAAAAACACCTTCTATAGTAACAGCTAATTCATTATTCTTAGATATTGCAGGGTTTGAGGCTGCATTAAATGGTTTGTATGCTAGAGTAAGAATGGAGAGAGAAGGAAGAGCAACTAATGATAGTGATAGAAGTGCGGATAGAATGCGTGCAGAAATGTTTGTAAGTGGTACAGACAATATGTGTACAAATCATCGTGATGGATGGGGTAGAGTTGCTGAACCTTGGGGTGAAACAAACAATGCCTTTAATGCAGAAATTAAAGGAAATTTTGAATGGCTTTATAGTGTTATTAATTCTTCAAACACAATTATTGGAAGAGCTGAAAATGGGGATGTAAATTGGGGGAGTGATACCAATAATAAAAATCGTGTTATAGGCGAATCTAGAGCAATAAGAGCTTGGGCTTATAGGCATTTAACTTATACTTGGGGAGATGTTCCTTTAACTTTAGAAGAATCTAATGGGGCAGCAATTAAAACAGATTGGGTAAGAACTCCTGTATCAGAAATAAGATTACAAATGGAAGAAGATTTACTTTTTGCTGAAAAGTATGTGCCAGTTTCTCCAGTAGCAGGTAGAATTAGTAAAGGTGCTGTACAACACTATATTTCAGAGCTGTATATACTTTTAAATAATCCTGATGAGGCAATTATATTTGCTGATAAAGTTATTAATACACAGGGTTATTCACTTATTAATCAAAGGTATGGAGTTAAGTCTGGTGAGCCAGGAGTTGCTTTTATGGATATGTTTCATGATGGAAATAGTAATAGGGAGCAAGGAAATACGGAAGCATTATGGGTTTGGCAATGGGAGTTTGCTACAATTGGCGGTGAAGGAAGTAACATGAGACGTTGGCACACTAGTAGATATAATGATATAAAAATTGGAGGTGTTACACCTTTAGAACTTACTGTTGAAAGAGGAGGTAGACCAAGAGCTAGAATGTCTTTGACTAAGTTTGCAATGGATCTTTATGAAGCTGGAGACGATAGATTTACGAACTATGTTATAAGAAAACAATTTACTTTAAAAGATGCTTCACAAAATGTACCAGCTGTAGCTGATAAACTACCAGCAGGATATAATTATGGTGACATCATATATTTAGACTGGAGTAATCCAATTACTAATGCAACAAGAAATAGATTGGATTGGCCTTTTAGTAGAAAATACGAATCTGGAAATGAATCAGATATTACTGCGGGTTATCAATATAATGATCAGGTATATTTAAGATTAGCAGATACTTATCTTCTAAAAGCTGAAGCTCAATTTATGAATGATGATTTTGAAGGAGCAAAAAATACTTTAAATATAATTAGAGAAAGATCTAATGCAACACCTATTACTGCAGCTGATGTAACTATAGATTTTATTTTAGACGAGCGTTCTCGCGAATTAGTTCTTGAGGAGCATAGAAGGTACACACTATTAAGAACAGGTAAGTGGTTAGAAAGAACAAAGTTGCATAATTTTAACGGAGGGGAAAATATTCAAGAAAGAGATAAATTATTACCAATTCCTCAAAGTGTTATTGATGCAAATTTAACAGGTGAGTTTCCTCAAAATCCAGGGTATAACTAGAATTAAAACTTACTTCTAAAGTAGGTTAAATCAACATATTTTTTAAAATTTTTCTGAATTTTTAATTCAGTAGGAGAACTCAACTCAAAAAATAGCTAAACACAAGAACGAAATTAAATTAATAAAACATAAAATGATTAAAAATATAAAACATAAGTGGTTGATTAAAATGTGTTTATGTATTGTGGTTACATTGATTTTTTCTAGACAAGGATATAGTCAAGAAAATAATATAGCACAATATCGTATTGTTACACATTCTTCTTCAATTGATGCAAATCAAACTGGGCATCTTGTTGTAGATGGTAATTCAAAAACCTATTGGGAAGCACATTATAAGGATAAAAACCAATTTCTTTTAATTGATTTAAATTCGAAACAAAAGGCGAATACTCTTACTATTGAATGGGGTGTGAATTTTGCAACAGAATATACGATTTCTATAATTTCTGATCATAAATCAGAAGAGGTTTTTAGTACAGATAATGGTACAGGTGGAAATCAGGTTTTAGATCTTCAAGGAAAGGAAGTTCAGTTTGTAAGAATTGATATTTCTGATGTAAATGATACTGTACGTGGTTGTTCTATAAATGAGGTTGTGGTTCTTGGGCAAAATAACAACAGATTTAAGCTTTCAGAAGTTAATCAAATTTCAGCAAATAATTTATCATTAAACAATTCTAAATGGCGTGTACAATCTACCGCTATGGTGAATGAGAGTGTAGCCGAAATTTCTAATACTGGATATAACGATACAAAATGGATTCCTGCAAAAGTGCCAGGAACTATATTAGGAGATTATTACAATTTTGGTGCATTACCAGATCCATTATATGGAGACAATATGCATCAAATTTCTGATGAATTCTTTTCTGGTAACGATTTTTGGTATCGTACTGAAGTACAATTTTCATCAGAATTAGCAAACAAAAAAATATATTTAAACTTCTCTGGTATTAACTATAAATCAGATATTTATATCAATGGTAAACAATTAGGCCGCATTGAAGGTGGGTTCCTTAGAGGAGAATATGAAGTGTCGGATTTTGTTAATTTAGACAAACCTAATACAATTGCTGTTTTAGTGCATCATAATGATAATTGGGTTTCTGGTACATTTAAAATCTTAAAAAAGAAATTAGGATCTAGAATTTCAAATGGGGATATGTTAGGTCTTGATGGTCCAACTTCATTGGCTTCTGCTGGTTGGAATTGGTTGCCAATTATAAAAGGTAGAAATAATGGTATTTGGAATAATGTAAACTTTAGAGTAGGTGGTAGTATTTCTATAAAAGATCCATGGGTTTCTACAAAGTTTCAATCAAAAGATTTAAAGAAAGCAGATTTAACAATAAGTACAGAGCTTAAAAATTCTTCTTCAAAAGCGATTAATGGAAAATTAATTGCAAGGTTAAATGGTAAAATAAGATTAGAAGTAGCTGTAACGGTTGCTGCTAATGAAACAAAGACAGTTACTCTAGACAAATCTAAGTTCTCTAAATTGTCTATAAAAAAGCCAAAACTTTGGTGGCCAAATGGGTATGGAGAACAAATACTTCAAGATCTTGATTTAGAATTTATTGTTGATGGTAAGATTTCTGATAAGAAAAACATCAAGTATGGTATTCGTGAATTAGAGTATAAAATACAAGAGGGTGTTTTATTTATCTACTGTAATAATACGAGAATTTTACTGAAAGGTGGAAACTGGGGATTACCAGAAGCAATGATGCGTATGGATTACGCTGGGTATGATTTACGTGTTAAATTACATAAAGATGCTAATTTTAATATGATTCGTAACTGGATTGGTATGACAAATCACGAAGAATTTTACCAAGCTTGTGATAAATATGGCGTTTTAATATTTGATGATTTTTGGTTAGCAAATCCTAAAAATGGTCCAAATCCAAATAATTTAGACTTGTTTATGGAAAACGCTAAGGATAAAATTAAATGGGTACGTAAACACCCATCATTAGCTTTTTACTGTGGTCGTAATGAAGGGATTCCTTTATTAGAATATGATCAAGCTATGAAAAAGCAAACAGAATTATTAGATGGTACGCGTCATTATGTTCAAAATTCTGCAGCAGGAACTTTAAGTGGTTATGGTCCTTATGAAGTAAAAACGCCAGAGTGGTATTTTAAAAGAAGAGGAGCAACATTACATAGTGAGATCGGAATTATTGCGATCCCTGAGATTGAGAGTTTACGTAAAATGATGCCTAAAAAAGATTTATGGCCAATTAGCGATATGTGGTCTGTTCATAATTATCAAGATTCTAGATCACACAAGTATACAGATGATTTAGAGGAAAGGTACGGAAAAGCTACAAGTGCAGTAGATTATAGTAACAAAGCGCAGTTGTTAAATTATGAAACGGGTAAGGCAATGTTTGAAACGCTTCAATCAAAGCAAGGAAGTGGAATGATTTTATGGATGAGTCAATCTGCGTGGCCTTCTTTAATTTGTCAATTATATGATCATTATTTAGAATATACAGCTTCTTATTTTGCAGTTAAGAAAGGATCTTCAAACATTCATGCTTTTTGGGATATTGACAGAAATGAAATTCGTGTAGCAAATAACACGAGAGAAGATATTAAGAAAGCGACGATAAAAGCAACCATTTTTGATGCTCAAGGAAACGTGGTTTGGAGCCAAGAAAAGCCAATTAGTATAACTTCTACTTCCGTGAAAACATCATTTCCATTAGTACATACTCCGGCTGATAAAGTACTGTATTTAAAATTGGAGTTAACAAGAAAAGGAAAGGTATTAAGCGATAACTTTTATTGGTTAGAGAACAAGAATAAAAATTGTTTAGATCTAAATGATTTACCGAAAGCTGATATTAAATTAAATATAGTTGAGTCTTCTGAAAATAACTTTTATACAGCTAAAATTAAATTAACAAATAGCTCTGGTAACATTTCATTATTGAATAAAATCAAATTGAAAGATAAAGTTACTGGAGAAAGTATTCTTCCGGTTCATTTTGACGATGACTATGTTTCTCTACTTCCTAACGAAGTAAAAACAATCAATATTAAGGTTGATAAAAAGTATTTAAAGAACAAAAATGTAGAAATGCATTTGGAAGGATGGAATACAAAAGGATTAAAATTAGATATCAATAAAAAGTAGCGGTAACACCTACAAAATAAATAAAAATTATGAAACAAACCAATAAAAGCAAGTTTGCAAAATGGTTGGCTTTATTTCTTCCGGGTATCTTTTTACTTGGTTTAAATATCGGAACAGGTAGTGTGACTACCATGGCAAAAGCAGGAGCTGAATACGGAATGTCACTACTTTGGACAGTCATTGCTTCTTGTTTAACAACCTATTTTATGATAAACTTATACGGTAAGTTTACATTAGTAACAGGAGAAACAGCTTTGCAAGCTTTTAGAAAACACATTCACCCAGGTGTTGGTATCTTTTTTATAGTTGCCTTAACCATAGGTGTCTGTGGAAGTGTAATGGGCGTAATGGGTATCGTATCAGATATTTGTTTCGAATGGTCTAAAGGTGCTGTTGAAGGAGGTATTTCTCCAATCTATTTTGCATCTGCTTTTATAGCGATGGTGTATTTTATTTTTTGGAATGGAAAAACGCAATTTTTTGAAAGAGCATTAGCTGTAATTGTGGCAATTATGTCAGCAAGTTTCTTGCTTAACTTTTTTATCATGATGCCACCTCCAATGGATATTATTAGAGGATTAATTCCAAATATACCTGAAAGTTTAGATGCAGATAAAAGTCCGTTTTTAATAATAGCTTCTTTGGTAGGAACCACTGTTTTTTCTGGTTTATTTATCATTAGAACAACTTTAGTAAAAGAAGCTGGTTGGAAAATAACGGATTTAAAAAAGCAAAGTAATGATGCTATTGTGTCTGTAGTATTAATGTTTATTATTAGTGCTTCTATTATGGCAGCTGCTGCAGGTACACTTTTTATTGAAGGTATTGGTTTATCAACTGCATCTCAAATGATTAGCATATTAGAGCCGTTAGCAGGAACTTTCGCTACATCTTTGTTTGCAATCGGTATTATTTCTGCAGGTGTTTCTTCTCAATTTCCAAACATTTTAATGTTGCCTTGGTTAATCTGTGACTATAACAATTCAGATAGAAACATGACTTTACCTAAGTACAGAATAATGGTTCTTTTAATTTCATTATTAGGTTTAGTAGTACCCGTTTTTAATGCACAACCCATATTTGTAATGGTTGTTTCACAAGTTTTTAACGCTGTTATTTTACCTGTTACAGTTTTAGGAATTATGTACTTGAGTAATAGGGCGGATTTAATGGGAGTTCACAAAAACAAACCATTAGAGAATGCTTTTTTAGGACTAATATTATTGTTTTCATTATACACTTCGTTTATAGGAATTACAGGAGTTATTCAAATTTTTAGTTAAGATTATGGAAGATTTACAAAAAATCGCACACGTACCTTTAAAACAAGTCAATAATAGAGTTTGGCGCACCTATGGTGGTGGAGCTTTAATTGATAAATGGAAAAGAGATACTCCTGAAAAAGATGGTAGTATGCCAGAAGAATGGATTATGTCTACTATTACTGCAAGAGGAAAAGGGCGCCCAGAAGAGGAAGGACTCTCATTATTAAATACGCCAAATGGTTTAAAATCATTGAAAGAATTAGTGGAGTCTAATAAAGAACTTTACTTAGGGAAAAAGTTAGCTGATAAATTTGGAACTACGGGTGTTTTAATCAAAATGTTAGATTCAAATGAACGATTAACGATTCAAGTACATCCAGATAAAGAATACGCAAAAACGAAGTTGAATTCTAATTTCGGAAAAACGGAATCTTGGTATGTATTAAACAACAGAGAAATAGATGGTGAAAAGAGTGTTGTTTATATGGGCTTTAAAGAAGGCGTTACAAAGGCAATTTGGAAGGAACACTTTTTAAATCAAAATATTGAAGGGATGCTAAATTGCCTTCATAAAATTGAAGTAAAACCTGGTGATGCATTTATGATTTATGGTGGTGTACCACATGCTATTGGAAGTGGTTGTTTCTTGATGGAAGTTCAAGAACCTACAGATTATACAATGAGAGTTGAAAAAATAACTCCAAAAGGTTTAACTATTTCTGATGAATTAATTCATCAAGGTGTAGGAGAAGAAATGATGCTAGAATGTTTTCACTATGATTTTTATTCATATGAAGAAGCGATGAAGCTTTGGAAAGTAACACCTAAAGTTATTGATAAATCAGATAATCATAATTTAAATTCAATTTTTAACGAAACGCATACAGATTGCTTTGGTTTGAAAGAACTTGATTTAGATGGTGAGTATACTTTAAAAGGAAATGATAGTTTTTATGTAGCAGTTATTTATTATGGAGAAGGAACTATTTTATGCAATGGAGAAGAATATGAATTTAAGCAAGGTGATGAGATTTTTCTATCAGCAGCAATAAATGAAGTTACCTATAAATCAAAAATAGCATCAAAAATTTTACTCTGTTATCCACCAAGTTAAAATGAAGAAAGTAATTTTCATATCATTCTTATTAACACTAACGCATTTTGTAAATGCGCAAGATTTTGTGTCAAATAATTTATCCGATGAACAAATATTAGGATTGATTGAAAAGCACAGACCATCTAAAGGAGGTAAAATTCCATCCAATTTAAAATATAGATTAGGAGCAACTCATGTAAACGGACAATATCATTTAACAGATGAACCTTTTATTATTGAAGGTGCTAAAAAAGTACAAGAGTTAGGATATGGTATTTTAAAGTTATGGTTTTATAAAGCAAATGGTCAAGCACATGGTTATAAATACAACTCAGATTGGAATTTAACCCAAACTATGACCTTAAAAGAATTGGCTAATCATAAATATTATGATGAAGTTTTTAAGATGCCCTTTAAAGTTTTTGCTCTAAATATTAAAGATGGATACGGAAAAGCATCTACAGAAGATCAAACAGAAAACTTAAATCGTGTAGAAAAAGAATTTTATGATTTAACAACTCATTTTCTTACTAAATATAAAGACAGAGAAGTCTCATTTATACTTTCAAATTGGGAAGGTGATTGGATGCTACGAGGGGGGACAAGTGCAAAAAGCAAATGGCGAAAAGATTCAGTTTCACCAAATGCACCAGTAAGAGTAAAAAATATGATTGATTGGGTTAAGGCACGCCAAAAAGGAGTTAGTCGAGCTCGAAATAATTTTCAGGATTCAAAATGTAAAGTTTACAATGCAGTTGAGGTAAATAAAGTTTATGATGGTATTCTTCATAGTATGCCTTCAATTACAACTAGTGTTTTACCTCATGTAAAAGTAGATATGGTAGCATGGTCTGCTTATGATGGAAAATCTGAAGATGGCATAAAAATGTATAAAGGGGTTGATTATTTAAGACATTATATGAATCCTACAGCTTATATGAAAGGTGAAAAATTTGTATTTATTGGTGAAATAAATGAGCATGAAAACAGAAATAATAGAACTAAAGAATATGTTCAGAATTTTACAGATGTGATAATGGGCGTTTATTTGGCGCAAAAAATACCTTATATATTTTATTGGGAGTTATATTCAAATGACACAAAAAAAGGATCTAAAAAACAAGATAGAGTTCTTAAATATGAGGAGTTAGCAGGTAATTGGTTAATTCGTCCAGATGGGTCATTTGGTTGGGCACAAGAGTATTTTAATGTTCTTTTAGAAAGATCAAAAAGCCAAAATTAAACTTATAAAAATAAATACATAGAATGAAGAAATATTTAGTTTTAATTATAATACTACTATCCTTTGGGAATATGTTTTCCCAATCCTTTAATTGGACTGTAGATGCAAATGGAATGTACAGAAATGGTACTCCTTTCTTTTTAAACGGACAATCTTGGGCAAAAGCTACACCTTTTACTGATGGTCAACAAACTAATAGTGAAGCTTTAGTAAAAGAAAAACTTTCGGAATTAAGTGCTATTGGTGTTAATACCTTACGTATTTATGGAAGTCCAGATGACAGTAAATGGGGTAATTCTTATTTTGAAAATTATGCTAATTTAATAAAATGGATAGAAGAATGGAATGTAGCAAACCCAGATGGAGGGAATCCTAATAAAGCGATGCATTATATGGTGCAAATCAATCCAGAAGATAATATATCAGACCTTTCTGATGACTTACCAACAAATGATGCCGCATCATTTGCACGAGCTATAAGTGACACTTCTCATAAAGGAAGTGTGGCAAGTTTAATTAATACAATTAATACTGCTGCAGGTACAGATGGAAGTAAGTATTTAATGGGATATTTAATGTATCACGAATTAAATGTTTCATCAAAATATGCCTCTTGGTATAATGAAATAGGAGCTCAAGGAATAGAAGATTTTATGAATGCTGCCGCAGATGCAATTCATAATACATATGCACCAGGTAAACTTGTTTCTCATACAGGAGATGCTAAAGATTCTGGAAATGGAATATCTGTAAATTTATACCAGGAACTTGAGAATTTAGATTCAGAAGATGGTAATGTATTTGAGAATTTTGATTTATTAGGATTCAATCTCTATATATCTACAGATGCAATCTTAAAAAAGAATTCTTATTATAAAAGGATTGTTCATCGTCGTGGCATTAGTGTAAATAGCAATCGTGGTTGGTATGTAGGAGAAACAGGAGCGTCTTATGATAGAGATGCAAACTCAAGTAGTGTAGCTGCAGCAAACTATGAAAATCATGAAGGAGCAGCCAATTTAGAGATTATGTTTCATAAAACTAAAGAGTTAGGAAACCTCATAGGATTTATGCTTTTTACGGTACAAGATAATGATACGGATTTGGCAATAAGTAGTGTCATAAAACAAAGAGGGCATTATGATTTCTACGGAGATAAGAAGTTTTTATACTATATCTATAAAGATATTCTAATTGATCAGGTTTCAACAAACAACCGTTTTCATTCTACTGATGATCATGAAGTTGGTGTAACTATTGAAGAAAGTACAAGTAATTATTCTATCACTTTTCAATTTAAAAACAAAACAACTTCAGATAAAGAGTTTTTCTGGTCTATACATGGGGATCAAGGTTCTGGGAGTCAGCGTTTTTCTAAGTTAGAAGAAGAAAGTTATTTAATGTTAAATGCAGGAGAGCAAACAAGTTTTACAAAAACAATAGTAAAGCCTAGTAGTAATGTTCTTTTTGCAGTTTCAGCTTCAGTAATAAAAGAGAAAACCCCGGATAATCAATATTTCTACGGGAGAGAGCATGTGTTTAGCGATGCTATTAGTACTGTAGCAGGCTTAAACTTAAATGTAAATAATTTTCCATTATCTATTAAAGATTTTAGTATAAATCATAATCAAAATTTAAAATCTGGGTTGATAATAGTTACTGAGAATAATGGTTTTAGAACACCAGAAGGTTCTTGGGAAATCATTCTTTATTCATTGAAAGGATCCGAAATGTTCAGAAAAAAATTACATAAATCACAAATATTAAATTGGAGTGAATTGCTTCCAGGTATTAGTATACATACTTTATTAGCCTATAAATTAAAACGAAATTAAACTAGCGAAATATTAAACCTAAATTATTAAATAATGAAAAACTATATTAAAATAAAAAAAGTAAGATTATTCTTTTCAAGAAACTTGATGTTCTTTTTTCTAATGATAAGTCTCTTATTAGTAAGTTCTTGTGAAGATGATAGTGAAGCTGCACCAGAAGCGTCTTTTACTTTTATAACGGATGATGACAGAGTTGTTACTATTACAAATACATCAATAAATGCAGAGCAATATTATTGGAATTTTGGAGAAGTAGGTTCAGCTATTTCAGAAGAAGAAAGTCCAACTTTTACATACGCATCAGATGGTACTTTTAAAATTGCTTTGAGTGCAGTTGGATTAGGTGGTGTGCATCAAATAGTACAGGATGTTACCGTTGAAGAAATTATTCCTCCTGGAATTCCTGTTCCAAAGTATAAGCTAATTACTGATAATCTAAGTTCAAACTTTGAAAACTTAACAAACCTAAATGATGCAGATACATTTACTTGGGATTTTGGTGATGGTAATCAATCAAGTGATGCTAGTCCAACTCATAGTTATGCAGACGCTGGTAGGTACGAAGTTACATTTACGGCTGCAGGTCCATTAGGTTCTTCCGTATTAGTAGATAGTGTATTTGTTTCAAAAGAACTTAAAATAAACAATGGTACTTGGGATGATGAGCCTGTGAAAAATGATAATAGAATAGCTTGGAGAAATACCGCTTTGGAGAAATTAGCAGATGGTGTTTTTGGAGACTCAGACTATTATGCCAAAGCGACTAGTAGCAATAATCATACAGTTGGGGGAAGTTATGCTGCAAATTTAACAACAAATAATTCATCTTCTAAGCCAAGACGTTGGTTATATCAAGACATTATCGTTTCTCCAAATGCAAGTTATACAATAACTTTTTGGATGAAACAGAAACCTGATGCAGGTTGTGCTACGTATGCCAATATTTATGAAGATCATTTTGATGCACCAGAATTTATAGATGTATCAGAGAAAATAATCGCATCACAAACGTATGATGATGCTACAGGAAGTTCTACTGCAGAATGGATAGAGCAACAAATAACATTTGAAACAGGTTCAAGTAGTGAAATTGTCTTTTTTATGACAAACGATTTTACGGCTTCAGAACAAGCTTATTATGACGACTTTACAATTGTGAAGAACTAGAAAATAATAAAATCCACTTTTTATATTATAAAAAGTGGATATATATAAATTAATTATTAATACTTAAATCACATAATTATGAGAATAAAATTATTTTTAACAGTACTATTTACCACATTACTATCTTTTGGGCAAGATTTGTCTAAGTTACCTGTATATGAGGGTTTTGATTACACAGAGGGAACTACTTTATTAGATTCAGATGCAAAGACTGGGCAAGGGGCTTGGACTGAAAATGATTATGGAAGTACAAAGAATCCTTCTGTAATTGCTTCACCATTTACTAGTTATGCTGGTTTACCTGCATTTACAGGAAATGCAATTCAAATTAAAGGAGGAACTAATGATCCTTTATTATATTTTGAACCAGTAACTGAAGATGATGGCGTAAATTTATATGCTTCTTGTATCATTAAAGTTACAGATATGACTTCTTTATCAGGAACGGCAAAAGATTATTTCTTTACGTTGTCAGGGTCTGGTACTGGAGGGTATGGTGCTGCACTTTATTTTTCACAAATTGATGCGACTACCTTTAATCTTGGTATAAATGAGAGCAATACTTCTGGTGAAGCTACAATTTATACGGGTGCTACTTTTACTGAAAATGTAGATGAAATATTTGTTGTTATAAAATATGAATTTAACAAGGACGGAAATTCAGTTGCTCATTTATTTGTGAATCCAACGATTAATGGTACTACTGAACCATCTGCTACTTCGGATACGAGTTCTATAACCTTAGAAAATGAATCTAATAAATCATCTTTTACGGCTTTAAAAATAAATGCCAATTCTAATTCTAAAACTCCTGCAATGGCTATTGATGAAATTAGAATAGGAACTTCTTGGGCAGATGTTACGACTTCAAGTACTTTAAATATACCTCAAAAAGAGTTGGTTAA
Source organism: Polaribacter sp. Z014 (assembly GCF_023555435.1). NCBI lineage: Bacteria > Pseudomonadati > Bacteroidota > Flavobacteriia > Flavobacteriales > Flavobacteriaceae > Polaribacter > Polaribacter sp. Z014. The sequence continues at coordinate 259,067 of NZ_JALCZP010000002.1, forward strand.
TTTTAATGTGTACCCTAACCCAGCAAATAATTATATCAATATAGATTCAAAAAAAGAAAAAATTGCCTCTGTTGATATAATTAATGTTTTAGGTAAACGAGTTTTATCTCAAAAAAGTATAATTAATAATCGTTTAGATATTTCTTCTCTAAAAAAAGGGATTTATATTATGAAAGTAAAAAGTATTGAAAACAACACTATTACGAAACGATTAATTATCAATTAGTAAGTTATTTTATAAAACTAACTTTCATTTTAACTAACTTCTAGATATCTAGGAGTTAGTTTTTTTTAATAAGAAAACAAATTTACTTCCCAATACAATATGTAATAATCCTTTTGTTTAAAGAGGGTTAAGTGTGTTGGGGTGGAGTAGTGGTGTAGTGTTTTGTCTTCTTTTGATTGATTTAGTCAAGTAAAAGAAGAAAAATATAAAATTATAGGTTTCAAAAATAGTTATATACTAAATATAAATAGAGTTATTTTATTTTGAATATTTCATTTTTATTCTAATTTTAAAATCCCAAAAGAGGTTGGTGTATGAAAATTTGGTTCATCTGTTCCAGGGTTTACCCAAGTAATCCAAGTAGGTTTAAACGTATTATCTTCCTGTTTTTTATATTTTGCCCTATATATCCCTGTTTCTATAACACCTTTTTTGATCAAATTTAAGTTGTTTAATGATTTAATAGAAATTTTAATTTCTATAATATAATGATTTTGTTTTACTGATGATTTTACATCTATATCCTTTAAAGGCCAGTTCCAATTAAAATTGAAATCTTTATTTGGTAGTGATTTAAAATCCATAATTCTAGATTTTGAATCTATTTCTAGGCAATAATAAGGGGTTAGAGAAGCGTCACATCTAAAAAATAATTCTACTCTGTCAGAATTATTGATACTATCGTTTTTATCTTCTGAAACATGAATATGTGTCTGATGATCATTTACCTTAAATTGGAAAAAAATATATTCAGAATTATGAACAGCTTTAAATTCAGTTTTTTTTATAAATTCACTATCCCAAGGAGATGAGAAATCAATTAAAGAGTTTGCTTTTTGCCAAATTAAATTATTGGTTTTACCCTCTATAAGTTTTACCGTGTATGTTTTCAAATTTTTAATTATTGTTTTCCTATATAAGTATCTAAATTCTCTGAAGTAATTATATCTATAGGTAATAAGCTTTTAGCAGGTATTGGTTTTTCAAAAAGAAAATACTCTACTAAGTAGGTTATACCTAAATATACTTGTTTTCTAGGATTTTGATGAATCAAAAATTGAATGATATCTTTCTTTAGATAGTAGATGTTTTCATCTAATAAATCATATCCAATTATTTTGATGTTTTTAATCTTTTGTTCTTCAATATATTCAGAAACTTTATGAATTTTAGAGGTTGTTACAAATATGCCTACAAGATTAGTTGATTCCTTAAAAAGAGTTTCTAATTTATTAGCGATTTCACTTTGCTTAAAATAATATGTTTCTATGTTGTAATCCGTATTTTTAAATTCTTTAAAATAATTTCTAAATCCTTTCTCTTTCTCCTGCATATGTATTGCATTGTTATAATCTTCATCAATATGAATTATAGCAATAGTAGAAGGTTTAGTTATCAACATTCTTAATAAACTAGCAGCAATTCTTCCACTTTTAAATAAATCTTGCCCAACAAAGTTCTTTGTGTTTTCAATTTCTAATTGATTGTTAAATTTACTTACAATAATTTTTTTGCTAACATAGTTTCTAACAATCTTCACTGTTTCTTTATAAAAAAGAGGAGCTAATAATACAGCATCAGGAGCCGCATCTAAAACATTATTATTAACATCAATAAAGGATTGAGTGTCTGTTGGATTAAAAAAAAAGGGTTCTATAACTACTCCAAAGTTGGTAAATTCATTAATGGCTTCATTGATTCCTTCATTACAGGGAAACCAAAAGTAATCTTCATGGAAATCAGGTATAACAACACAAATATGATAATCTTTAGTCTTTTTTAAGCTTCTAGCAAGTAAATTAGGTTTGTAATTTAGCTCTTTTAAAACCTTATTTACTTTTTCCAATGCTTTAGTAGAAACTTTACCTCTTTCATGAATTACTCTGTCTACTGTGCCTTTTGATACTCCTGCTAATTCTGCAATATCTTTAATAGTTGGTGTTTTCATTGTTACAAATATAAAACTAAAGTTTAATAATTGTGTGTTCGAGCACATTTAAATAAAAAAAAAGCATTTTTTTTTATTTAGTTATTGTTTTAAAAAAGTCTTTACTAGTATGGCTTTAAGTAATTTTATAGTTCCATAAATTCTTGAAATAAAAATGTGTACGAGCACATTTTAAGTCAAATTACTTGTTGCTACTAATAATAAAATATATATTTGCTTCATTGAAATACAAATTTACACTCTAAAATAGTAATTAAAGTCGCTTTAAATCATATGGATACAAATAAAACAAACAAACCTACATTAGTCATTTTAGCAGCAGGAATGGGAAGTCGTTACGGAGGCTTAAAACAAATGGATAGTTTTACTAAAGAAGGAGATACCATTATAGATTTTTCTCTTTTTGATGCAATTCAGGCAGGTTTTGGTAAAGTGGTTTTTATTATTCGTAAAAGTTTTGAAAAAGAATTTAAAGCTATTTTCAACACAAAATTGGCTGGTAAAATAGCCATAGAATATGTGTTTCAAGAATTAGAGAATGTGCCAGAAAAATACAGAAACCCAGAAAGAGTAAAACCTTGGGGAACAGGGCATGCTTTATTAATGGCCAAAGAGGTGGTAAAAGAAAATTTTGCCATTATAAATGCCGATGATTTTTACAGCAGACAAGCTTTTGATGTTATTGCAGAGCAACTAAGAAATACAGATAAAAATAGCTATGATTTTAGTATGGTAGCTTATTCTTTAAAAAATACGGTTTCAGAAAACGGCTATGTCTCTAGAGGAGAATGTACAGTTAATGAAAATGGTTTTTTAACTGATGTTACAGAAAGAGTACGAATAGAAAAAATAGATGGTGTTCTAAAAAGCGAAGATAACAACGGGAACATGTGTCCTATTGATGAAAACACCACTGTTTCTATGAATTTTTGGGGTTTTACCCCTAAATGTTTTGAGTTTGGAGATGCTTTATTTTTAGAGTTTTTGGAAAATAATAAAACCAACTTAAAAGCAGAGTTCTATTTACCAACTATCGTAAATAAAATGTTAGAAAGTAAAAAAACCTCAGTAAAAGTATTGGAATCCAACTCTAAATGGTTTGGTGTTACCTATAGTGATGATAAAGAAAAAGCCCAATTAGAGATTAATAAACTGAAAGAAAACGAAGTGTATCCAACAAAATTATGGAACTAATATGAAAGCAGAAACCATCATCTCTATTTTTAATGAATTCAACCATCAATTTAATTATAAAAGTCATTCAGAATTAAACTCTGGGCATATTAATGATACTTTTTTAGTAAAAACAGATGGAGATACTAATTACATACTACAAAGGATTAATCAGGTTGTTTTTAAAGATGTTCCTGGCTTGGTAAACAACAAAGTATTAACGAGCAATCACATAAAAAGCAAATTCACTGAGATCTTAGACGAAGCACTAAATAAAACCGTTTTAAGTTTTGTAAAAGCAAAAAACAGTGATTTCTATTATCATAAAGAAAATGGAAACTTCTGGAATGTGATGATTTTTATTGATAACAGTGTAACACACGAAATAGTAAAAGACGAAGAAATTGCCTTTGAAGGCGGAAAACTTCTAGGAGACTTTTTAAACTTAACATCAGACTTTGACAGCAGTCTATTAATAGATGTGATTCCTAATTTTCATAACATGAATTTCCGTTATAGACAATACGCATCTTCTATACAAAGTGCCTCTAAAAGTCGCTTAATAAAAGCAGCGAAATACATACAAATAGTTATCGACTTAAAAGAGGAAATGCATACTCTTCAAAATTTAAAAGATGCCGGTAAAATTCCGATTAGAGTTACGCATAATGATACTAAAATATCTAATTCTCTTTTTACAAAAGATAACAAAGGTATTTGTATGATTGATACAGATACGGTAATGCCAGGAATTATTCATTATGATTTTGGCGACGCCATTAGAACCATTTGTAATACAGCTGCAGAAGATGAAATAGACTTGTCTAAAGTAGCATTTAACTTAAGATATTATAAAGCATACGAAAAAGGGTTTTTAGAAAAAACGAAAGATTCATTGACGTTAACAGAATTAAAATATTTGCCTTTAGCAGCAAAAACAATGATTTTTATAATGGCATTGCGTTTTTTAACAGATTATTTAAATAATGATATTTATTATAAAACCGAGTATGAAGATCACAATTTAGACAGAGCAAAAAATCAATTTAAATTGATAGAGAGTTTTTCTGAAAAAATAAGCATCTAAGTAATTAAATTAACCAAATTATCCATTAAAACTTATTATACATGTCTAATCAACAATCTTTATCAAAAACAAACTATACAATTCCAATTGCAATAATAGCAGGATTATTTTCTATTTTTGGTTTTGTTACTTGGATTAACGGTGCCTTAATTCCGTTTATGAAAACTTTAAATGAGTTAACTGAAGCACAATCTTACATGGTAGCTTCCGCATCTTATATCTCTTTTGTAGTGATGGCACTACCATCCTCTTATATCATAGGAAAAATAGGTTATAAAAAAGGGATGTCTTTAGGTTTAACAATTATGGCTATTGGTGCATTGGTATTTATTCCTGCAGCTGAAGCACAAACTTATTGGTTGTTTTTAACAGCAATATTTATTCAAGGAACAGGAATGACCTTGTGCCAAACAGCTGCTAATCCATATATTACAATTATAGGACCTATTGAGAGTGGAGCAAAACGTATGGCGTTAATGGGTATTGCAAACAAAAGTGCAGGTGCTTTAGGTTCTTTAGTGTTTGGTGCGCTGTTATTATCTGGAATTGATGAAGTTAAAGAAAAAATAGGAACCGCTTCTGCCATAGAAAAAGAACAACTATTAGCTACCATGGCAGATAGTGTGGTTACTCCTTATATTGTAATGGCAATTGTATTATTTATTTTTGCCATCTTGATAAGAAAAGCACCCTTACCAGAAGTTGAAGCAACCGAAGAAACTAAAGGTGAAGTTAAAAATGATGAAACTACAAAAACAAGTATCTTTCAATTTCCGCATCTTTGGTTAGGAGTACTTACCTTATTTGTATATGTTGGTGCAGAAGTTATTGCCGGAGATTCTATTATCTCGTATGGATTATCTTTAGGAATACCAGCCGCAGATGCAAAATTCTTTACATTATTTACACTATCTGCAATGGTAGTTACGTATGCATTAGGAGTATTTCTTATACCAAAATACCTTAAACAAGACACAGCTCTAAAAATAAGTGCCATTCTTGGTATTATTTTTAGTATTTGCATCCTATCAACTACCGGTTTTACCTCTGTACTTTTTGTTGCGTCTCTAGGTATTGCAAATGCTTTGGTTTGGCCTGCAATTTGGCCATTAACCTTAGATGGTTTGGGTAAATTTACTAAAACAGCATCTGCTTTATTAATTATGGCAATTGCTGGTGGAGCCGTTATTCTACCATTGTATGGGAAATTAGTAGACTCTGGAAAACACCAATTAATAACAAGCGGATTAGAAGAGGCAGAAGCAATAGCAACAGCTTCTACAAATAGTTATTGGATCTTAATACCTTGTTATGCCATGGTACTGTTTTTTGCAGTATGGGGACACAAAATTAAAAACTGGACTAAAAAATAAAACTACCTAAATAACAAACTACATATTATGTTAAAAAGTACTATAGACAAAGCAACAGGTTTCGAAAAAAGATTCGAAAACATTGGAACCATCGTTTATGAAGACTCTACTTCAGCCTCTAAATCAATTGCACAAGAAATTGCAAAACTTATTAATGTAAAACAATCGCAAAGACAACCTTGTATATTGGGTTTAGCAACAGGTTCTTCTCCAAAAGGTTTGTATGCAGAATTGGTCAGATTACATAAAGAAGAAGGTTTAAGTTTTAAGAACGTAGTATCTTTTAATTTAGATGAATACTACCCAATGGAGCCAGATTCTATAAATAGTTACGTTCGTTTTATGCAAGAACAATTGTTTAATCACATAGATATTTTACCTGAAAACTGCCATGTGCCTGATGGGACCTTATCTAAAAAAGAAATTAGAGATTATTGCGATCAATATGAAGCAAAAATAGAGGCTTTAGGAGGTATCGATTTGCAAATTTTAGGAATTGGTGGTAATGGTCATATTGGATTTAACGAATCTGGTTCACTTCAAAATTCTAAAACAAGACTGGTTGCTTTAGACCATATTACAAGAGTTGCTGCAAGCGGAGATTTTTCTGGTTTAGAAAACACACCAAGAACAGCAATTACCTTAGGTGTTAAAAAAATAATGGAAGCTAAAAGAGTTATTTTAATGGCTTGGGGAGAAAGTAAATCTGATATTATAAAAGCATCTGTTGAAGCATCAGTTACCAACGCTGTTCCTGCATCTTATTTACAAGAACATAGAAATGCTACTTTTATTTTAGATCAAGCAGCAGCTTCTAAATTAACAAGAATCAATACACCTTGGTTGGTAGAAAATATTACCTGGACAGATCAACTTATTCGTAAAGCTGTTTTAAGTTTGGCTCTTTATTTAAAGAAACCAATCTTAATGTTAACAGATGCTGATTATATAGAAAACGGAATGAGTGACTTGCTCGCAGATTCTGGTCCAGCATACGACATCAACATAAAAATTTTTAACAAATTACAAAACACTATTACAGGTTGGCCAGGAGGAAAACCAAATTCAGACGATAGTAAAAGACCAGAAAGAGCAGAACCTGCAAAAAAACGTGTGTTAATTTTTAGCCCGCATCCAGATGATGATGTGATTAGCATGGGAGGTACTTTTAAAAGATTACAAGAGCAAGGGCACGAAGTACATATTGGGTATCAAACCTCTGGTAATATTGCGGTTGTAGATGAGGAAGCATTGCGTTTTGCTCGTTTTGTATGTGATTATAATGACAAATTTGGAATGGATAATTCTGATGCCAACGCTATTTACAAGAAGGCCGTAGATTTTTTAAAGAATAAAAAATCTAGTGAAATAGACATTCCAGAAGTTAGATATATTAAAGGATTAATTAGAAAAGGAGAAGCAAGAGCTGCAAGTCATTATATAGGATTGCCAGATACTCATATCCATTTTATGGAATTGCCTTTTTATGAAACTGGTGCTATTAAAAAGAATCCTATTGGCGTTGGAGATGTACAAATTACAGCAGATTTAATAGAAAAAGTTAAGCCCCATCAAATCTTTGCAGCAGGAGATTTAGCCGATCCACATGGAACTCATAAAGTTTGTTTAGATGCAATTTTTTCTGCTGTAAAAGAGCTAAAACCAAAAAAGTTTATGAAAGATTGTTGGGTTTGGTTGTATAGAGGTGCATGGCAAGAATGGGGAATTGATGAAATAGAAATGGCTGTACCAATGGGGCCAGATCAAGTTCTAGAAAAGAGAAAAGCAATTTTTAAACATCAATCTCAAAAAGACGGTGTTGTTTTTCTGGGAGCAGATAGTAGAGAATTTTGGCAACGGGCAGAAGACAGGAATAGCGAAACTGCAGAATTATATAACCAATTAGGGTTGTCTCATTACGCCGCAATGGAAGCTTTTGTAAGATGGCATTTTTAAGAACCTTTAGAAGATAATAAATGACATTAATAAAATCAATTTCAGGAATTAGAGGAACTATAGGTGGAAAAACCACTGATAATTTAACACCTATAGATGCTGTGAAATTTGCAGCTTCTTACGGAGCTTTTATTAAAGCAAGAAACGTTGGTAAGAAAAAAATTAAAGTAGTAATTGGTAGAGATGCTCGTATTTCTGGTAAAATGATTTCTAGTTTAGTTGCTAACACTTTAATTGGTTTAGGTATTGATGTGATAGATTTAGGTTTATCTACAACACCAACAGTTGAAGTAGCTGTGCCTTTAGAAAATGCAGACGGAGGAATTATTTTAACAGCATCTCATAATCCAAAACAATGGAATGCTTTAAAATTATTAAACGAAAAAGGAGAGTTCTTAAACGGAGCAGAAGGAGAACAAATTTTAGCTTTAGCAGAAAGTGAAGATTTCTCTTTTGCAGAAGTAGATGATTTAGGTTCTTATAAAAAGAACAAAAAATACTTAAAAAAGCAAATTAAAGAAGTTTTAAAACTAGATTTAGTGGATGTTAAAGCCATTAAAAAAGCAAAATTTAAAGTAGTGGTAGATGGTGTTAATTCTACTGGAGGAATCTTTATTCCGGCTTTGTTAAAAGAATTAGGTGTAAAATGTGTTGAGTTATATTGTACACCAAATGGTGAGTTTCCACATAATCCAGAGCCTCTAAAAGAACACTTGACAGATATTTCTGAGCTTGTAGTTAAAAAGAAAGCAGATTTTGGGATTGTAGTAGATCCAGATGTAGATCGTTTGGCTTTAATTTCTGAAGACGGTTCTATGTTCGGAGAGGAATATACATTAGTTGCTTGTGCAGATTATGTTTTAGGGAAATTAGGTGGCGGAAATACCGTTTCTAATTTATCATCTTCTAGAGCATTAAGAGATGTAACAGAAAAGCATGGTGGAACGTATACAGCTTCTGCAGTTGGAGAAGTAAATGTGGTTATTAAAATGAAAGAAACCAATACGGTAATTGGTGGAGAAGGAAATGGAGGAATTATTTATCCTGCTTCTCATTATGGTAGAGATTCTTTGGTGGGTGTAGCGTTATTTTTATCGCATTTAGCAAATATAAAATTGTCTTGTAAAGAATTAAGAGATTCTTACCCAAGTTATTTTATGAGTAAAAATAAAATTCAGTTAACACCAGAAATAGACGTTGACAAGATTTTAGAAACGATGGCTTCTACTTATGCTAACGAAGATGTAAATACAATAGATGGTGTAAAAATTGATTTTGCAGAAGAATGGATTCATTTAAGAAAATCGAATACCGAGCCCATTATTAGAATTTATACAGAAGCAAAGTCACAGCAAGCTGCAGATGATTTAGCCATAAGATTTATCAATGAAATAAAAAAGATTCTTTAAAAAATAATATTTTTAATACACTAATAATATTTAAGTATAACCATGAACAAAATATAAAATATGAAACAAAAATAACTCTATGTATAACTAATCTCAAAGAAGCTATAAATGTAAAAGCATTTTCGGTTAAATAAAGCAAAATCATTTAATTACTTAAAAAACTAAATCACACAAAAGATGAAAAAATTCAAAAGACTACTCAGGTTAGAGAGTGGTGAATTAAAAATTGATTTAAAAATGAAGATAACAGTATTGTTGTTGATATTTTCATTTACACAAATTGATATTAACGCCAACTCTTTAGACTCAGAAAAAGGAAATACACAACAAATGGTTGTTAAAGGAAAAATTTTGGATGCTTCAGGAGAGCCTTTGCCAGGGGCTTCTGTGCAGTTAAAAGGAACATCAAATGGTGTTCAAACTTCTTTTGATGGAGAATATACTATTAAAATTAATAGTGATTCTAAGGTGTTAATATTTTCCTATTTAGGTTTTATTACACAAGAAATAGTAATTAAAGGAAGGTCTACAATAAATGTAACTTTATTAGAAGATAATACTAGTTTAGATGAAATTGTTATTGTTGGTTATGGTCAACAACGTAAAAAAGATGTTGCAGGGTCAATTTCTACAATAAAAACAGCAGAGTTGGTATTATCTGCCTCTCCTTCTATTGGTGAAGTGCTTAGAGGTAAAGCGTCTGGTTTACAGATTACTCAAAATAGTGCTCAACCTGGTGGAGGATTAGATATTAGAATTCGTGGTGCTGGTTCTATCAATGCTAGTAACGATCCTTTGGTTGTTGTTGATGGTTTTCCAATTTCGGATTTTTCGGATTCAGATTCAGGAAACCGATATAGTGGAGGTACACAGAGTGTTTTAAATTCTTTTAACCCAAATGATATTGAGTCTATTTCTATATTAAAAGATGCAAGTGCAACTTCTATTTATGGAGCAAGAGCAGCAAATGGTGTTATTTTAATTACAACTAAAAAAGGTAAATCAGGAAAAGTGCAAGTAGATTATTCAACTTCTTTTTCTTACCAACCTTATAGTAATAGTTTTGATGTTTTAAGTTTACCAGAGTGGATGCAATTAAGAAATGATGCAGCAAGAGAAAATTGGGAATTTCAAAACGGAGTAGTACCTTATGGAGGGGTATCACTTAGTGATGCAATTGCAAACCCCGTAAATGGAGTTGCTTTTAAAAGATTTTATTCTGATGATCAGATTAATAATGCGGGTGAAGGTACCAATTGGGTAGATTTAGTTACTAGAGATGGTAGAACACAACAGCATAATTTATCTTTAAAGGGAGGTACAGAAAATACAAAATATTATTTATCTGGAAATTTATATGAGCAAAAAGGAATCTTAAAAAATTCAGCATTTGATAGAGCTTCACTTCGATTAAATTTAGATCAAAAAATAAATGATTATGTTAGTTTTGGTATGAATATGACTATGAGTAGAATTAAGAATGAGAATACTCAGTTAGGTGATGGTGTATTTGAAAACTCAGGTTTAATATTGTCATCTTTAAAATATGGACCACATATAGAAGCTATTGATGAATTGGGTAATTATCCAATAAACCCAAACAATGCATTAGAACCAAATCCGTATTCATTATTAACAATTACAGATGAAGGAGTAATAGATAGAACTTTAACAAATTTTTTTACAGAAATTAAACCAATAGATGGTTTAGTGGTAAGACTACAAGCGGGTATAGATCAAGGAAACACATCAAGAAACACCTATTTACCAACAACAACTTTATGGGGGGAATTAGAAGGGGGTAAAGCATCTATATATAATCAAAAGAAGAATGATCAACTTTTTGATTTTACAATGAATTATTCTAAAATATATAAAGAAGACCATAATTTTAATTTCTTAGTTGGTTATTCTAGACAAAAATTTAGAAACGAAGGAGCTTCTTCTGGAAATAGTGGTTTTAAAACAGATGCTTTTTTATGGAATAACTTATTAGCAGGTGAAGGAACAAGGTTAATAGGAACTTTTAAAAATGAAGAAAATTGGGTTTCTTATTTTGGTAGATTAAATTATACTTATAAAGGTAAGTATATTTTAACATCTTCTATACGTAGAGATGGTTCTAGTAAATTTGCTAAAAATAATCAATTTGCTGTATTTCCTTCCATTGCTGTTGGATGGGATATGGCAGGCGAGTCATTTATGAAAAATATTGAAAGTGTTTCTCAATTAAAATTTAGAGTAGGTTATGGAGAAACAGGTAATTCTACTTTTGATGAAAATTCTTTTGCAGCTTATGAGTATTTTCCAGCGTATTTAGGTCCAGATGAATCTGTATTAGTAGGAGCATTTCAAACAAGGTTAGAAAATCCTGATTTAAAATGGGAAACAACTAGAGAAATCAATTTAGGTTTAGATTTTGGTTTTTTAGATAATAGAATATCTGGTTCTTTGGAGGTTTATAGTAAAGTAATAGATGATTTAATTCAATTAAAACCTATAAACTCATACAATCCCTTAACATCTGTTTTTGCAAATGTTGGAAGCACACAAAGTAATGGTGTAGAGTTAACTTTAAATACGTTAAACATAGATAAAGAAGATTTTAAATGGAGAAGTACATTTACATTTTCTAAATATAATGATAGTTGGAAAGAGCGTGCTCCAGATTGGAAACCTTCTGTATATGAAAATGTAGATGATCCTATACGTGCACAATATTCTTATGTTTCAGATGGTATAATGCAAATAGGAGATGTTGTAGATGCACAACCAGATTTAATTCCTGGTCAAATAAAAATAAAAGATGTTAATGGTTTTCAAAGAGATAATTTAGGAAATCCTTTAACTGATGAAAACGGTATCTTTTTAAGAACTGGTGAAGCAGATGGTATTATAGATGCTGCAGATACAGTATTACTAGGTTCATCAGATCCAGATTTTATTGCCGGTTTAAGTAATTCAATTACATATAAGAATTTTAGTTTAAACTTCCATTTTAATGGTATGTTTGGTAGACAAATGGTAGATCCTACAGATTTAGCATTGGGTTTAAGTGCGGAAGCAGTAGCAACTAACGGACAAAATGTGTTAAGTAATGTTTTAGATAGATGGACACCAGATAATCCTTCTACGACTAGACCTTCTTCATATTACGGATATCCAGAGTATGGTCCTGGAGACTTCTTCTTACAAGATGCTTGGTTTATTAGACTTCAAAGTGTATCACTTGCATATAGTTTACCTAAAGGTATTATTGGTAAATATGTAAAAGATGCTACGCTTAGATTAGATGCTCAAAATCTTTTTGTGATTACTCCATACGATGGTGTAGATCCAGAAACAGATTCATATTCTGCAGCATATCCAAACGTGAAAACATTTACCTTAGGTATTGATTTAAAATTTTAAAAATAAATAAAATGAAAAATATAAAAATTTGTTTATTAGGTATGCTAACGTTTTTAGCTGTATCGTGTAATCCAGAATTAGAATCTATTTACTTTAATGAAGTAAATCCATCGATATTTCCTGCATCAGAAGCAGATGTAGAATCATTAACATTAGCTGCTTATTATCCATTAAGAGGTTCTTGGTTTGATGGTATTCATTCAACTTCAGAACGAGGTTTAATGTTTATGTTAGATGCTACTACAGAAATACTTCAAGGTCCTTATGGGGTTCAGCAAATACAAACATTGCACAGTTATAATTCAACATCAGCTAGTGTTACAAGATTTTATGATGATTTCTATAATGAAATTAGTACTATGACTTTAAATATTGATGCGATAGAAAACTCTGAAGTAAATGAAAACTATAAAGAAATAGGTATTGCAGAAATTAAGTGTGCAAGAGGTTTTTTAGCTTATGAATTATTTGATTTATATGGACCATTAGTAGTTGCTCCATTAGAAGTTTTAGAAAACCCTTTAATAGAAGCACCATTGGCAAGACTTAGTAATGATGAAATGGTTAATTTCATAGAGAAAGACTTGTTAGATGCTATTGAATATTTACCTACTCCAGAAGATGCAGATTATGGGAGATTTAGTAAAGGACTTGCTAGAATGTTATTAATTAGATTGTATTTGCATGAAAAAAGATGGGCAGATGTAGAAACACAAGCGAATGCAATTATGGCAATGAATTATTATGATTTAGAAGATGATTATGTTGGTTTGTGGGATGAAATAGCGCCTGTAGATAGTAAAGAAATCATTTTTTCTGTACCCGCAGATTATGCAGGGACTAGTGAAAATCAATGGCAGTTAATGGTATTACCAGCAAATTATCCTAATCGTGGTGGGTTTGGTACTATACAGAGTTCTTGGAAATTTTATGATTCTTTTGAAGCTGCAGATGTTAGAAAAACAAATTTAATAGCAGAATTTGAAGGTACAGATGGTGTTACTTATAATAGATCTAACCCAGGTACATACATGCAATTAGGTCCATTGCCTTTAAAAATAGCTGAAGATGCAGATAGAAATACAGGTTTAACAACGGTAGATATTATTGTGTATCGTTATGCAGATGTAATTTTATCTAAGGCAGAGGCACTTGGAAATAAAACAGGAGTACCTACTCAAGAATCAATAGATTTAGTAAATATTATTAGAGAAAGAGCCAATTTAAATCCAATACTTCTTGCCGATTTTGCCGATATAGACACCTTTAATAAAATGATTTTATTAGAGCGTTCTCATGAATATTGGTGTGAAAACGGACAATATCGTTCTGATTTAATTAGACATGGAAAATATACCGAATATGCAAATGAATTAAATGGTATTTCTAGTGAAAGTGAACCTTATAAAGCTTTATTTCCTTTTTCTTTAGAAAGAATAGCAGAAGGTAAAGGAGCTTTTATTCAAAATGCAGGATATAATTAATTGATTAAAGGGGATGATTTGTTTATTGAACAAATCAGATTAAACCTTTTATAATCAAGATTAAAAATTTAAAAGAATGGATTCTAGAAGAAATTTTATAAAAAAAGCAGGTATAATTGGTGCTGGTATGTCTTTAATGCCAAGTTTTACTTTTGGTATGAACGAAAGTAATAGTAAAGAGAAATTAAAAATTGGATTAATAGGTGTTGGTTTAAGAGGTACAAATCATCTTAATAATCTTTTGTTAAGAAAAGATATAGAAATAAATGCAATTTGTGATATAGACCCTAAAAGAACAAAGTTAGCAGTAGAGTTAATTACAGAAAAGGGATATAAAAAACCATTGGTTTTTGGTAAGAATGAAACAGACTATAAAAACCTGCTTGGTTTAGATAATGTAGATGCTGTTATAATTTCTACACCTTGGTTGTGGCATACACGTATGGCAAAAGATACAATGAAGGCTGGGAAATATACGGGTTTAGAAGTATCTGCAGCAAATACAATGGAAGAATGTTGGGATTTGGTAAATACACACGAAGAAACTGGGAGTCATTTAATGATTCTTGAGAATGTTAATTATCGAAGAGACATTATGGCTGTGTTAAATATGGTAAAACAAAATGTTTTTGGAGAGCTACTTCATTTTAGATGTGGTTATCAACATGATCTTAGGCACGTAAAGTTTAATGACGGAATAACGCCTTATGGTAAAGGTGTCGAGTTTGGTGAAAAAGGAATTTCAGAATCTGTATGGAGAACTCAACATTCTGTTTTAAGAAATGCAGATATATATCCTACGCATGGTATAGGTCCGGTTGCAGCAATGTTAGATATTAATAGAGGAAATAGATTTATGTCGCTAACCTCTACAGCGACTAAAGCCGTTGGATTGCATAAGTTCGTTGTTAAAAATGGGGGTGAAAATCATCCAAATGCAAATGTAAAATTTAAGTTAGGTGATATTATTACTTCTACTATAGAAACTACTAATGGAGAATCTATAATTGTAACGCATGATACCAACTCTCCAAGACCTTATTCTTTAGGTTTTAGAGTTCAAGGTGCAAATGGTTTATGGGAAGTAGATGGGAATAGAATTCATATTGATGGTAAAACAGAACCACATAAATGGGATGATGCAGATAATTGGTTAAAAAAATATGATCATCCATTATGGCAAAAATATGGCGAATTAGCAAATGGTGCTGGCCATGGAGGTATGGACTTTTTTGTAATACATGCTTTTGTAGAATCTGCAAAATTAAAGGTAGCTCCACCAATGGATGCATATGATGCAGCAGCCTGGAGCGCTGTAACTCCATTATCGGAGGCATCAATTGAAAATAATGGAGAACCTCAAGATTTTCCAGATTTTACAAGAGGTAATTGGGTAAAAAGAAAACCTTATAATTGGATTAAGAATACCTATTAATAACCTAAAATATAAAATTATGAATATAAATATTCGGATACTTTTATTAACCCTAACATGTTTAGTCTATAGCAGTTGTAGCTCATCAACAACAAATCCAGAAGAAGAGGTTGTTGATGAAAAAATAAATAAAATTTCATATACGGCTTCTTCTGAAGTAATCTCTAATCCAGAACGTGGTTTTATGCATTCTTGGAGTGTTTCATCAGAAGGTGCTCCTTTAAATTCTGTAACGTTAGAAAGCTTAAAAAGTGAAAATGTAACCTTAATATTACGGTTGTATAATTTAGCGTCTTTTAAAAATTCAGATTTAAGTACTGCACAATTAGATTTAATTAAAACTGACTTTGAAAGACTTAGAGCTGCAGGTCTAAAATGTGTATTGCGTTTTGCTTATAATGAAAATCAGAATGATTCTGATGCTCCTTTAAGTATTATTAATGGGCATTTAGATCAATTAAAACCAATTTTCACAGACAATGCAGATGTTATTGCATTTGTGCAAGCAGGATTTATTGGCTCTTGGGGAGAATGGTATTATACAACCAATAACCTAACAACATTGGCTAATAAAAAAGCAGTTGTTACCAAATTATTAGAGGTTTTACCAAAAGAGATAAAGATTCAATTAAGAACTCCACTTTATAAGCAAGAAATTTTTGATTATTCTACAGCTATCAATTCTAGTGTAGGGTATGGAACTACAGATATTGCACGTGTAGGTTTTCATAACGATTGTTTTTTAGCGAGTACAGATGATTATGGTACTTATCAAAATGTAACAATTGAAAAATCTTATATAAGTAATGAAGCTTTTTTTGTTCCAACTGGTGGAGAAACTTGTCCTCCGAGTGGCGTACCAACAGCTAGTTGTAATACTGCTGAAACAGAAATGGCTTTATTAAAATGGACCTATTTAAATTTAGATTATTATGGACCAGTATTAAATGTCTGGAGAAATAATTCTTGCTTTACCGATTTTCAAAAAAAATTAGGATATAGATTGTTATTAAAATCTGCAGCGTTAAAAGAAGAAGCTATAGTTGATGGTAGCTTTCAATTAAATACCATTCTAAGAAATGATGGTTTTGCACCTGTTTATAAAATTAAAAACACCTTTTTAGTATTGAAATCTGTTAGTACAGGAGTATTATATAAGAAAAGTTTAAGTTTAGATATTCGAAAAGTAATTCCTAATAATAATTATGAACTAGATGAAATAGTTAGTTTAGAAGGGATTCCTGTTGGTAATTACGAGTTATTTCTAAAAATTGAAGATCAGTCTGAAGATTTAGCAGGTAGAGTAGAATATTCAATACAATTAGCAAATACAAATACTTGGGACTCTAGTACTGGGTTAAATAGTTTATCACATTTACTATCAATCAATTAAAAAAAATAAATATATAAATCATGAAAAAATTAAACATTTTTTATTTTATCATAACCGCTTTATTGATAATTAGTTGCGGGTCGTCAAATTCTGAAGAAACGAGTTTAGACGAAAACTTAATAGCAGATTTTTCATTTACAAGTGATGATAACTTTTTTGAGTTTACAAATTTATCTCAAGGAGCTACAACTTACAGATGGGATTTGGGAGATTTAAGTTTCTATTGTGAAAAAGAAAATCCAACATACAGATATGTAACTGTTGGGGGAGATATTGATGTAACACTTACTGCGATTAATGGATCTGGACAAGAAGCTAGTATTACAAAAACCATTCAAGCACCAAAAGTAATTGATGTTGATATTAAAATTGATGGAAATTTTGATGAATGGCAAGATATCGATTTTTTATATGAGGAAGCTGATGGAATATCTGTTCAGAAAATAAAAATATATGGTAAAGGAGATAATGTAAATGTTTACTTAGAAGGAAACGAGTTAATGAAAATGGATCTTGTAGATATGTTTATCGATTCTGATGGAGATTCATCTACAGGTTTTGTAAGCTGGCAATGGCCAGAGGGCTCAGGTGCAGATTACTTATTTGAAGGACCTTTATTAAGTGCCTCTTGGGGATCATTTTATCAACAGACCGATCCAAATGGTGGTTGGGCTTGGGCAGCATTAGCTGGTTCAGGTGTAAATTTACTTTCTTCTGGTGCTGTTAGTATCGGTGAATCAACAAATGCTATAGAATTTAGTATTCCTAAAACACAGTTAGGTACATTGGGTGAAACAATTAGTTTTGCTTTTTCTGAAAAAACAAGTGGTTGGGCTGCAATAGGAGATTTTCCTAAAGTATCTGCAACAGGTAGTTTTGTTTCTTATACATTTCCAATAGAAGCACTAGGGGTTTGTCAATAATTTTAAAGTCACATTCAACTAAAAACACTTTAGTTGAATGTCTTTTTATCATAAATAAATCGATTATAATTCTATAAAAATCTACATGATAATAGTACTTTAAAAGAAAAGTAGTTTTTAAGAAATAAGTAGAAGGCATTTCTATCTTTTATTATAAATAGTAGTGATTTGAATTATAATTCAACACATTAAAAATATGAGTAATACAATAAATAATAACAGGTTATTATCTATCGATGTAATAAGAGGTTTTGATATGTTGATGATTATTTTTGCTGATCGCTTTTTTGCACATCTTCATCAAGCTTCTCAGACAGAAGTTACACATTTTTTTGCTATTCAATTTGAACATCCAGATTGGTTTGGGTTTCATTTTTATGATATTATTATGCCTCTATTTCTATTTTTAGTTGGAGTTGTAATTCCATTTTCAATGGAAAGACGTGTTACAGAAATAGATAATAAATTAAAATTATACCCGCACATTATTAAGCGTTTTTGTGTTTTATTTATATTAGGGTGGATTGTTCAAGGAAATTTACTTTCGTTAGATATTAATAAATTTCAAATTTTCAGTAATACTTTACAAGCAATTGCAGTTGGTTATTTCTTTTCTTGTTTAGCATTTATTCATCTAAATAAAAAATCTAGATATATCTTATTTGCGCTTTGTTTGCTGGTTTATGGTTTGCTATTAGAATTTGCAAATATTCCTGGAATTGGGAAAAGTGAATTATTGCCTGATAAAAATATTGCCTTATATATAGATCATTATGTTTTTGGCCGTTTTGATGATGGTTATCAATACACATGGTTGTTATCTGGTTTAGGGTTTATAGCTACAACACTTTCGGGTGTCTTTGTAGGAGAAATTTTGCGTTCTAAAATTCCTCGAAATAAAATAGCAATCAATCTTATTTTAGTTGGAGTAGGTTTACTAATTGTAGGTTTAATTTTAAATATTTGGCATCCAAGTGTAAAAAAAATATGGAATTCTACCTTTGTTTTATTGTCATCAGGGGTTTGTACTTTATTAATGGCCTTGTTTTACTGGATTATTGATGTTAAAGGAAAAACCAAATGGTCTTTTCCTTTAAAAGTTATCGGAATTAATGCAATTACAGCTTATGTTCTTTCTCATGTTATAGACTTCCCAGAGGTTGCTAAATATATTTTGTTTGGTACAGAACAATACCTAGGTGTTTATTATAATTCATTTGCTACTGTTGGTGGTTTTGCAATTATTTATCTTATACTATGGTATATGAATAAGAATAAAACATACATAAAGATTTAAGAAACCTATAAAATAATACTAGTTGTTTTAGTTGATAAAATAGTGCGTATATATTAAAATAATAAACAATAACATTTATAAAAAACACATAAATTAAGTAGTAATCATGAAAAAAAATCTTTTATATCTTTACACTTTCCTTTTAATATTTATGTCTTGTTCAGATTACAAACAGCAATCTGCTGAAGTATTTTATGAAACAGATCTAGATGAATTTATAAACCCAGAACGTGGTTTTTATAGGCCATTTGGTACAATGGTAAGTGATTTTGTTCCTTTAAATGCTAAAACATTACTAAATTTACGAAACCCAAATCTTGCTGCAGGTGGCTTTAATGTTGCTAGTTCGCTTACTTATAGATCTTATCAATTAGATATTTTTAAAGATAAAGCAATATCTGAAGAGGTATTAAATGCTATTCAAGGAGATATGGATATTATACGTAAGGTGGGTAATAAAATAGTTCTTAGGTTTTCTTATAGCAATAGCTGTTGCGATGCTCCTTTTAATGATGCTCCAAAAGCGATTATATTAAAACATTTAAATCAACTAAAACCTATTTTAGAAAAAAATGTAGATGTAATTGCGGTTGTTCAAATGGGGTTAATTGGGCCTTGGGGAGAGCAATATTATTCAGATTATTTTGGAGATTTAGAGCACGGTCCGGTTACCAATCAACATTGGTTGGATAGATCAGAAGTTATTGATATGTTATTAGAAGTTGTACCAGAATCTAGAATGGTACAAGTGCGCGCACCTTACTACAAATTAAGATATCTTGATGGTAAAGACGCACTTCCAGAAAATGCAAAACCATTAACAGAGGAGAATGCTTTTAATGGAACGCCAATTGCAAGATTAGCACATCATAATGATTGTATTTTGGCAAATTATGATGATTATTGGACCTATAATTCTTTTCATAAATTTCCTGCGGTTAGTGATACTTTAAATTTAAAAAAATACATTGCATCAGAAACAAAGTACCTTGTTTTTGGAGGGGAAACTTGTCCTGGAGGGGATAACGGAGAAGATGTTTATAGTCCGTATAACGATTGTAATTCTGAAGGTGGAGGAGCACAGACCTATTTAAAACGTTTTCATGCTTCTTTTTTAAATACATCTTGGTCTGGAGCTGTAAATGGAGATTGGGCAAATAAATGTATAGATGAAATTAAGCGAAATTTAGGTTACCGATTTGCTTTAAAACGAGGTTTATTTCCAACAGAAATAGTAAATGGTAAAAAAATTAATATTCAGTTAGATATTTTTAATGAGGGGTATGCATCAACATATAATAAAAGGTTGGTTGAATTCGTTTTACAAAACACTGTAACACAAAAAATATATAAAAAGAAAATAGAAACTGATCCACGTTATTGGTTTACTGGTGAAATGCAGACTTTAAATCTTAATTTTAAATGGGAAGAAACGTTGCCTAAAGGAAATTATAATTTATATATAAACTTACCAGATCCTGAACCTACAATTTATAACCGACCAGAATATGCAATTCGTTTGGCGGGTAAATTAAACTCAAAATCTATATGGAATAGTTCTACAGGTTGGAATAAGTTATTTTCTGATATAAAAGTTAAGTAATAGAAGGAAAAGCTAAAATTAGTTCTTTTTTATATCCAGTATATAAAGACTACTTTTTAAAGATCTTGTTTTTATATGCTATGAGCTATAAATATGATTTTTATACAATATATGTATTGTTGATATGTACAATAGTTGTGTATTTATAGTTCATTTTTAGATACTCAATGGTTATATTTTGATGTGCTTTTTTGCAACAGTCTGCATATAATTTAGAAGGATTACAAGGACATTTCATGTTTTTATTATTACTGATACAATATATGGAACACCTTTTTTTTAAAAGGGTTTTTAGCAAGATTTATGTTGTAGGTGGGTTTTTTTTTGTTGATTTAGTTAAGTAAAATATGATGACTTTTTTATTTAGAGTTGTTCCGTTTTATAAAAAAAATAGTATTGTAATTTATATATTATTAATTTCAATCTCTTTTAATACTGAAAACTCTTTTTTCAGTGCGCGTTTTTATAGAATACCTTGATGCTGTTCTAAAAATCTAACGAGTAAAACTGTTTTATCAGGTATTTCAAAATGATTATCTAAGTATTTTTTTAATTCATCATACTTTTGCAGATAACTAATTTCTTCTGGTATAATTTTTGCTAAGGTGTCTTCTATATAATCGTATAAAAATAAGGCTTGTTTTGTAGTATAAAAAAAAACAATAAAAATCAATGGTATTATTTACCGTTTCTTTCCATGTTACGTAATCTAATAATGGATGTGTTTAAATAAAAAACCAAACAGTTGTTATTTATTTTATAATTTCTATAAAAAAATCTCTTTTGTCATTTATATTAGAGTATAAACCTTCTTTTTTCATTCCACTGGAAATAGAAATTATTTCATTTTTGTAGTTTTCAAATATAATTAGTGGATAGCCTTTTGTAAAAATGTTATTTGAAGATTGTGAATCTCTATTATAAATAGTTGCCATTTTTTGATGTTTGCTATCGGCATCATAAGGCCAGCTAGGATCATTATTTGTACCATAAATAAGTTTTCCATTTAAGCTGACCGTTGAAGCGAAATTTGGCTGATTAAAATAACTAATTGTAGAAAAATCAGTGCCAGTATATAATTGTTTCTCCTTAAAGTTGATGATATAATTATCAGAAAAATTATAATTTGTATTTCTTTTTATATTTTGTTTTATGTTTACAGCAACCGTTTTTTCATTTGTTAAAAGTCCATTATTGTCAATAGAAAAAATAATACTATTTACTTCGTTTTGATGCCCAACGATTACTTGATTGTTTTTAATTTCTAAAATTTTATAGTCATAATCACCTTTATAATCAGTGAAATGTGTTTTTTTATCAACCAAAGTTAAAACATCATTATTTCTTGCATAGCTAAAAATGTTTTTATCTTCTACAAAAACTAAAAATCCAGAAGTTGTATATACATAATCGTCAATAGAAAATTAAGTAGTAGCAAAAAACTTTATTGGTACGTAATTTGAGTAATTTATTTTTCTGCTAGAAACTGCATCAAGTTGGTTTGTTTCATAGTTATAGTTATAAATTTTAGAAGGTTCTGTTGTGTTAGAATTGTAGCCGTAAAAATAGATATTGGGTGTCTTTGGGTTTATTTCGTAAGAAAATATATGCGTTAAATCTAAAATTTCATCTCTTTTAAAATCAACTTCCCAAGATGTTTTATAGCCATCAGTTGTGTCATCTGTTTTGTTTCCAAAAATATCATACACGTGAATTGAATAATATGGGTTTTCTAAATAAGGTGGATTTTCATCAACAAAACTAGTCTTATTTATATCTGTAATTTTAGCAACTATTATATTTTGTTCTCCAAAACCACTGCTATTAGGTGCATAGTTTGAATAAGAAATTTCATAATGAGAAAAATAAGGCATTTCACTTTTTTGCCAATGTAAACTTATCGTATTATTTAGTACTATTGGTTCTTCTAAATTAACAGGTGTTGCAATAAGATTATAAGTATTTAAAGTTTGTACATCACTTTCACCTAACACATCAGATTGTGTTTTTACTCTTAGAAAATAACACAAATGTTCTTCATTTGGTGGAGAGATATCTCTAAAAATAGTTGTGTTTGCATCTGTAAAAGTTTCAACTAAAACAGCATTATTTTTAGAACAAAAATCTCCAGAACTAGCACTTCTATAAATTTCATAAGCAACAAATGGCTCTGAACCTGTGTAAGCATTCCAAGTATAGCTTATATAATTGTTCGCAGTAGCTGAGGTGTTTCTTAAAAAAGTATCAGAAATATTGTCTATTTCTTTTGGTACATAAGGTTTTAGAGAAGCAGTAACAATATCTAATTCTCCATCTTCATCAACATCTAATTTAGTTTTAAAGTTAAAGGCTGTTTTGGTTAATTTGGTAACAACAATTTCTTCTGTTTGATTAAAATTATTTGATATCGTAATTATACCATCAACTAAACTCCAGTTTAAAGTATTTACTGTTTTTTTACAGTTATAATCTGTGTATACAGTTTCTTCATAAACACCATTTTCTTTAAAAACAATAAAATCCCTTCCACACTCCTGGTATTTAATTGGTACTTGAAAGGTTTGCCTTTCAAATTCTAAATTAAATATTGCCCAAGTTCCTATTACATCAGGAGTAGTTATAGATTTGTTGGCATTTGAATAAAAATCTGTATTAAAATCATATTCATCATCTGATGAGCAAGATGTAATTAAACAAAACACAGATAACATTAAATGGATGAATTTAAATTTCATAAAGTATTTTTATAAATATAATTTATTTCCAAATACAATATGTAATAATCCCTTTATTTAAAGGGGTTTTAGTGTGTTGGGGTGGAGTTAAGGTGTAGGTTTTTATCTTCTTTTTATTGATATAATCAAGTAAAAGAAAATAAATCTAAACTTTATAGGTTAATTACATTTTCTAAAAATTGATTTCTATTAAATAAATTTAATCATTTTTCATTGTCATCATATTGAAAAACTGAAAAAAATGCTCTTCTGTATAAAAAATATTTTGGTTGATATTTAGAAGTCTAATGGATGCTTTATGCATATCTATTTCAATAAAATCGAAGGCTTCTGGAGCCTCTTCTACACTTGTTTTAGATTGTACTAAATCTGTAAAATCTTCAAAGGATAAACAGGACAAGTCTCCTATTTCCTGTAATTCGTCTATGAAATAAGGAGAAAAATCACCATACTTTACCATAGAGTGACAAGTTGGACAAAGGCATAAGGAACTTCCTGCTTCAATTAAATTTGTTTCCTGTTTGGTTACTTTTTCACTAATCCAATCAAACATTTCAAAATATTTACCTTTGTTATCTTTTAAATCAAAGGTAAAACCACAAATTTGACAATGACCTTTGTATTGGGTTTTTAAAAATTCTCTTGTTTCGTTTTTACCTATTTTTACTTTGTATGATGAATCATATCTTTTGTTATATTTAGAAGATTTTTTAATGTTCCTTTCTAATTGTTCTTGAGATTTTTCTTTGTATTTTTTTTCATTAGTTATAACATCAGGATCTATATGAGCTTCTGTCTTGTCTATTTTACGTGAGTGTTTCGATATGGCAACTATTAAATTAGGTTTTGCTAATTTTTTATATTGATCATTTACTTTTTCATCTATTAATTTTTGAATATCATCAGTAGTAATTCCACATTGTTTCATATTCATTAACGTCTCAGGAGGCAGGCCCGAAAGCTCTTTTGCAGCTTTTTCTTTTTCCTTGTATTCAGCATTATTCTTGGTTATTGCCTCTCCAAATTTAATTTCTGTAAGCCAGCCATTTTCATTATCATATTTAAAGTTATCAGGTAACATTTCCTTTGAAATATCACAGGGTTTATAAAACTTACCATTCTTATCAGGAATCCAAGCATTCTCAATTAAATCATATACTAATGTAGAGGAATCAATATTGGTTTTCGAAGTTTTAATTCTTCTATAACGAGCTGTTAACACTCGGGAATTAGCTTTAACCATAGTACTCCAAATTAATTGGTTTATGGGAAGTGAATCCTCAATTAAAAGCTGATCTAGATCAATTATTTCGTAATCTTCGCTTATTGTATAATATGATGTAGTTCCTCTATCATATAGACGTTTGGAGAAATTTCGATGATGAGTAGCTTCTTTTTTAGATATTGGAATTCTTATATTTACATTTAAACTTTGTAAAATTGAAGTAAAATCATCTTTATAATTTATCTTATTATATAAATCACTTAACAAGTGATACCCTTCAATCACACCATCTATTAAATGCAGGTTTGTATCTAAAAACGGGAAATCTAAAAGAATTTTATTAGGTGAAACACGTTCTTCCTTATTATTGTAAAGAATCTTTTTACTTCCAAATAAGCTATGATCTCTTGTTTCTTTAAAATACCGTAAAAATAAACTCCAATGTTTTAAATGTTTTGTTTTAGAAATTTGTTTGGTAGTCGCATAGAATTCCTCTAAGATTAATTCAACTCTTTCCTTAAGGTCTATTTCTTTAACTCCTAATTCAATTAAAAACAGTTTTGATTTTTGATTCTTTGCTTTTGGATCATTCTCATACACTTCATTGTGTACATAATTAGTATTACTATTTACATCATCTGTCTCATTTGAAAAATAGCATTTGTTTGAATTATAATTAAATATGTCGTATTCAAGTTTTATTAAATAGTCCAACTCTGAAATGTCAACATCATTTTTATTGTAAAGATCAAAAAGAAGTTCGTATAACTCTTTAACCCATTCATTACTTTTATTGTTCAATATAAGTTTAAGTTCTATTTCAGAATAATTATTTTTAGTATATGAGCCGTATGAATAAAAGATAGAATCTCTAAGTTCTGAAAACCCATTAACAAGATTATCAGGACTAAGTAGTTTTATGTTTAAATTTTGTAAAAATTTATCTTCTCTATTATTTCTTTGAGATGGATTTTTTATATAATAGATCGTTGAATCCTTAGGGAGATCTTCAAGTACTTTCAATACTTCTGTGTCGATTACTTTTTTTATGTTTTTTGAACTTCTATAGCATTTATTTGCAGGAACAAAGAGTCCTTCCTCTGATACTATATAATTTTGATTATTAAAGGCATTAACTAAACAATTTTGAATAGGTTTGTAAAAATCAGGAATATTGTCTTCAGGAATAGGTAAGCATTTTAAAAAATTGAAGTTTAATAATTTTTTATTTTTAATATATTGAAGAGATTCACTCGAAAGGTCTGCTATTAAATCTCTAAGTTGATTGTTTTCTGTTAAATTTTTAATACTATCCCTAGCTACGGTAGAAGCGAAAGGAGCGTGTATGTGAAATTTTAAATTACTTATTTCTTTTTCTGCAGGAAAAAAAATAGATACTGCACCATTTATAGGTGAAATAACTTCTTGTTTTGTTTTGATGTCTTTAGTTAATTTGTAAGCAATAGATACAAAAAGCTTTTCACTGTTTGGTAAATACTTTTTAAACCTTAACCAACTTTCTATGCTTTTCTCATTTTTATTAGAGATGATAACTCTTACATTATCAGTATTTTCTCTTTCAATAATGTTTGATACATTGTCATAATTATATTTAATTTTTTTTATTGAATTTAAGAAAAGAAGAGTATTGTCATGCAATTTTGATAAACCCAATTTTATCTCATTATATGCTTTTTCTTTTTGTTTGTCGGAATTGTTAAATGGAAATATCATCCATGTTTTTTCCTTTAAATTTTCTTTAGATTTGATTTCCAATGGAACTACTAAATCATTAATTTCAAATTTATAATCCCCAGAAAGTATTTTTGGAGATGATGTATATGAGAATACCGCTTTAAAACCTACACCAAATTTACCTATTTGATTTACATCATCTGCTTTAGTTCCTTTACCAATACTTGTAATTCCCTCAATATCTTTCCAATCAAAAGGTCTACCATTATGAATAAATTTCAATTCTTCTGTTGAAAGTTCAAAAGCTACTTCAGTAGCATTAGTATCTTCTGCATTTTGTAAAAGCTCGTAAATAAAATGTGCATTATCAGGATATAATTCTGTAAGTAATTTATAAATACCACCATCAAAATTATTTTCTCTGGTACTTTGAACCCAAGCATTTCTTTTGTTATGCAGTTCTTTTAATTGTATATTCTCCATTTCTTATTGCAATTCAATTATTCCTAATATTTCAAAACTACTGGTACTATTTTTTTGATTTTCTAGATCTTTTATTTTGTGCTCTCTTTGGGTTTTTAAATTGTCGATTTCACCAATTTTCATCCGTTTCACATCTTCATGAGCAACTTTTTGTTCCATTCTTTTTGCTCGGTTTATTTGTTTCTCAAAATAACTATTTACTGATTGTATTTTAATATTAATAATTCTTGTTTGATCTTCTAATTCAGTAATTTTATAGGATTCTAGTTGGTCTACAATTTGAGGTGTAACATC
Organism: Polaribacter sp. Z014; assembly: GCF_023555435.1. Lineage (NCBI taxonomy): Bacteria > Pseudomonadati > Bacteroidota > Flavobacteriia > Flavobacteriales > Flavobacteriaceae > Polaribacter > Polaribacter sp. Z014. The sequence goes on from NZ_JALCZP010000002.1 coordinate 286,217, forward strand.
CGTTTTTAATCTTTCGAAATCAATGCTACTTTTTAGTTCAACTTTACTGCAATTGGAAATAAAATTGAAATAATCTAGTTCTTCTGTAAAAGATAAATCTTTATTAAGAATAAGCGTTTTTAGGGTAGATTTTGGTTTTTGCAGTTTAATATTAACTCTATAAATAACGGCTATCTTATTTGTGTAATTTGGATTGAAAGCTTTTGAGTAGGTAGTGCTATAATTTTTAGAACTTGTAATCATATGAATTATAGGATTGTTCAAGAATAGATATAATGTCTGATAATCATCGTTGTTATTTGTAGAAAAACTTACTCTTAACTCTTTATACTTATGTACCTTTTGTAATAAAAACCTTTCTTCTTTGTATTTTATAGGGTTGGTTCTTTTATCACTTAGATTTCTTTTTAATTCCGTTATTAATTTTTTTCTATTTTCATTTGATAGTTTAAGTGTTTCGTCTTTTAGTTCTAGAAACCCTATATTATTATCTACAAGATATCTACTAAAAATACTTTTAGTTTGGCTTTGCAAAAGTTCAATTTTATTAGAATTTAAAAGGATTTCTTGCTTTTCTTTAGATTGATAATCGTCATTAATTAATCTTTCAACTTCAATATTTTGAGACTTAATTTCAACTTCTTGTCTTTTTAAAGATAACTCCTTTAGGTTTATAACTTCATCGATTTCTTCTTGAGAAAGCGCAATTAATTTAGTGATGTTTAATTGCTTTTCTAAATCTCCTAGAATTGGTTCTAATTCACCGATTGAGTCTTCAAAAATATTTAGTTTTTGATATAACTTAAGGTAAATTCTATCCTCAATTGAACCTGCAATACAAAGATTGAAAATATGTAGTTTGTCAAATTTCTGACCGATCCTATCTATTCTTCCTATTCGTTGTTCAACTCGCATAGGATTCCAAGGTAAATCATAGTTTACAATTACATTCGCAAATTGCATATCTAACCCTTCACTACCAACTTCACTGGATAATAAAATATCAAAATGGCCATTTTTAAAATCTTTTATTTTTGAAAAACGTTCTTCAACACTAAAATCACCATGTATTTTCCCCACTTGATATCCTAAGTTTATCATTTTTTTCTCCAAATAATTCAATGTGAATTTAAAGAATGAGAATACAATTATTTGTTTTAGACCTCCTGTATGTAATTCTTCAATAATTTCTAAGAATTTTATAAATTTAGCATCTTTATCTCCAATTAAATTACCTTTAGAAATAACATCATCTAGATAATTTAATGCTTCCAATTTCATATCAATATCTTCTTGAATATCATCGAAGTCATCGTTGTTTTTTAGGAATAACTTTCCACTTTTTCGAACTTCTTTAAAGTTTTCTAGTGAGGCTATCATTGATGAACTTGCCATTCTTTCAGGCATAATTGTTATAAATCCTTGTGGTGTACTAGGGTTTAAGAATTTTACGAAATTGATTACAGCATCATAATAATTTTGCTCTTCCGTAGAAATTTCCACAATTGCAGAAATAGCATTTCTAGGTATTAATCTTCCAACATCTTTCTTTTTAGATCTATTAATTATAAAACTTAAATGATCAGACTTTGTTAATTTATCAATTAATTCAACTCTATTTTTACTTTTAAGCTCATCTAGTTCAGCTATTATTTTAAATGTATCTATTAGAAGTTTGGGGTAATTTTCATTACTATTCGCTGAGATGTATTGTTTTATACTTTCTAAAGAGTTGCTATTTCTTAATAAAGCAATTGTTTTATGAATTACAGCATTAGGAAAAACCATTTTCTGGAAATATTCATAATCTCTAAAATAATCATCATCCAAAAGATATAATATGTTAAACAAATCTCGAAGACTATTTTGAACAGGAGTCGCTGTTAAAAAGATTATATGCTCAGCAATCGAAGTTATTACCTCGCCACTTTCAAACGTAGAAGTATCATTGTTTCTCATTGTATGAGCTTCATCCATAATTAAAAAATCAACTTCAAATAAACTATTCTTAAGTTTTTTTAACACACGTTCATCTCTTAAGGTATGGTATGAAATAATTATTTTTTCACTGAATGATTTTGAAGTATTGAAGTTTTCAAAATCATCTATTAGTTTTATAAACTGGTTGGTTTTTTTAATTTCAAAGTATTCCTCAAATCTAATGTTGAATTCTTCTTGCCATTTAAGAGTTAAAGATGATGGAACGACAATTAAAGAGATTTTTAATTCTTCCCTACTATCAATTTCTTTAAAAATCATTCCTGCTTCGATTGTTTTACCTAAACCAACTTCATCTGCAATTAATACACGATTATTATCAGAATTCAAAAATTTAATTAATGGTTTGTATTGGTGAGGTTCTGGTATTAATCTATTTGAATTGTATGAATAAAAAATATCATTCAAAGGGTTATTGATACAGTTCAAATAAATATTTTCTTTAAATGTTTCTAATGAAGATAATTGAATTTCTTGCGTTACTTCTTTTATATCTGATTTAGCGACCGTTTTATATTCACCATCTATTAATATTTCAACGTATTCATCTAATTCATTAATTATTACAGTGTTTTTATTTGTTGGTAGGTAAATTGCTTTTTTCACAGTATTTTTTTTATCATTATAGAGGGATTGTTCTCTTAAAAAATTAATTTATATTCTTAATAAGTTAACTTTAAATATTTGCATTTTCTTTTGTTCTGTATTAAAAACAACCTTCTATTTCTTTTAAGGATCTAAAGTAAGAAAACATAATATATTGTCCTTTTTATTTAAAAGAATTTAAGGGGCTACTTTTGTTGGTATGAATTTATATGATTAAATTAGATTTATATTATGTGTATTCTGTGCTATGTAGAAACCTGCTTTTGCTTTCATAATACAATATGTAATATTCCTTTTGTTTAAAGGGTTTTTAGGTGTTTAAGGTAGAGTAGTGGTGTAGTGTTTTGTCTTCTTTTGATTGATTTAGTCAAGTAAAAGAAGACAAATATAAAATTAAATGGTTTTTATATTCAATTCATAACGACTGCTTTTTAAAGTTCCTGTTTTTGTTAAAACACCTTTATCCACCATATCTTTTAAATCTCTCGTAGCGGTGGAAGCAGATGTTTTAGCAATTTTAGTATATTTTTCGGCACTTAATCCACCTATAAAACCAGTATGTCCAGCTTCAAAGATTCTTAACGATACTTTATATTGTCGTTCGTTTAATTGATTTTTATATCGTTCAAAAAACTTTGCTTTTTCTACAATAAAATCTACACGTTTTAAAGTGTTTTGTTGAGCATTTAAAATAGTTTCGCTAAAGTATTCTAACCAGTTGGTAATTTCTAAAGTTGTATTGTTGGTTTCAAGTGATGTGTAATACATTTTTCTATTACCTTCTATGGTGTGTGATAATGAACTTAATGTTGGCTGTTTAGAACTGATGGCAATAGATTTTTCAGCTAATGCTCTTGCAATTCTTCCATTTCCATCTTCAAAAGGGTGAATACATACAAAATATAAATGCGTAATACTAGCTTTTGCAAGTGGTAATATATTTGTATTATTTGGATGATGCACTTTATTGAACCATAAAATAAATTGTTCCATTTCAATAGGTACTTTGTCCGATGGAGGGGCTTCAAAATGAACATTGGGTCTATCAAGCCTTCCAGAAACAACTTGCATTGGATCTGTATGTGTTCTATAGCTTCCAATATTTGTTAAATCTCTTCTTCCATTGGTTAACATTTTGTGCCAATCAAACAGTAGATTATGACTTAATGGTTGATTGAAGTGATGATACAAATCAACCATCATTTCAGAAATGCCAAGTTCTGCAGGTGCTATTTTTCTTTTGTCCGTAGCAAAACCGAGATTTTTTTTAATGGAAGATTGCACACTTTCTCTATTCAAAATTTCTCCTTCAATTTCTGAAGTTTTTATAGCTTCTTCACTAAGTATTTCTACTAATAAGTCATCTTTAGAAACCCCTTCTATATGTTTTATGGCGCCTAATACAAGTCCTGAGTTTTTAGAAAATTGCATTTCTAATTGTTCAAGAGTCTCTTTGTTATAAGTAAAATTAGGCCATTCTTTGTGTAGCCAATTCCAATTTTTATATACCATGAGCTATAAATATGATTTTTATAGCTCAAATATAATGAAAATTTGGGCTATATTTTTAGTTTTTATCGCCCAAATTTTATTTTGAATTATTAGGTATTAAAATACAAGTCAGAAAAATTAATATAATTTTTAGCTGTGATTTAGTATCTATAGCGACTTTTTTCTTTTAAAGTATCTCTATTAATATCTTCTAAAAGACCTATTTCTTTTTCAATAAAAGGATCGTACCAATCAGCTTTTTCTTTAGCCCAATCTATCCATTCTTTTTCCTTAATATTTAAATTGTTTGATTTGATAGTAAAATCTTCAAATTCTTGAATATAATTCCTAATATATTGAGATTTATGCCATCTAGTTGCTGTAAGGAAAAGAGATTCAAATTTAGATAGTTCTTCATCTTTTAACCTTTGTAATTCTTCTTCTTTCTTGCGTTTTTCTTCTTGTTGTTTATTCCAAACAGCTCTTTCAATAGCTTGTTGTTCATCATTTTTAACTTTTAATTCTAACCAAGAAATAATATCGATTAGTTTTTCCTCAATTGGTTTTGTTTTACTATCAGACCATTCTTTAATCGGATATGAATGATCTAATTTAAGGCATAAATTACCTGTAGGCTCTAGGTCAAATGAATCCCAACTATATGTTGTTTCTTTTTTTACTCGTTTATGTTTTTCAATTAGCCTAATATTGTAATGTTGTTCTCTAATTGTAATTTTTGTTTCAAGATTTGCTGTAATCTGATAATCATTTTTTTCAAGTAGAAAGATTAAAGTATTCATGAATTTTAAGGCTCTAGCAAAAAGTTTATCAGTTACATCAATACTTATTACATCTAAAGTATCTATTTTCATACTCCAATTATTTTTTTTATTTCTTATTCTAAGCTTATCGTGATAAACTTTTGTAGCAGTTATGTATTTGTGAGGCTTATTTAATTTTTTAGGTACTTCAAGTTTATTTCCAAAACTATTTTGAATTTTCTCTTTTATGAGTGTTAATTCGGTAGAAGGAGTATAGCTCTTTTTAACTAATGATATCGTAGGGTTTTCGTTTTGTGTAGGAAGTTTTGTTTTCTTTACTTTTTTATTAAATTTTAGTTTGGACCAATAGCCTAATTCAGGCAATGGTATTTTATGTTTTATACAAATTTTTCGAATAGCTGTGTCCGAAAAGCCATATTCTTTTGCAATATGAGTAACTGGTTTTGTCCAAACTAAATTATATAACTCTATTCTTGTTAATGTTTTGTTTTCCATAGGGTTTAGCATTAATTTTTAAATTAATTATTCCCAATTTAATAATTTTTATTCTCTATAAATTATTTTTGAGTTTTTTGAATTGAGAATACCAATAATTCGTGAAGTTTTAATTTTATATCTTTTTACATATAATTTAAGTTAAATACGTCTTTTTATATGCATTAAGATATAAAAGTTTATTTTTGATTAAATTTATATTTAATTATATATAATGAAGAGTTTATCTGAATTTGTTAAAGAGCGCAGAAAAGTGGCTAATTTAACCCAAGTGGAATTTGCAGATATAGCAGGAGTAGCGCTAACTGTTGTACGTAAAATAGAGCAGGGGAAAACCAATCTAAACCTAGATAAAGTAAATCAAGTTTTAAGTATGTTTGGTCATACATTAATGCCTATTAGAGAAGAAAGAATAGAAGATAATGAGGTAAGATAATAGGTCTTATTGTTTACTCCCTTTTTAAAATTGATTTGATGAGAAGTAATTCATCCGTAATAACTTTATAAATAATAAAATTATTAAAGAATTTTTTGAGCCGTTTAAATTAATTAATGGGTTCAATATGTTTTAAAAATATGAGTTGATTACAGATATCAAATAATGTGATAGGTGTCATATATGGCACTTATCTTGAGTTTTTAATATTTTTGTACTCTATTTATTGGTTAAAGTGTCTTTTAGTGCACTATTTATGTTTGTTTTTTACCAACTTAACGAAATGAAACAAGCAAAGATTTGAGATAAGGAAATACAGCGACTTAGTGAGAATTTTGCGCAGTTGAATAAGGTAAGTTTTAATAAATCTCTTTTAAAATTAATAAACCTTATTTTATAGTAAGTTTAAAACACTTCTATTTTATAAAAAGTTAAACTTGTTTTGAGAGAGTAATAACAAGGAAGATAGTTTTTTTTCTGCTTTACCATATATTGAGTTTATTATGTGTAAGTAAATTAATAAAATGTTTAATTTACTTACACATAGATATAATAATACAAACTGTTTTTATGAATAGAATATTTAAACAATTTCTAAATGAACTAAATATTCGTTTATGGTAGTTTTATATTTTGGATTTGAAAAGAAGTCCTTAATAATTATTATTTTGTTTTTATCTTGTATGAATAACCATATTTCATAATTTTCTTTTTTTCTTAAGCCAAAATCGTATTCTGATTTTGATAAATAAAAACTACCTGATTCAAAGGATTTTACTTCAACATACTTTACAGCTCCATCTTCATTTGTATACTGAATATCATAATGAAAAAATGGATCAAATAGAGCTACAGGGTCAACATCCTTGTAATTATTATAGTATAAATAGTCTAACACAACCTTTTCTGCCATGTCACCTTTCTTTTTTTTCTTTTTATCATCATCAAAAGAAGGCATGTAAACACCTCTATTACCTTTATTTTTGGACACCGAAACCTTTCTTGATTTTAAAGAATCACTATTTAGAATTGTTGGTTGATTTTTTTCTTCTAAAGAATTTGATTCAGGCATTTTATTTTTTTTACTATTCTGAGTTGGTGAGTTGTCTTTTAGTTCGACTTTGATACTTTCAATCGCTGATTCAAAAAAGATTAAACTCCTTAGCTTTAAATTAGTTTCAATTAAATGAACTTCTTCAGAATTAAAATGCTTTAAATTTGAAATTATTTTTTGGTCTAAATTTATAATTTCAACTAATTTTAAACCTGTATACTTTTCTTCAATGTAGTCCTTAACAATTTTATCTAAATTAAAATCAAATTGAAATTTCAATTGATTAGCTTTTTTTGAAGTGAATTCATTTTTGTTTTTATACTTACCAATTAAGTTTAAATATTCAGACTGTTGATCAAAACTAGAAATTTCTAAAGATTTCCACAAAGAAGATTTAATTATACTAGATTTTTTTTCAATTGCTTGCTCAATAATTTTATAGTTTAAGTTATACAAATCTATTTTGTAAAATGCATTCTTATTAAAGGTTAATACATCTATGTCTAGTTTGTTGAATAGGTTTTTAATTATCTTTTGATTCTCCGTAGTATTTATATTTGAATAACCAATATTTGGTAAAGATTCATAGTCTAAAAATTCTAAAATCTTAGAATAATCTTCCTCCAATAATTCTAAAGAGTTCCATCCCCTTATATTATAAATACTTTTCCAAAAACTAACCTTTTCATTAGCCTTCCCTAATAAAATATTAGCTTCATCAATTACACCTGAACCAAATTTTTGTTCAATTAAATGTGAATTATAACTTTCTGTATTTCTTACTAAATATCTAAAATCATCTTTTTCATTATTAGTATCAAAGGTATTTGCTAAAATTTCAGCAAATATATCAGCAAATTTAGGCTCTAGTAAAACATCTTCAATACTTGTATTGGTTATTGCTATTAAATAGTGATTATTGCCTTTATAATAATACTCAAAATCATCAATTATAAATAAGTTGTTTTCTATTGAGCACTCTATTTTATCACAAAGTTCAATAATAATATTTTTTAATTTAGACGCATCGTTTTCTTTACTTTTTTGAGTGGTTAAATTTTCTAACCTAAACGAAAGTATAAACGGTTTTAGTTTTTTAAAAATATCATTAAAGGCAGTACTTAGCTTTTCATTTTTTAACGAGTTTTCGAGTTTGGAGTTTAAATCTTTAATATCATTTACTTTAAATAACTTTATTGCGGTAGCACCACCAGATCTAGATGGGTAATTTAAAATCGGATATTTATCAGTAAGATTTTCAGGCAACTTAATATTGTCGCTAAAATATATTTCCTCTTGTTTAAACAAACTATATTTACCATTACTTTTGGCAAATAAGCTAACAGGAATTGTTAGTTCAAGTTTCTTTTTTCTATAATGCTTATATACTTTTTTATAAAAATCCTGACTTCCTTTACCCTCTATTTCTTTTGCGTGATTATTTAGTTTCTCAAACAAACTTGAAATATAGCTAATAGATAAATCATTAAAATCTTCTTTAGCGTTTAACAATAGCAAACTATTATTTATTTTAGTTCTACTAATATCATTAACTAAAAACAACCGATTATCATACTTGATTTTTATACTGTTCAACCAACTTGTTTTATCTTCAATTAAATGGTTATGAAATTGAAACTTTCTATTCGAAAGTATTTTAAATTTAATGTATGACGGGGGTTTATTTGCTAGTGGATAGAAATAGTGATGTTTAATTTCTCTAACTTTATAAATATCTTCATTTTCTTCATCTGAAAGCTGCTTTTCTAATTCTTTATCAAAACTTAACCAAAGTAATAACTTCTCAATTGTAATTTTATTTAAAATTGTATCAAAATCAGCAATTTCCTTATAGGTAACCGTGTAAGACCTATAATCTACTTGAGAAATATTATAATTTTTTACATATTGTACATAATTATCTAAACCAGCTGATTTTGAAAGCTGTGTATTATATTTAACATAGATATTAGTTTGCAACCAAACTAAATATTCTTCAATCTTTTTTATATCAAAATTATCGGCTAGAATATCAAATCCTAACATTTTTGGTGAAGCAATATATTCGCTTTGAACATAGATTTCGTCAAAAATCTCTTCGGTTAATTTCCCTTTTGGATAATATGTAGATAAATACAAGTCTTTACAAATTGAGACCTCTCCATTTTTATTTATTGTAGGAACTGAAGTTTCCTTACTGAAATTATAAACTTCATCTGTTATCAAAAAATTGTTATACAAACATCTATTCATTTCTTGAATTATTGACTCTTTATCTATCTCTGTAAGCTTTAATTTACGGTTGGTTTCAGATATGATTTTAAGAGCTAGGCGATTAGGTTCATATTCATGGATATTACAATTATTACTTAACTTTTGCATTACAAAACGACTTCTCCCTATTTTTTCTTCTTTATTAAAATCAAATAATTTTGAGAGTTTATCATATAAAACTTCATTTAAGAAATGAATTTTAGTTCCAATAGGTCTTATTAAATTTTTGTCTGTTGTTTTGGGTGTAAAAATGTATTCATCAGCTTTAATAGTAACTTCATTTTCATCTACTAAAAAATCGAATTGTTTTAATGGAAAAGCTTTTACAATTTCATAAATAAAAAGAGCTCTATAATCTATACTTAATTCTGTTTTTGAAATTTTATTAACAATTGAAACTATGTCGTCTACAGAACTTTTAATTTGATAGTTTAATAAATTGAGATCTTCTTCTTCAATGGGAATTAGGTGATTAGGAAAGGAACTTTCTAAAAAAAGTTTTTGGATCATTTTACTAAATGAATAACTAATATATACAACATCACTTTTTTTATAATAGTTATTATCTACACAAGGAAATAGTTTTTCTTTTAAAATTTGCTCTTCTAAAGTTTCAAAAAAACTATTTAAAGAAGTATTGGTTTTATTATGTTTTAAAAATAACAAAGGTTTCCAACTTGCCTTAACTGTTTCTTTAGAAAAAAACTTAGCAGTATTGATAATTAATGTTGCTAATCTTTTTAGAATAAATTCATTTTTACTTATTCCATTCTCATTTTTATCATTTGAAATTCTTTTTCTATTCTGGTCTAATTCAAAAGTTCCATGTATTAAAAAGGGAAATGACAAAGGCTCTTCTGTTAAGAAATAAGAATATAACCTATTAACGTTATCAGAAAAATCATTTTGAAAAGCTAACTTAAGCTGATAGAATTCTTTATTTGTAGATTTCTTATCTTGATATTTTTCATCTAACTGTTTTATTACTTCTACTATATTCCAAGTTTTATTATTTATGGTAATAACAGATGTTGGAGCTATTACATTTGGAGAAATACTTAATATTTCTTTCTTAGTAATTATAATATCCTCTTGATTATCAAAACCTTCAAATTTTATTTTTTTTACCTTGTTTAAAAACAGTAAAGTTTCTTCTGTAATGCTTTCTACTTGCTCTACAATATTTTTATAAAAACCTTCTTTATAAAATATCTCTATAGTAGTAGTATAACCATTCCTTATTTCTTTTTCGGTTATATCAGGATAAGAAAGTAAAGGTAATGGCGTTACGTTTTCTACTAAACCTCTTTCTTTTAGTAAAGCCATCCGTTCTTCTTTAGAAGGGTATAAGCTTTTAAAGGCATTTTCAATAAAATGAGGTGCATATTTTAAACAAATACCATTACTATATATATTAATTTCATTAGCCCAGTTTATTATGGAACGAAACCCAAGGCCTTTATTTCCAATGAATTTACCTGAAACCTTAGAAGACAAACTAGCATAAAATAATGAATTATATCCTTTTTCTGAAAAAGGTGTACCTATGTTAGATATACTAAAAACTTTACGTTCTTTATCTATTTTAATTAAAACTTCAGGTGAATTTTCATCATCACAATTTTGAAATAACTCAAGTATTTGTCTTCCATTATACCCTTTGTTTGTGTCACTTTCAGTTTTAAAAGCACTAAACATTAATTGTGGGTCTTTATAATTAGATAGTACTTTACTTCTTAACGTTAATAAATTGTTTTTTAAGTTCTGACTTTCCATATTTATTAATCTATTATGACTTTTTTATAATACCTAATTCAATTAAAATATCTTTTTTCATTTTACTTAAAGGTCTTCTTTCAAAGAGTGTTTCGTCCTTATGAACGCCAAATGCTAAACGATACACTTCATCCTCAGAAATTGTTAACCCCTTAAATTGTGTGGTAAGATTTTGTAAATATCTATCCGAATATACATCCCTAATTTTTCTTAAATCTTCAATCTCATCTTCATGAGTTTCATATATTTCCTTTAATTTAAAAGCTTCCGTAGTTTTTTCTTCTTTACTCTCTGGAGTACTTAAAATTTTAAATGTGAAATTATTATAGTCTTTATGATCATAGCTAAACTGGAAATCAATAATCTTATCAACATAAGGGTGTAAATGATCTCTTAAATTAAATTCTTCAGTTCCTTTTACAGCACTATTACAAATATGACAACTTGGGATAAGGTTATAAAAGGAAAGTGCCAATAAAGGAAATTTACTCTTTGGAAACCAATGGTCAAATTCAGGACGTGTTATTTTATTTGGTTTGATTACCGTTTTTGTATAAGTTCGATTACAATAAACACATGTGTTAATATTAAGCTTGTTTGCTAAATCATATGTAGAATATTTTGTATCTTTTTTAGAAAAAGAATTAGTGTAATTGAATATTCTATTTAACTCTAAATCAAGTGATTTTATAAGTAGTCCATATTTTTTTATATTCGTTTTTTGACTCGTAGTTAGCGTTTTTCCATTAGATTTTAGGGCGCAATTATTTTTATAATTAATGTAGCCTATAAATGTATGTTTAGGAATTGAATTATAAAATTTGATATTAATTTTTTCCAGTTCTTTGGGTAAACCTATTAGTATAGATTGAAGATTAACATCCGTTAAAAAATTCCTTATTATAATATTGGTACTATTGTTTGCTTTTCTTTTAACCTTTGAAAAAAGGTTCTTAAGGTGTTCATCACAGGCCTCTTTAATATTCTTTTTATTTGGATCTAGATAAATCAAAGTGTTTTTTTTCTTTCAATTAAAAAATTTATTTCTTTTTGCAACATTGCTTTTTGAAATTCTTTGACGTCTACTAATTCGTCAAGCATTTCAGACAACTTTATCCTCATAATTGGTTCATCAATTATAGCAATAACTTTTTTATGGAATTCAATTTCTTTAGAAAAATCAATACTCCTTTTGACTGGATCTTTATTCTCATTCAGCCATTTTATGGTATTTTCAATTTTCATTTTCGAAAACTCACCAATTAAGCCATCTTCTACAAAAAATGAATCAGCCAATAAATCTGTAATATTTGCCCCAAATGATTTTTTAATACTACTATCTGAGATTACCGTTTGATTATTGACATCTTTATTTAAATACACAATATTTTCTTTAGGAATATCAGACAATGTTAAAGGGTCATGTGTTGTAAAAATAATTTGAATCCCTGTAATAATCGAATTTACCTTAAACACTTCGGGTAAGGTGCTTATTATAGCATTCGTAAATTTTTTTTTCCAAAGAGGATGATAACCTTGTTCTGGCTCGTCTAAAAGTAAAATACAATTTTCTGAATATAAATATGGAGTTTTATTATAGCGTATTAGATAATCATAAATTGAAGAATACAAATCAATAAGAGATTTCTCTCCTGTTGAAAGTTTTTTATTAGGTTTTATTTCCAGTATACTATTTAAACGATCTATTTTAACATTTGAAATCAATTCTTCATAATGATCTAATAGCTTATTAAATAATTTATAATCTCCATTTTTTATATCAAATTCAAAACCGCCATCTATTATTGAACAATACTTATTCTTAGCAAGGATTGTTAATGAATAGTAAAAATTATATGCGGATTGTATTAATTCAATTTGTTTAAGAACATTATGTGCTTTTTTTTCATTACTAATACCACCAAAAGACATATTTATATTAGAAAAATTTTTAAGCTCGAGCTTTATAGATATTAAATTATCAAGATCTATTTTTATATCTTTTCTTTTCAAATAATTATATGCTAATTCACTTGTTTGAATTATGAATTTATGAAGAAAATGCGTTAATTTTTCTTTAAAGGAATTATCATTTAGTATTTTATCTAAAGGATAATATCCATAATCACCATCTAAAGCAAATGAATCTTTTAATATCAAATATGTTAAAATATTTATCTCAATATTTTTAAAAAAATCTTTATCATCATGTAGATATTGACTTTTCTTATCGTCTTTAAATACATAGCTATCCCATAAAGCTTTTAACTCATCTTGAATAGTTCCATTTTTACTAAATATTTCTTCTATTTTATCTTCATTTAATGTTATTGATTTTTCTAGATTATTTTTAGTTTTATCCAAAAGTAAGTTCCTTATTTTATAGAGTTTATTTCCTAAAGTAGATTGAATATAAATTTTTTCAAAATCACTTTTATATAAAGATTTGGCTTTAATCCTGATTTTATCATAACTAGGAAAGTCTGGATAGTTTTTTTTCAAAACCTTTGTTAAACCTTCATTTTTAAGAAAGAATAGATGTCTCCTGATATTTCCCAAATAATAATTTTGAAAATCATCTCTATGATAATTTGCAAGATTTATTGATGAGTTTATTTCTTGTAAATCATAATCTAAATTCGGAGAATAATATAAGATGGATTCATTTATTTCTGATTTCTTAATTGACTCATATTCAATCTCACTTTGTTCTAAAACTAAAGTGGTTTCATTAAGTATTTGTATAGTATCTTCTTTTTCATAAATTAAAACACAATTTCTCAACGGTGGATTAGAATTTAATTCTTGAATTAATGTTCTTAGAATAGAGGTTTTACCTGTTCCATTTGCTCCAACTATAGTAGATATTAAGGAAATATCTTTACTCCAAAATGATTTTATAAAATGTTTATTTTCTAATTTTTCTATTAGTTTAATAGAGTTCCCTAATTCACTAAACTTATAGGTATAATTACCTCCTAAATTAATAGTAATTCCGTCGTGATTTTCTCCAAATAGATGTGTTAAGGCAAGTTTTGGAATATAAATAGCAACTAATCTCATACTCGTATTTTAATAAAATATTCCTCTTTATAGTTAAAGAAGCCTAATCCGTTCTAATAATTCTACATTTTCAAATAAGTCAACTCGCAAGACTTACATTTTCTTTTGGTCTGATCTATGTCTGCTACATTAAATCTACCTTCTATCTTTTCAAAAATATCCAAGCCTCTTCCTAAGGTAATTTTCCAACCATTATCGGCAGCAATAAAACGATCATGGTGTTCTTCTATACGATAGGTTAAGTTGATGCCTATGGTAGCAACATTTTCTTGCATTTCTTCAAAGTTAGCAATGGAATCACTTATGAAATCTTCATTATTCCAAGTAACCACTTCCAAATTAATTTCTTCTTCTGGATCTTTTATTTGAGAAAGCATTAAACAAAACTCTAGTAAATTTTTAAATTGATATGGCAATCGTATATAAGGATCTTGAATTGTAATATTATTTCCGCCTTTTAAATAGGCTCCAAATAAATTTTTATAAGAAACTCCTGTTTGATTGTCTTTTAAAATCTCTTGTTTCGTTTTTAAGACAATTTTTTCTTTTTTTACTACAGATGTGTCTTCTTCAATTTCTTCTTGCTGTTTTACTTTAATTGCAGCTTTGTAGTTTAAATTTTCTAACGTTTCTGGTGCAACTTCTTTTCCTGTAGATAAAACAGTATAAATAAAATCAACAGGTTCTTTACTGAAGGTTTCATCAATAATGTATAATTGATCTTTCACACGTTTTCTGCCTTCAACAGCAAAATCTAAAATCTCTAAAATTTCTTCTTCGGTTGCCTCTTTATGCGGATATAGTAATTTTGTTAAACCAGAAAAAGATTTACGAATTGCAGTCTTGTCTCTAGTAGTTAAAGAACCATCTAATTTAATGGTATCGTCTAATAAAGAAGAGTAGTCAGACTTTCTTAATTCTCTCAACAACTCTGCTATATAATCTACAATAAAACCATATTCATCAGAAAAAACGGCACTTTTTAAAATACGAACTTCCCAACCAGGAATGTACATGTGCATTCTGTCTAAAAAAGCACCTTTTATATACCCTTCAGGAATCGACTCAAATAAATGAGTGTTTTTTAACATGTAGGGTACGTTGTGTTTTGTGTTACCAACAAAAGCCATTGATGCCGTTGCTTGGTAGGTTTCTTTACCACGATTAAAACTTTGGTTTGCCATGTAATTCTGCATGATCTTTACCAAATCTCCATCGGTACGTTTTCCGCCTTTTTCTTGCTCAAATTCATCTAAAGCAACTACATCCCAATAACCAACTAAACCAATTTTGTTTCCTGTATTGTTTACAAATAAACGTGCTTTAGAAACATCTCCTCCAGAAACTAAAACTCCATGAGGTGACAATTCTGAAAAAACATGAGATTTTCCTGTTCCTTTAGGGCCTAATTCTATAAAATTAAAATTATTCTCCGCATGTGGAATTAACCTTGAAAGCTGAATAAATTTATCTCGTCTGCTAAAATATTCTGGCTTTAACCCAATACTGTGCATTAATAAATCTAACCATTCCTCTGTGGTAAATGCTTTTCTTAGTTCTACGTATTCTTGCAAATCTACGTTTGCAACTTGTATTGGCTTTAAATCTATAATTAACCAACGTACATCCACATCTTCTGCATGGGAATAGCCCATTGTTAAAATACACCAAACACCACCACCACTTAATAGTTTGCTGTTTTCGCTCACCATAGCATCTGGAATTGGCACTCCTTTTAATCCTAAATTAGCAAATTCTGCTTGATAGATATTTGCTCTATCATTTAAGGAAACACTTATTTTATCTATAATTTTAAAACTTCCTAATTCTCTTATTTTATGTTTTACAATTTCAGCATCAGATCTGTGCACATAATTATCTTTAATTACGTTTTTCACCTTTTCTACACCTGCTTTTATCAGCTCTTCATCATCAATGGCACAATATTGTCCTAATAAATATTCTAGCACGTAAACAGGTACAGGATTACTTCCTTTTACCAATGTAGCCAAATCTTTACGAACTACTTTTCCTTCAAAATTTTCTAATATTTTTTCTTTTAAACTCATAGCTAAAAATCTTGTCCTAATAAGGTATTGTTGGTTACTAACTCTTCAATTAATGGGTTTAATAAATCTTCTGTATCAAACACTTTTAATTTGAAAATACTTTCGGTAGAAAATTCTGCCATTAATACCAATTCTATATTTGTTAAACGATCACTTGGTGCTTCTGAAGTACTGTTTAAAACAATTTCAACAGCATTACTTACCAACTTCGTTTCTTTATACAATGCAACACTAATTGTTCTTTCTTTTTCTAATCGAGAGACTTCATTTTCTTGTAAAATATTAAATTTTAAAATGTTAGACGTAACACGTAATTTTTTATTGTTTAATAATAGTGGATTTACTTTTTTAGCAAATTCTTCTCGTTTTCTAGAACTTATAATTAAGGGTGTTATTAATTCTTGTAAACTTCCTCCACAATGTACAAATTGATGTCCTACGCCAGATTTACGGTATCTATTTACAGAAAAAGGAATGTTTACAAACACATCGTCTTTAAAAGCGGTAGTTTGTTTTAAAGGAAAGCTGTAACCCAATTCATTTTCGTGTTGTTCTTTGGTGATAAAAAAACGATTGTGAGAAATTAAGGTGTCTTTTGGTAAAGATTCTAACTCTTTATCTTCAATTTTTTTATCGGTATATAAAAAACCATGATCTGCTGTTACCAATACATTTGTAACGTTATAAGAACTGTGTAATAATTTTATAAAACGTGCTAATTCTGCAACCGCAGTTCTTACAGCTTCAAAAGTTCTTTGTTCAGAAACTCGTTTATCTCCAAGAGCATCTATTACGTCATGATAAATATACACCAAGTCATTTTTAAACAAGGCTCTATTCTCTGCTTGCTTCGCATTTTTTACGGTTTCAAATTTTACTGCTTCTGCATTTTCTTTATAGTTTTGCAATAACTTTGTTCTATTAGTGCTCTCTGTAGAAATTCCATCACTTAAAATAGCACCTTCATTAAATTCTTTTTCTCCTGGTAATAATTGTGCCATTCCTACATTTGTTTTAGAAGGAATAGAAGCCAATACATGTCTTATTTCTGCGGTGTTTTTTGTGTCTCCATGCATTTTAGACAACAATTCTGCACCTACTTCATAACGCAAAGCATCAGAAATTATGACTACTAATTTTTGATTTACATCTGCAACTTCTGTGTTATAGAAATCGTATTGTTTTGGAGTTTGAATGTTTTTGTAGTTAAAATCTATGCTAGACAAACATTGCAACCATTGTCTGTTTAATTGATCTACATGTTTATTATAGGTATCATTCAAATGGTTTTTAAGCACTTCTAAATTGATGATTTCAGGAACTTCTACACTATCAATTTCATTTAAATATAAAATAGCTCTTCTGTAATTGGTATCTATTTTATAATCTTTGTTGGTATAATTAGCAATGTATTCTTCTGGCGTATTTAAATTGTAGGTAGTTATTTTATTAATTGCCAAGGTTGTTTTTAATACCTGAATTAAAAAACGAACTGTTTCTTTAGCAGCACCTTGTAATTCTTGCTGTAAGGCTAATTTTTCTAGTATTTTTAAACCAATTTCATCATTTGTAATGATCTTG
Organism: Polaribacter sp. Z014; assembly: GCF_023555435.1. Taxonomy (NCBI): domain Bacteria; kingdom Pseudomonadati; phylum Bacteroidota; class Flavobacteriia; order Flavobacteriales; family Flavobacteriaceae; genus Polaribacter; species Polaribacter sp. Z014. The sequence goes on from NZ_JALCZP010000002.1 coordinate 303,842, forward strand.
TTTTGCAATTGTTCTAAAATTGCCCACGTTAAGTTATTAGGATAAAAAGCATAATCAGCTTCTAAACCATAAGTAGCGACTAATTGTTTTCCTTGAATGTCTTTTTGAATGGAACCCAACAATTCTTGAAATCCATTGTTTACTAATGGATGGCTTTCTACTACTTGCCAAAATTGATTGATTGCCGTAATCTGACTCGTATCTGTAATTTTTAATGTTGCATACGCATCATTTTTTACCAAACGTGTATTTTGCATAGTATAATTATACAAAACACTTCTTGCAGCTTGTAAAAATTCTTCGGTAGTTATTTCTTTTAACGTATAACCAATATGTTGTTTTACTTTATCTGTAATAATCTCTTGTAAATACGTGGTTTTTATTTTTTGCTGAACTCTTTTAAAAGCTGCTTCATTTTTTTCTTGTGATAAAATGCACAACTTGGTAATGATAACCACCCAATTTTCTACATTCTTAAATTTTAAAAAAGCCGATAATAAACCTTGTTGCAAGGTAGTTTCTTCAAAATTACCTGATGTTAAAATAGGAGTAACCACTTCTTTTACACTCGCATATTTTAATTCGCTCATGTATTTAGAAACCATACTTTTTTGATGACGCTGCAAACCAAACTCTTCCATAAAAGCACCTACATTGTCTAACTGTAATTCTTTATTTGCCAACAACAACCCCATTAACGGAAAGTTTTGATACATTTCCTGAGAAGTAGGTTGGGGCAGTGGTAGGTACAACAATACCTTTTCATCTTGTAGCTCTTGAGTTAATTGATATTTTAACACAAAAGGATTGTTCTCCCAATACACTACCTTAAATTCTTGTGATTCTATTTGCTGCACTTCTTCTAAAAATTCTTGTGCTTCATCAAATAGAAACAAGATTTTTAACGCAGGAAAATTAGCAAAGTATTGTTTGGTTTTATTTACTATCATATTTACTTAATCTTTGCTAAAACAGTTTCAAACTTTTTGTAATTTACAGTAACACCATCATCTAAATCAAATGTGATTTGGTTGTCTGCTACTGTTTTTAATTCTGCTTCATACTCATAACACTCGTCTCTGTTTTTACGCAATTGCTCTAACTTTTTGGCTTCTTGTGTATTTAAATTTGCTTCATTATTTTCTAATAAAGTAATTTCTGAAACGATGTTTTTTATATGTTCTAATAAATAATTATCACGTATTTTTTCTACAGTAAAGGCATTCATTCGATGCATATAGACCAATACTTGAAAAGCTCCTTTTTTAGAAGAAAACAACCAGTAAATTGGTTTCTTATTGTACATCCCTTTTTTACAATGGTATTTGTAAAAATCTGCAACTAGGAATTTCTCTAACTCTTTATTTAAACATTCTTGTATAAAGTTAATATTCTCTGTACGTGTTCCTGCTCCCCAAATAGCATCTAGTAAACTATATATTTGCTGTAAGGCATCATCTGGGAAATTACAGGCAGTTCCCATGATTGGTAAAATAGCATCTTCATCTATGGTAATGTTGCCATTGTTGTATGTGTAACTTTGTAACTCTTCTGCGGTTGGGTTTGGGTGTGCAATGTTTAAACCTTTTTTATCTAATCGGTAACGCCCCATAAACAAACCAATAGCGTAACTGATAAACTGACTAATTACTTCTGCTTGGTTAATTGGTAAAGCAATTGCTTCATTGCCATTTTCTCTAAAGTCTACTTCTAGCTTTTCTAAATCTTTTTTAGCCAGTTCTTCTTGTAATATGGTAATATCTTTTAAAGTTACTTCTGGTGTTAACTCGTCTTGTAAACCATAAATATCAATAAAAATACGGTTGAGTTCTTCTTCGTTTTTATGTAATTGAAAGAAACTTTTACGTACATCTTCTTCCCAAGTTGCATACGCACTTTCTAAAGTATTTGCTTTATTTAATAATGGCGATTGTTCAAAATCCCATGAGGTTTCTCTGGAATCCCAATCTTTTTTTGAAGGTTGCAAAAAATCATCATTAAATATATTTACATCTTCCTGTTTAAACGGAACATTTGCAACATCTCCTACGCTGAAATCTAAAGTTGGACTTTGAATAGATAGAAAAAAGTTAAATACTTTTGAGTTTAAGTAAGGTAATATATTATAATCTTCAATTAAAAAAATACAAGACCCCTTTGTATCAAATAAATAACCTTCACCAAAACTTCTAAAAGCGATATCACTTGATGATAATGTCGACCAAGTTAAACCATCCTTAAAATAGTATTGACTATTTCTAATTACACTACTTTTATGTTTTCTTATTAATTTACCATCATTTTCCCAATTTACCAAAAGCTCATTCTGACCATACCATCTTCTTGACCCTCCACCTTTATTATATGGAAACCATTTATCCCCATCTTTTAATGATGATTTCAAACTATCTATTTCATACCAACACCTTAAAAATTGATCATTATTACCAGTTTGCATACCTGTTTTTACGTCACAAATAGATGTGAGACTTTCATATGAATTATAAATATTCAAAACATTCTCGGTAGCCCAATATGCTATCGGATTACTAGGAATATTAAAGAAATTTGATTGTGGTATATTTGAATATTTATTTTCCTTATTAAAAAACTGTTCCTCTTTTAGATTAATATTTTTATAATCTACCAACCTATAATAAGTTGCTTTTTCTAAATATTTTTCGTTTTTTAAAACGAATGCAGTAGATTGTACAACTTCACCACTTAATTCTTCAAAAGTTCTCGGCCCCAAATGTAACATGTTTAATATTTGATAGTTATTAAGAATATGACTTCTTAATTTCTTATATGTTGTTTTAAACATCCAAGAATGCTGATTAATCATTCCCATAAAACCATTAGGTACATTCATTGCTAATGTAGATTCCATAAACACAGCAAATAAATCAGATTTAGACAATGGATAATTTGCATTCACATAATTTTTTAATGCTGCATTCATATTCTTCTGTCCCATATATGGTGGGTTTGCCACTACAGAAGTATATTTTTTAGTGAGTAGTATTAAAACGGGTATGTAATTTTTAAGTGTATTTAAAATGGCTATTTCTTCAATATCCAATGCTGCAACTTTTTCTCTTTCTAACCAATTGTTATAGGTTGTTTCAATATGGGTTCTAGTACCTATATTAATATTGCATTTAATTACAGAACCTAAATTTTTTCCTTGTCGTAATAATTGCATTGCATAGAAAAAATCGGCATAATTGTAGGGTTTTTCGAAATCTCCCCAAAACAATTCTAATTCTTTAGAAAAATCTACAGTAATAGGTAATTTGTTATGATCTCTTAATATATCAACTACTTTTTCATTTAAAACATTACCTTCTTTAAAGGTTACTTTTTTCTTTACATCTTTATTTTTTTTGATTTCACTCCATTCAACAGTTATTGGTGCTGCTAATTGCATGCCTTGCAGATCTAACCAATCTCCAGAAAAATCATAATCTTTTGTTGTAAACCAATTTTGCAATTGGTCTTCTGGCATGGCATATACATTCGGCAACCAATCTTTTTTCCAAATTGAAGGATACACTTTTGCTGCTTTTAATAAAATAGCAAATGTGGCTAATTGTGCTGCTCTATCATCTATATCTAAACCAAATAAGTTATTTTTTAGAATAGATTCTACCGCTTCTTCTGGTGTGTAGTATTCTTCTAAATACATTTTGTAAATCAGGTCGAAACCTTCTACTAAAATGTGTCCAGATCCTGCTGCAGGGTCTATTAGGGTTAGGTCTTCTACGTTGTTAATGAGAGCTTCTTTGATATGCCCTTCGACAAGCTCAGGGAGACATTCGTCTTCATTATTGTCATTCGTTACCAAATACTTCATTGAAGATTTTAAAGCAGAGTTTGGGTGTTTGTCTAACCATGTTTTACCTGCGGTGTTTTCTACCATGTATTTTACAATCCAATTGGGCGTAAAAATTTGGGTTGCTGCAGGTATGTCTTTGGCTTCTGCTTTTTTCTTCTTTTTAAAAGACGCAAATACTTCGTCTTTCTTTTCAGAAATATAAAATTGGTATAACCAACCAATCAATTCTACTTTTTGGTAATCTTCATCAGAAATAGCATCTGTGGTATTTAATAAATGTAGAAAACCATCGGTTTGCAACATATTGTCTGGCAATAGCAATTCTGTATAATCGTCTATTTTACCAAAAACACGCTGTAAGGTTTTGTGACTATGGCAATAGCCTTTTATTAATATTGCGAAAGCTTCTTGGTCTTTGCTGTAATCGGTTAATATGTTTTGTAATCGTTTCTTTTCATCTGCATTTAAAAAATCACTTTTACCTTGTCTTGCTTTTTGTAAAATTACTGGTGTATGTTCTAAACCTGTTGTGTCTTCTAATTGTGGTTCTTCGTAGCCGTTTTTCACTAAAATACGCAACGCCATAATTCTATTAAACCACGTATAAGCAGCTTCTTCTATAACTACTTCTACACCTTTATTTTTAATAGCAACCTGTAAAGAGTGCCATAAATTAGGTACAGAAGGATCATCAAAAACGTCTCCTCTAAAACTATAACCACCAGATACTTTTTCTGGTTGTTCTAAAATTGCTCCTTTTTCATCAAAACCCCAATACAATAATTTCTTAGCAACGCCTTGCATTAGTATTTTACGAGACTCTTGTGCAAATGTTTTTGTATTCATAGCTTATTTTATGATGATGTTTTTTTTGTCTTTTAGCAATTGTAACATTTCTCTACGCAACTTTAACAAGTATTCTTCTAATTCTTTTTCTGTAGTAATGGTAGAGACACCTTTGGCTACATAGTAAATAGAAGATTCTGCTGCTTTACTTCCTGCAGCCACTGGTGTTGCCTTTATTATTTTTTCTAATTCTTTGGCTTTAAAATTTGAAACTTCTAAAATCTTGCTTTTTAAACCAGAAAGTGATGTTAAGTTTTTAATGCCATTTAAGGTATATTCTTTATCGCTAAAAACACTTTTTGCTACTTTACGTTTTGTTGCCTCTGCTTCTAATTCTGTAAAAACAGCATCATACGCTTTTATCGCTTTGTCTTTTAGCTCTTTAATTTTAGCAGTAATTGCTTGTTCTAATTCGTCATAGGCTTTTACAATATGTCTGAATTCTTTTCGAGGATCTTCTAATGTAAAAAAGTGATTTACCTTTTTAACTTTTTCTAAATCGTCTTTTGCTAACAGTTTAAAGTTATCGTTATTAATACTTACAAAAGATTTAATTTCTGTGTATTTAGACAAAGAACTTGCAGCAAAATCTTCAATTGCTTTTACGGTATCTAACAACTCTTTTAATTGCTCTTGATCTTCTGTAATAGCACGAAATTGTTTTTTTAGATCTGCAATTAATACGATCTGGTTCATGGCTTTTTTAGCATCTGAAAAACAGTTGCCAAAAGCCTCCTTTTTATAATGAGATTCTAGTTCTGAAAACGAACGTTCTTTTTTAGATAAGCTATCTTTTAAAGCATCAAATAATTTATTTTGATCTGTTTGAATGTGCTCTCCAGTCAATACTTCATTAAAAATATTTTTATAAGCGGCCAATACATTGTCTAACGTATCTTGGTCTATTTCTTCACTAGCAACTACCTCGCAAGAAGTTCTTTCTGCTGTAGATACTGCTTTATTAATGAAATCTACTCGGTTATAACGTTCTATATTTTTATACTTAAACTCTCTTTTTTTCTTCTTTTCTAAACGGACTACAATATCTAAAACTGCTTCGAAACGCCAACCAAAAGGTTCTTTTTCAAAATGTTTAATTAAGTCATATACCGTAATTTGGTTGTTATTTAGTGAAATAAAATCATTCACCATTTGCTCTGCAGGTTCTAATGTTTCCATTAAAACTTGATTGTCCATAACAGATTTTTTCAACTCTTGTTGGTTGCGAGCGTAATTATTAGATAAGTCATGATATTTATAAATGCCTTTTAAATGGGCTTCTATAACATTTTTAAAACGATCTGCTGGTGTGGTTCCATTTACATCACTTGGTTCTAAAATGTTATTTTGAGACACAAAACGTGTATATGTAAAATTAGATTTAAGCGTATTTACTAATTTATCTTTTAATTGGTTATTACGAACTCTGAAATTTTCATTAGTTCTAGATCTGCTACCCGCCCCTCCTGAAGGCGTATTTAAAAAATAATCATTGGTTTTACAATACCAATCAAATTCCTTTTTAAGTGTTTCGTCTGCAGTAAACCACTCGTTTACAGCAACAACAATTTCTTTTTTATTGATATCTAATGCTTTCTGTTCTAAAGGTGTATTGTCTCTAAGTAATACTGTAATATTAAAATCTCCATTTCTAAAAATCTCTTTACCTTCTATTCCATAGCCCACTTTAAAATCGTTTTGACCAAAAGAAAATTTTGGTGTAACATTTATTATTGGCCTTATTAGACTGTCAAAAGTAGTGTAGCGAATATCCATACCAATAACGCGACCACTTATAAGTTTTTGCACATCCATTTCATCTTCATTAAAGAAGAAGTAACTTCCTTTTTCTTCTCTAATAATACTTTCTTCAGACAAACGGGTTAGTACTTTAGCAATTTCCTTTTGAAGTTCTTTTTTATTCTGATCTAAAGCGTCCATTAACAAAACGCCTAAATTTTCTACATTAGAAGGAAATGTTTGTCGTTGATTTTCTAACAAATTAGAAATCATAAACAATACTTTTACCACACGTTGGGCAAACGGATTGTTTTGTACATACGGAAGCTCTAAAGCATTTTGAATGGCTTTGTAACCTCTTTGTGTTAAATTAGTTTCTAATGATTTATTGTAGAAAGCATCAAAAGGCATAAATCCACCCACTTCATCATCTGCATGTTCTTTGGCTGTATAATGCGTAATACCTAAAATAGAACGCTCGTTGTCTTTTACTTGCTTAATTACAAACTGTAATTGCTGAAATGCCTCGAAAACATGGGCTATTAATTTGAATTGATACGGTACGAATGGATACCCAATAATAAACTCGCCTATAGATTTGTAACCTTTGTATAAATCGTGGTTTATTTTAAACTGATTGTCTATATAATCTTTATTGTCATCATACAAGTCTGTTAAATAAGCTATACCATTACTATTTTTATCTAAAACCCTACGCTGTGTAATGTAAGAAGCATCGTTACTTTGTAAAGAAATACGCGTATCAAAACGACCTAAAATTTTACCGAATTCATCTTGTACATCTGCAACACCATCTGCACCTCCAGAAACTTCATCTAAGGTTTGCTGTGCGGTACAAGCAATCCAAACTTGGTTGTTACAATCGTTACTAACTCTTTCTATAATATTTTGAAAATTTAATAGAATTTCTTTATTTGTTCCTACATATTGAGAAACTTCATCTACTAAAAATAATAATCGATAATTTTTATCTTTTCCTTTTAAAAATTCTTGCAATTCAGGAATCAAAGTCGCTTTTATGCCCACTTTATAATTCTCTGGATCTGCTATTTTTGCATGCAAAGAAACCTTATCTAATTCAGGAATAAATTGTTTTGCAATTTCTAAAACATCCTCTAATTGAAATGCTGCTGCATCTGCAGCATCAGTTTCCCAATTAAAACCAGTTTCTTCTTCTACTTTAACTTTAAAAGCTTCAAAAACACCTTTTTTATCTAATTGTTTTTCTAATAAAACAGCTAAAGGAATATCATTAGAATTATAACCTCTAAACTTATTTAGCATGTTTAAGAAAATACGAGTTAGACGTTCTTGACTTCCATCATCAGTTTCGTCTTCTACGTTAAACATGATGTTATCGCAATTAGAACTCTGTACTTTTTTCTTTAACAATCTTAAATTACTCACAGTAATCTCTGGATTATTACCAGCACTCATGGCATCATATTTTTCATCTTTTATTGCTTTTTCAAAAGCTTCAAAAGCAAGTTCAGAAGTTTGTACGTCTAATAAATAATGAACGTATTTAATAAAATGCGATTTTCCAGAACCGTAATAACCATTGATCCAAATACCAGATTTTCCTGACTTTTTATTTAAGATCGTATCTACAATTAAGTATAATTTTTCAATTAGCTCTTTTGTAAAAACGTATTCTTTAATCTCAGCATCAATGGTGTCTTCATTTTTGTTGCTAACAACTACTGCAGGATTGATATCTCTATCAATTTTTCTAGCGTAAATTTCTTTTAATAACATCTTTTTCTTATTCATTTATTAATTTAATAGCTCTGTATAAATTTTCATCTTTTAACAATCCAAAAAGTGAGTAATACTCTTTGGCTTCTCCAGGATAAAACATAATTAGTTTATAATGTTTTACATACTTTTCGAAATTGTTAAAAAAGCGACTTGCACGTATGTATGGAAAAGCGCTACCAAATCCTTTAAGAAACACATAAGATCTTTGAAAAGAATCTTCTATCTTTAAATGTGTTTGTATTTTTTGATTTAGAAATTCTAAAAAACGAGTATCATAAGCATCTCTAAATAAGGATTTTTCAACGGCTTCCTGCTTACTTTCTTCTCGCTCCATATAAAACTCGAATTTGGTGGTTTTTGCCATTTTTTCTTGTTTTAAATAGGTGATAAATTCCTCATAAATATCTAAAACAATAACATCGAGATAATTTGTAGGACGATGCAAACGATTTTTAATATCTAAAATTTCCGCATTTATTTCATATTCTTTTTCCGCTTCATACATGTACATATATGCAGGGAAAAACAAATTTCCTGTTTCATAATCTTTAAAGTCATCATTTGCTAAATGCGTATATAATTCTGCTATCGTCATTTACTATTTTTTATATAAAACAAGCTTCTACAAACCATTTATCGTCATTTTCTTTAAAATAATTCCAAAAAAGTTGATTTGTATTTCGAGGTTTTTGTAATACTTTTCCGTTATACAGATTAGCGTCTTTTAATGCTTTTCTATATTGTGTATTTATCTTCTTAACAGTTGTTTCAGACCAACTTTCTACATCTTCAGAAGTAGAAGATAATTCATCTAAACGCATCTGGATATCGTATTCAGTTAATTCTAATCCTAACTTCTGTTTTTGGACTGTAACTTGAAAATGTAGGTCAAAGATAATTGGGTAGGTTTTTAAACAAACATATAATAATGCTAATTTTGATTCTGCTTCATTCAACCCTTGAAAAAAGTCCCAAAAATTTGGAGACATTACTTTGTGTCTTCTTGTAATTTCTGAAACTATTCGCTTTCTTGCTGATAAAGTTTTAATGGCAAGTATCTTATTTTCTTCAATATCATTTCTTACAATTTCTTCAAAATTTTCATCTAACAAATAATCCTTCAAGTTAGAAAATTCATTAAAGAAGATTCCACCTGCTGTAAAATTTGCATCATATTTATTCATCATCATTAAACTCGTCATTAATTGCTATTCTTCCAATAATTCGAAGGTTAGTATACTTCGAATTGCAAATTTATTGTATTTTATTTTTCTATTGATTTTTCACTCTTTTATTTAAGACTTTTTATTGTATTCAATTCTTTAATATAAAGGGGTTTAAGAGGTTTTTAATAAAATATTTTTTGAAGCTCTAAAGTAATAAAACGAACTGATATATAATTACGGATTTCCATAATTCTATAAAACTAGAATTATAGAAATATATAAGAGTCTGAAATACAAACTGGTATTCTATGGATATATTATTTTAAGCAGAAAACTATTTATTCCATATTCCGATACGGAATATAGAATACTAAAGTTTAAGAATTTCTAGGATCACCTACAATACTCATTTTTTTAGACTGAATAGTATTCAAAGAACAAAACATAAATTTCTAATCTTGTTTTATAGGGGGCAAAACAGGTACATATATTATGAGCTTTTAAAACACAACTGAAACGTATTACAACTTCTTTATAAAAAGTATTGATTTGTTATAATATTGGGTAAAAACATCATTTTATTTGTAATAAATTATTTTTTATGCAATTCACAATCCATTATCGTATCTAAAAAATAGTATTTGTATAAAATACCGATCTTACTTTATGCCCAGTTCTTTCAAACCTACCTGATTATTTAGATAATTTAATAAAAAGATTAGATAAATGCAACGTGTTTATTATTATTTAATAAAATCCTTTAACTCTGTTGTTTGAATATATCCAAGACCAACAAATGCTGAAAATTGGTCAGTATAAAAACTTTGATCAGCAGTAGTAGTATGTGGAAACTTATAGTTCACAAAACGCCATTTAGACTTATTATTTAGCCAGTTAGAATAACTCTTAGTCCAAGCTGCAGAAAGCGCATAAAAATCTGAATCTCTTTCAAGGTTATTTTCAATATTACAGTGTACACTTTCTTTTAGAATATTACCTCTATTTATAACTGTATTATTACTAAAAACTGCTTCAATCGATTCTGGTAATGACATTTTCATATAAAAAATATTAATGATTAGAGGTTCCTTTAAATAATCAGGTTCAAGGAAAATCGATTTAACAGTTCCTTTATATATAGATTTCTCTAACTGAGTTTTATTGTTGGCTATAAAATTATCGATTTCAGGAATTGAAAAATTTAATGATAGCTCTTTTTTTAATTGTTCTTTTAAAATTTTATACCCATCAAAACTTAATTTTTTGTTATGTTCAGCATCTATAATTATAATGTTTTTAACCCCTCTTCTAATTAAAGCTATTGCACCTAAATTTTCTGAATGACCTCCATCACTTAAAGGAATGTAATTTGATTTTATTGAATCTGAATGATTGGGATAGTTTTGCACCAATTTAAACTTTAAAGCAGCACCAGAGCTAGTAATTGCTTTTTCTAATGTTACTGGGGTATTATTGTCATTTATTAAAAATCCAATTTCAGGGTTTCCTTGATGATATGGTGTGCTTTCGTATAAACTAGATAGCCAATCATTATTTTTTTTACTTTGAATAGTCGAATTGATTATAAAATATGGTTTTTTTATTCCTGTTGTCGATTTATAATCATTCAACTTTAGGTTCCATGATTTTTTATTTATAAAAGTTCGCTGTATACCATTCTGGTAACTTTGAAAAGCTCGATTTGGGCTGTTAAAGAAAACTCTAAGCATTGTAGGTACTTTCATCATATTTCCTTTTTCTCTTAATTGACAAAGTTCATTTATAAATATTTCATCATCTAAAAAAGTGGATCCTAAACGATTATTTTTATTTTGAAACTCATTTGAAAAAAACCAACCTAGGGCATAACCTCCTCCTGAAACACTTGACATAATTTGAATAGAATCAAGGATTTTTAAATCATAGAGAGCTTTGATAGCCCCTATATTAACAGCTGCAGATCGTATCCCTCCACCAGACATTGCTAACCCCCATTTTAATTCTTTAGAACGAGGATAAAACTGAGTTTCTCCATCATACACTATTAATTTACTTTTGTTTAATTGAGCAATTTCTTTCGTTGTACTATCAAAATACCCTGTATACCCAGATATACCTTCTTGAGCAGGTAAATTTACTTTTTGATAAATTTTACATGAATAAAAAAGAAATAATGTAATAAAGATAATTAGTAAATTTTTCATAGTGTTTAGTTTTAGTTGTTAAGGATTAAAAATTGACTTTTCTTATTTTTCTATTCTTTGAATGGTAATATAGTTTAGAAAATTTATAGTCAAAATGGCCTTGTTTATTGGTAGTACGAATAAAAAAAAACGGATAATTTATAAAAATTTCGTTTGCGTATTCATAAGCTTCCTTGTTATCAAAACTTTCACCTCCTCGATTATATTTTTGATCTTCCCATGCAAAAACCCAACGTTTAAGGTTTTTCTTAAATTTTATAGAAGTAGCAAAAACACTATCTAAAATAATAAGTGATTTTTTTATGTTACCCTGTTCTTTCGGATAATTATTAGTTATGCTATCAAATTTTATAATGTCTCCTTTTTCAGTAAAATTGAATACAACTCTTTTGCTGTTTTTTCTGCCATTGAGGTCTAAGAAAATGAATTTATTGTCGATCTCTTTCCCTATAGATATATTATCAATATCGTTAAGGATATTAAATCTATTATAAAGGTTTAACTTATCATTAAAAATCCCTCCTTCAAAGATAAATTTATGAGATTTTGTAGTAAGATATAGTACTTCATTAGTTGTTTTATTCCTCAATAAATAAAGCATTTCATAAATTAAACCTTTTTCGGTATCAACTCCATTGGAAAAATTAAGTGGCACAGGGGTTTCTTCAGTCGTTTTATTAGTGCTTCTTAGTAGAAAAACATAAGTATAATAATCACTTAAATATTTTATTTCCGAATTACGAATTACAGCATCATTTATTTTAGTTGAACTACAAGAGCTTAAAACTAAAAATAGTGTTAGTAAATAGGTTAATTTTTTCATTTTCTTAAATTTTTTGTTTTTGATTAAACCAAAAACCGCCAATTCCCATCCTTCTCCATTCATTTGATGAACTAGCTTTATTTAGGAAAATGTCTGGATGATACGTGTCTTGGCCTATGAAGTGAATCCAATCTTGTGGGTCATTATCTGGATTATGAAGAGTTATATGAATGCCAAAATTATTTTTACTACTGGTAGCGGCTAATCTCCACCTACTTTTATTATAATAATACGTTTCCTCTTTTTTAAAAGGTATAAAATCTAATTGTAATTGATTTGCAGCATCAAATGCATATTTTTCGTGTCCTGTAAACTTATGGAAGCTAAGTTCTATGTTATTGATGTCGTTATTAGAATTTAAATGATAAGCTATCAAACCACCACCTGTATAGAATCGATCTAATCCATCACCAAGTTTTGTTTTAGCCCAAATTGAGCCATCATTATACGTACTCAATTGAAATCTTCTAGCAATCATTATTCCTGTAAAACCAATTCTTTGAGGTAGTTCTTCTTTTTTCTTATATGTACCTGTAAGCCATATAATGTTAGTTCCTATTGTAAATGAAAAATCTGAATAAGGATTTTCTAATGGATTTGTTGTGAAATCTGCAAAATGATATAATGGAACGAATCGGTTTAATGTATTTGCAGAGCTTTTATAAACACCTGCCGTTAAACTAAAATCAAGATGAAAATCTAGATTAGGTAATAAGAATGATTTATTATAAGAACTTATTAAATCACCTCTGTTGTATAGTAAAATACCAGCGTGAATTGTTGGATATATTTCTTTTAAGTCAAACGGATGTATACCTACCCCACCCACTAAAGAAATATTATAATTAGAATATCTAAAATTATCTATAAAACTATTAATATCTATTGTGCCTTTTATTGCAACTCCATAATCAAGATTATTTTGACTTTGTGAAATATTAATGAAACATAAAAGACAACAATAAAAAAAAATATTTTTTTTACTGTTATTGTGGAGTATCTTTTTCATCTATTAAATGTAGTAAAAAAAAAATAAATGATTTTTATTTTTAATGTTTATTATGTTTTACTAATTGATTGTTATATTGTTACGACCTCGGGTCACCTGCAATACTCATTTTTTTAGACTGAATAACATTCATAGAGCAAAAACCAAAACGAATTTTAGTGTTATTCAGATGTTTAATGGGTTAGGAGTGGAGTTAGAGGCTTTGAAGAAGTCTTTAATTTGATATAATTATATAAAAGTATAAATATACTTTTTTACAAAAGGACAATTGTATAAAAAACACATTTGTATAAAGGTATTTTTATATAAGTGTACATTTATATTTATTAAAAAAAAACGAAGGTAAATTATTATAATATTTACCTTCGTTTGTGTTTTAAGGGGAAAATAGACCCATGTAGTTTTTCCGTTTTCAAAATCAGTTGATTATTTTTTATCATTTAACTAGAAATTATTAACTGATTTTTAAAATGAGCCCGAGCGGCAGGCTCTCGTACAGTTTGTCTTTTTATATAAAGGTATAAGTGTGTAAAAATATAAAAGATAAAATTATTTTTCACCCAAGACTAAGTCTCTAAATTCTATTAACTTTTGCTTTAGTATATGAAATTTTAATTTTTCATCTGTACAATTAAGGCTTACGGCTGTAATATCTGCGGAGTAAACAACTGCTTCATTAATTGTATGCCATTTAGAATTAGAGCATAAATCTTCAATTTCTTTTTCAATTAAATCTTCTTTAACCCCTGAAACATCTAATTCTACTTCAAAGAAAAAATTATCAAATTCCTTAAGTTCCTCTGAAGGATAAGGAGTGTTTTTTCTAATCATTTGTTTTAGTAGTCCAACAATAATATTACTATCTTTTAAATACATATTTTACGCTTTTTTTTGATTGATTATTAATTACATAGTTTCCATCCATCATTAGTTTTTTTATATTTAACTTGTTTGAATATTTCTTTAGGATTCAACTTTTCATGTGCTTCTCTAAAAAAAGGAGTTTCTTTAATTCGGATTAATTTTACTCTTACATCTGCAATATTTTTTTCTGGTATTTCATGGATTTCTTCTATACTGCCAAAAGTGTATTCACAGATTCTAAACTTTCCTAAAATCTCACCATTATATTTTTCTCTAGCACTAATTAAGAACTCTTTAGCTTTTGGGGTTAAGTCTACTTTATACCTATCTCTCATTGTATAATTTCTTTTTATACGTTGTAATTCTCCTACGGTGTAAAGTCCTTCTTTTTCTAACTTTTTATATGATGCTATAAAGTTTCCATTCTTTTTTTTAAAACTATCAGACCTTTCTAAAATACCAAAAGAAGATGTATTAGTTTTTATAAGGTTTTCTCCTGCTTGACAAGCAATAAATAACGATTCAGCTTTGCTGGTAGTTAGTTTGTCTGAACTACAAGATGTTAGTAATATTAAAAATATGATTATTAGGGTTGATGTTTTGATTTTCATAAGCTTATTGTTAATTAATATTAGGTGTTTTTTAGGCACAAAAAAAACGTTGGGACTGAATCTTATTAGTTTTAGAGGTCTCGCCAGAAACCCAATCCACCATAATAAGAACAGCCCAACGCAAAACGTTGGGCGTCTTATCTTTTGAAAGTGGTGGATTATTAACTGGCGAGTTTCTAAAACCAAATCAAAAGCTAAACGCTTTATATGTATATTTTATAATTGTATTTTTTCTTATATAATTGTATTTATTTCAAATTTAAGCAAACTTTTTAAAAAGCAGATTACTTATGTTTAAAATGATTCAAAAAAGCTTATTTAAATTTATTTTAGAGCGTTTTTAATAGCATTATTTACTAACTGTTTCATACTAGTATCTTCTTGTATTGCTTTTAGTTTTAATTTTTTTAAAAGTGATTTTTCGATATAAAATGAAAACTGAATTTCTTCTGTTTCTTTTGTTGTTATCGGAACAATCTTTTGAATTGTTTTATTCTGATTGCTAGATTTAGCTTTATTAATAAGCTCGTTCATGTTCTGTTTTTCCATAATGATAGATTTGTATTTTTATAGATTTATAGATTTATAGAAATCTTTATTTATATCAATTTTGTTAATACTTCTTTAGTCAGATTGTCTAGTTGTTTTTGAGCATTTTTATCATTTTTGACTCCTTTTACTAAAACAGATCTCGTAAAAGCAACTAAATCACTTATATGTGTATTGGCTATTTTCACATTGTATTCTTCTAAACCAATAAGTATATCTATAGTTAATGTAGTATTGACCTTTATCATATTAAACACAACCAATGTCTCTGATGTTTTATTTGAATCTTCTATCAGTTCTAAAGTGCCTTTGATGGCTAATAGATCTAATATTCCTGCTTTAGTGGGTACAATTACTAAATCTGCTATTGCAATCAATTTAGGTAAGTGATTGGATAGGTAAGGAGGTGTGTCAATAAAGATAAAATCATAGTCTAGTTTTAAAATATCATCTATTTCATCTCTAAAAGGGATAATCTCAAAATCTGTTACCAATTCTTTTAACTGTGATAAACTTCCTTGTAAATCAAAATCTAAAACAGCAACATTGGCATTTTTAGAAATATTTTGAGCAAGATTAAAAGTTAGGGTTGACTTACCAACTCCTCCCTTTTGATGTGTTACGAGTACGATTTTTGTCATAATTTATAGTGTTTTCAATTGTTTGTTCTTTAGTTTCTATCCTTTTTAGTAGTGCTTCCTTTTCTTTAGGAGAACCATTTTTCAGTATATATTGGTTGATAAACTTCTCTCGTTCTCTTCGTTTGTATTGAAAAAAATCATCAAAACTTTTTTCATTCATGCTTATCCATTTCATCCTGTCAAAACCAACATGATAGGTGTTTCCTCCAATGGTTCTGGTTGTAGAGCGTTCTTTGGTTGTTGGTGTTAATTTTAACCTTTGGGTTTTGTCTTTCCTGCTGACGATCAAATGCACATGAGAATTTATTCCTGGCTTTAAATCTCCTGCTTTATAAATCCCATTTTTAACTTCATCATCTGTTCCTTTAAATTTTCTGAAATGTTCTATCTTGGCAAAATAAACCAAATCATCACCAGACTTTAGTCCTTTGTTTTCTCTATTAAAATTCTTCGCATAATTATTCATTATTAATTTTGTGTATTCTTTAATTTTATCATTGAACAATTCATATTCTTTAATATTTAGTTCCCATACACTTTTAACTTCTTTTTTATCAGTAACAGATTGTATAATGTGATTTAGTTCTTGTTTGCTAAAATTGATTGTTGGAGCAAAATATTTAGCATCTTTTTTTCCTAATTTCTTAATATTCTTATCAATACTAGAGATTACTTCATTGGTGCTAATGTTGTTTTTAGAATGGGAGAAAAAGAATTGTTTCCTATTTTCAATTTGTCTAGCTTCATCAATAGATTTTGTTTTTTTTAAAAGTTTATCTAGCTCATTATTTTCTTTTTCTAGATACATTGCCAAATCAATACAGCTAGAAGTATTTGTAGCACCTAGTGTGCTATGAGGTTTACTTATAGGCATATTATTCAAAAATTGATTTAAGAGTTCCTTTAATTCCGGATTTATTTTTAGCATCAATTAATTCAGCTATTTCGATAAAAGCATCTTGTTGTTTATGTATTTTATTTTTGAGTTTATCTAGTTCACCATTAATTTTATCAAGTTCTTTAGTTAGATCTTTTGTCCTAGTGCTATCAAATTGATTTATCCTTAAGATAGCATCTTTTACCCATTTTGATAAAGTAGAAAATTCTTCTTTTTGTTCTTTAGATTGTTGATATACTTCGCTTCTTAGCGGCTTTAAAATATCTCGTTCTTGTACTTTTAAAAAAGATATAATTCTCTTGTCTAAAACTTTGACCATTGCAGCAGGGTTTTCGTTGATTGCCTCTATTGGATTGATGCCTGTTTTCTTAAAATAAATAATCATAGACTCTATTAAATCTCCATACTGAGAACCAAAAGTTTTAGATATTTTAACCAATTCTTTATGATGGAATTCTTTAATTAAAATGCTTTTTTTTGCCATGTTTATAGTTTTTGTTATTGATAATCAATGAGTTGGTTGTTTGTTTATAATCTTGTTATAAAATATTATATTCTTGGTTATTGACTTAAAGTCAATAAAATCAATGCTTTAAACCCCGTAGGGCAAGTTGAAAATAGGGGAGAAGTGCAACAAAGCCCCTGTTCAACTTGCTTCTTTATAAGAACACATGTTAGCACGCACCACTCTGTCCTTAAAAAATAATAGCTTTACCATTTAAGTTTGTTAAGTCAAAAACCTCAATTAAAGTTTTAATATTTTTGTTTTTCATGTACATTTTTAGAATTTTTTGATTAGTAGTTGAAATAATTTTAGAAGGTTTTTTAGTAAGATTTTTTATAAAATAATCAGCAATATCAAATCCTTTTTCACGTTCATTTTTAGTTCCCTTTTTTTCTAGTAAATCAGAAGTTTTAATATCATATCCATTTGACCTAAGTTCTTCTGAAATAGTTTTCCATTTTGTAAACGGAGAACCATTTTTACCTTCAATACCTAAATCAGGATAAAGTATTATTGTCCTATTTTTCAATACTTTTATTTTTTTAGTATTCAAGCCTTGAAGAGAGCCTGTAGCTAACCATAAATATTTTTCAAACATTATATTCATAATACAAGCTGTTTTTTCAGATTCTACAATAGCAATCGGTTTGTCATATTTAGGGATCAAATGTTCTCCAAAAAGGCATTGATTTAAGTTAAAAGAATCAATACGATTGCTTTTGATGTTTAGTGAGTGTATCCAGTTTATATATTTGGTTCTCTTTCCAATTTTATCATATAGAATAATTTTTCCTGATCTAATTTTTTGTTGGGTATCAATTTGCCAGAATATGGTTCCATCATACCATGATTCAGAAGTTCCAATTTTATATTCATTTAATAGATTAGTTACTTTAATTGAATCAAATTTTGAATATAAGAATTGAACAAAATTATTTTTATCATAATTGTTTAGAGAACTATTAAGTTCACTTTCTGAATGGTAATTTGTTACTCTCGATTTTTCTTGTGTATTGTAATTAGTGTAAGGGTTAAAAGGTTTGTTTTCATTTTTAAAATATGTTTTTGGTGTTAGGTGATAACCACAATTAATTTCTCTATCGCATCTGCCAACCTCTGGAGATAAATAATCACCAGTTTCATTATCAACATAAAGAACGAACCTGTTCTTTTTACATTGAGGACATTTATGTTTTATTGATTTTTTATGTAGTGAATATTTATACATAGTGTATGGTTTTACTTCATTTTCTGCACTTTCAACCTATAGTTGACTTTTAAGGCTTTTTTGACTTCATTTTCGGTGCATTTTACTTCATTTTGATTGCACTTTAGATATTTTGACTGTGCACAAAGTGCACAGCCATTGCACTAATTTTGCACTAATTTTAACGCTTAACATGTTGATTAATAGTGTTTGGTGTGTCAAAGTGAAGAAAGTGCAGTTTTTTCTATAGATTTAATTTCTCATACTCCCCATGAGCTATTTTTTTAAAGAGTTTTCTGTCTGTTAAATAAGTTTTAAACTGCCTTTGACTAATTCTTGGTTTATCATTTACTTTTTTACAGGCAATTTTTAAACCTTCTGATGTTTTAAAAGTCTTTGGTAAATCTTTAAGAATAGTTTTCTGTAAAACAGTTAATGTGTCAAAGTAGGCTTTTTTAATAGTCTCTTGTCTAACTTTTATGGCGTTACTATAGAAATATTGGAAAAGCTTAATAGCTCCCTTAATTGCAAACATTTCGATCTTATTAATAGGGCTTTCGTTAGCTGTATCATGAATTGACTGTAAGATCAATGCAAATCGAATTACATACTGTTGCAATTTAATTTCGATGCTTCTTTCATATTCAAATAGATAGTCTTCTGGTCTATTATTCTGCCAGTCAAACAAGTACTTTTTAGCGCTTTCTTCAATTGGAACTAAAAGAGGTTCTTCTTGTTTTATTGATGTTTCAATTAAGTTTGAGATAATAGAGAAATAATTTTCAAGTATTCTCTCATCAACTTTATTAATGTTCCATTTTAGGGTTTTTTGTGTATCAGGATAAACAAAAAGTAAACGATCCATAAAGCCATTAGAGCTTCTTCCGTCTTTGGCAAATGATTTTAGTACTGATATTTGAGTACTTCCAATAACTCCAATAAAAGGATCTTCTATTCTTAAACTTTTTCCCGAAGCTCTGTCTATTGAAATTGTAGTTCCACTCCATAAACTTAAATAAGTTTCTGCTTCTCCAGAGCTGTTATATCGATTGAAATTCTTAATCCATCCATTTAGCTCATCTACATAAATATAAAGTCCACGCTTATTGTTTGAGTGATGTAAAATCAAAGCCTCAGGTGTAAAATCGCTTATTAAGTATTTACTTAATAAAGGTTTTTTTAATTTAGTTTTAACATCTGTTTTTAATTCGTCTTCATATTCAATTAGTAATTTTGAATATTCAGAAAACAATAAATTTTCTTTAATATGAATTGGTTTAAAGCAAAAATTTAAGGCATGTGATTTTGAATCTCCAGGTCTACCCACAATTACTATAAACAGATTTCCTTTTTCATTCCAACCATTTTTCACTTCAACTTTTAAAGAATTTCCAATTGCTGAAGAGATAGCTGCTAAAATTCCAGCTCCTAAATAGTCTAAAGGGAATTTAAATTTATTGTAAGCTTCATATGCAACTTCTTGAATTATTTTTGGATAAACGCTAATAGGAAAAAGATTGCTGTATTTGTTTGTTAATTGAAAAAAATCATTTTCTAGATCAATGTTATCTAACGAGTATATTTTTGGTTCTCCCATTTTTGAGAATAAATTTTATAACGTACCTTTGACTGCACGTTAGTTAATAATGTGTTTTGTAGAAAAAAATATTTGATTGCATAGTAGTTGGAGCTACTATGCTTTTTTATTTTTAAGAGTATAGGAGAGTGCTTCAGATTCTATATCTTGTTTAGTTTTTACTTCGTTTTGAAGCATCCAAGATTCTAGTTTTTCTCTGTCAAAGAAAATTACTTTACCATTAGGTTTACTATGTGGTATAGATTTAGAGCTAGTTAACTTATACATGTAACTAGGTTTTAAGGAAGTGTATTCACAACCCTCTTCAAATGTAAGTGCTATTTTATTTGATAATAGAAGTCTTTCTAATTTATCAAATCGTTGATTTAGTTCAATAATGTTCATTTTTATTCTTTTAAAAATTAATAATGAACAAAGGCCTTTGTTTTCTTTTACTATGAATTCGAAACAAAAATCGTTAATTTATATGGGTTTTATTGATGTGTTACTGACTAGGCAGTAAAAAAAATTAGTAATCAGTACTTTTAAATGTGAAGATTTTTTTGAGAGTTTGATTATTCTTTGAAGTATTATATTTAGAATCTTTTAGTGTGGAATAATTGTAAGGTTTTTCATCAGATTTGACAATCATTTTATTATTTAATAGAAACGATTTAAACTCAAGTTTTTTATTTGTATTATGTTTTTTAAAGAGTTCAAAAAGACATCTGAAATCAGGACCACTCATATTGAAGACTACTTTTATATCTTTATTTTCTATAAAGTTAATGGCTGATTTAAAATTTTCAAATAAAATATCTGAGTTTATAAAATCATACTGTTTAAGTTCAGTGTAAATTTTTTTTAGTTTTGTGTCATCTATATGTATTTCATGTTTATTTATAGAAATATTTATAACCTTTTTTTTAATTAAAGGCAAAAAACTATTTTCAAATTTTTCTGACCAGATATAATTTGATAGAAAAAGGATAACAATAAATGTTCCTAAATAAAGTATGTAAGTGAATAGTTGTAGATATCCTAATGAATCTTTTAAATTAAAAAAGTCTGTAGGGAATGAAATTTTATTTAAACTTATTCCGCTAAAATAAAATATTGGGGTTAACATTATTAGAAAGAATATTCTAGGTTTGTCAACACTTTTATTCCACTGATATTTTATACCCAATACATCTTGAAAAAGGATAACCAGATACTTTTTAAGTATTGGAAATGAGAAATATATAAATCCAATTATTACTAATGATAAATTAAATAAATTAAGGCAAAACATGTTTATAAAATTTTTAATTCAGGTATTAAGGTTGCTGCTTCTTTCATTTTTTTATCAATGATCTTTGCGTATATCTCTGTTGTACGAATCTCTTTGTGTCCTAAACGTTTAGAAACCGTATAAATATCAGCCCCATTTTCGAGTAAAAGTACCGCATTCGTATGTCTGGCGCTGTGAAAAGTTATGTGCTTTGTAATTCCTGCAAACATGCACCAACGTAAAAGAATCAAATTCATTTGTGCGCTGTAATGCAAATTGACGAAAACTCTGTCGTTTTCATCCTTTCTTTCTCCTAATAATTCTCTAGCTTGTTTGGATAGATATAAATATTCAACGCCGTTTGTTTTCTTTTGAGAAAAAACTAATTTATGAATGTCATTTCCATCTTCATCTTTCCCTTCGTCTCGTATTTCACTCCATTTCATTTTATTGATATCTGACCATCGAATTCCTGATAAGCAGCTGAAAATAAAGGCAGTTTTTAGTACAGGAATTTTACATTCAGTTTTTGATAGCGCCTGAAGTTCATCAATAGAAAGATATTCTCTATGAGTTTCTCCCATAGGAATACTTTTTACTTTACTTACAATATTTTCATTAATATAACCTTCTTCAAAGGCTGCATTTAAACAGGCTTTAAATTTATTGTAATAAGTGTGCTTGGTATTTTGAGCAAGTAGAGCGCCCGATTTTGCTTTTGCTTCTGTGTGTAGATATTTTTGAAAGTCTTTTACAAAATCAATATTTATATCATTAAAGGTAGTTGTTGGGGAACAAAATCTTTCAATATGTTTTTGTGCAGCTGTCCAATTATCATAGTTTTTTTCAGACTGATAACGTTCTTCTTTTTTTAAATCATAAAATTGAAGAAAACTATGTTTGCTTTTATTACCATTCTGAATTTTGAACTTCCCTTGGTAATAATCTGCTTGCCTTATTGAAAGTATTTTTTTAGCTAACTCCAGAGTTTCTTTGTTGCTGACTTTTTCATTTTTTGATTTAGGATCAATGATTAAATATTTTTTTAAATACTCAAACTCTCGGTTGTGTTTAGACTTTCCATTTTTGTCTATAATTGTACCTTTATAGTACTCTATAAAAAGGCTGTACTTGCCTGTGTTTAGTTTTTTCTTTTTTAAAGTAATTTTCATAGAAGGTGGATTTAATTACACCTCTAATAAAAATTCTATTTTGAGGTGGATTAATGAGTCCATTAATCTCCTGTAAAAGTAAATTAAAAGAAAATAAAAACAAAGATAATTTTTGTAAAATACTGATTTTAAGAACTTTGTTTTCGTTTACTTTCCTTTGTTTGACTTACTTACTTTCCAATACAAAAATTCCCAAATATATGCCCAAGAATATCCTTGTCTACATCATACTCACCAGTAATATTACCTAAATGACGCAAACACTCTCTAATATCGATAGAAAACAAATCAGTTCCAATTTCTAGATCAATACCTTCCTGTACAGAAGAAATAGCGATTAAAGCGTTGTTTAGCGCTTCAAAATGACGCGAATTGGTTACAATCGTTTCGTTGTTACTCAAAGCACCAATATTAACCAAAGAAGTCAATTCGTTTTTGAGTTCTTCAATTCCGGTTTTGTTTTTAGCAGAAAGTAGAATTAAATTCTCGATTTCAGATTGTAAAATAGACGAATCAGAACAAGATAAGGTATCAACTTTGTTGGCAATCACTAATAAGCGCTTGTTAGGGAAGCGAGTTTTTATAGTTTCTATTTCATCTAAAAATTCTTCACTAGAGTAGGAGTACTTATTAGAATCGATTAAGAAAATGATCAACTGAGCATTCTCTGCTTTTTCGTACGCTTTTTTAATCCCGATACTCTCTACAATGTCTTCCGTTTCTCTAATTCCGGCAGTATCAATAAAACGGAAAGCAACACCATCAATAATCATTTCGTCTTCAATAGCATCACGAGTTGTACCAGCAATATCAGAAACAATGGCTTTTTCTTCGTTTAAAAGTGTGTTTAATAAAGTAGATTTCCCCACATTTGGTTCTCCGATAATAGCAACCGGAATTCCGTTTTTCATCGCATTTCCAAAAGAAAAGCTATCAATTAAACGCTTTAGAACAAAAGTAATTTTTGCAACCAGTTCTTTAAACTTCGTTCTGTCTGCAAACTCTACGTCTTCACCAGAAAAATCGAGTTCTAACTCAATTAAAGCAGCAAAATCTAGTAATTGCACACGTAAATCTTTCAATTCATTGGTAATTCCACCACGCATTTGCTGAATCGCCATTTGGTGACTTGCCGCAGAATTAGAAGCAATAACATCGGCAACAGCTTCGGCTTGACTTAAATCCATCTTGCCATTTAAAAAAGCACGCATGGTAAACTCACCATTATCAGCCATTCTGCAACCATTTTGTAAAAATAACTGAATAATTTCTTGCTGAATAAAGCTAGAACCATGACAAGAAATTTCAACTACATTTTCTCCAGTATACGAATTCGGATTCTTAAAAATAGATACTAAAACTTCATCAATAAGGATATCATTTTGTACAATATGCCCTAAATGAATGGTGTGCGTTTTCTGATTTTTTAAAGTTTTTCCTTTTTTAATCGATTTAAAAAAAGCATCAACTATAGTTATAGCATTTTCACCAGAAAGTCTAATTACAGAAATAGCGCCAACACCAGCAGGAGTTGCCAAAGCAATAATAGTATCGTTATTAATCATGTTGCAAAAATACGTAAAGATTTTTACAGAAAAATAAAAGCTGAACACAAAATGTATTCAGCTTTTTAAGCAATAGGGAAGGAGTATATAAACAGTTCTTAAGATACTTCTTTGTCCGCAACTTTATGAATATCTAAGCTTTGGTTTGGTAAAATCTCCAAAGTTCTCATAGGGAATGGTATACTAATGTTTTCTTTATCAAACGCTTGTTTAATTTTTATAATAGCATCACTCTTAGCTTTTAATTTTTCTAGTGCATTTTTAGAATCTACCCAAAATCTGCATAAAAAATTAATAGAACTGTCTCCAAACTCGGTATAATAGAACTCCACATTTTTATTTAATTCATTTTGATTAAAATTAGTAGAAATAACCTCTTTTGTTAAAGATTCTACCTTTTCTAAATCGGCACCATATTCTACACCACATGTAATAGATATTCTCATTTTAGTAGTTAAAGAATAATTTTTAAAAGGGTTTTCTAAAATGGTTTTATTGGGTATGACCACCATATTATTATCAGCCTCTCTAATTACAAAGTAATTTAAATTAATATCTATTACTTGGCCAGAAAAACCGTTAGTTTCTATCCAATTACCAATATTTAGGTTTTCTCTAAAAGATAAAACAACTCCAGAAATGGTGTTAGACAAAGTACCTTGCAAGGCCAAACCAATTACAATACCAGATACACCAGCTGCAGAAATAATAGCCTTTAAAGTATCATCAAACTTTAAAATTGTCATTGCCAAATATAAACCGGTTAAGAATATAAAGGCAGAGGCAACTCTAGAAACTAAGTTTCTTACCGATTCTTGTTTAATTTTTTTACCTAAATTCTTAGTAATAAAAGTATTGATAGCTCTCGATGTAAAATAAGCTATAAATATTACCACCAAAGCAATGGCAATATTGGGTATGTTTTTTATAAAAATGTCTTTCCAGATTTCTAGTTTGTTTGTTATTTTATCCATGTTTTGTTTTAAAGTTTAATATTGATTATTTTATCTGTTTATTAAAAATAATCACTATTTCACAAAACTACTATCTAACACATCGCTGGTGTTTTTAGACCATGCATTTAACATCCAAGAAGATTTTTCTAACTCTCTAATATAAGCTCCTATTAAATCTACAGTACCTTCGTCTTCAGCTATATTTGCTTTTTCTATAACTCTAGAAAGCTGATTTAAAATAATATCCTGGTCGTTTTTTAAAATGTCTACCATTTCTATGTCTGTTAATAACGGACTCGATTCTTTAATGTTAGAAACCTCTATATAATCAGATAATTTACTAATTGGGTGGTATTTTAAGGTTACAATTCTTTCTGCAATATCATCAATTTTAATTTTGGTATCATTATACATGTCTTCAAACTGATTGTGTAATTCGAAAAAGTTTTTACCTAAAACATTCCAATGAAAATTTCTTAATTTCTGATAATACACTTGGTAATCTGCCAAAAGCACATTTAATTCTGTTACAACTGGTAATACTCGGTCTTTGTCAATATTTAAGTAATTCATAATTTTATATGTTTTTAAGTTCCATACAAAACTACAAGCAATGCTCAATTAGTCTTTGCTCAAATGGAGTATATCTTAACTCAAATACTTATTTAACAAAAAATTAATAATTAAAAAGCGGTAACATAATTGGTTAATTATCGTCTAATAAATACCAACTAAAACTTTAATTATAAAAATGAAAGAAGACAAACAATTATTAGTTCTAACACATTTAAGTCAATTATTAGATTTTGTAACCGTCATAGGCGGCTTTGTCGTTCCGTTAATTTTATGGTTGACAAAAAAGGATGAAATTTTTGGAATGGACGCACACGGAAAAGCAATTCTAAATTTTAGAATTTCTATGTTTATCTATATTTTAATTTGTATCCCTTTAATTTTTCTTTTTGGATTAGGAATTTTAGGGTTCATTGTAATCGGAATTTTCTATTTAATTTTCCCAATTATAAACGCCATAAAAGCAAGTAATAACGAACCAATTAATTACCCGTTTAGTATCATTTTTATAAAATAGAAAAAGAAGAAAGTAGTGTGTTAAAATCGTCTTTTTTTAGGGCGATTTTTTTTTGTAATATAAGTGTAAGTAAGTTGGGCGTTCCCTAAAAAGGTCAGGCTTTCCACTATATCTTTTTGAGAAAAACAAAAAGGATGTCGTTGCAATCCTTAACGCATAAAAATATAGACTATAAGAAAAATTGATAGTTTATTTTTAGAGAAGCGTTTTTATTTTTATTGATTTGTAATTCAATTAGTTATGTATTTTATATAAACCTTTAGTTTAATTTATTTTTTTAGGTTAATTGTAGTGTTTTAAAATGTTAATTTCATTTTTAAGTACAATTAAACCCATCTAAATAAGGATTTAATCACCAAAAAAGAAGCTCCTGTTTTATTTAAATTTTTATAATATGAGAAGATTATATGTTCTTTATAATGTCTTCATATTCGTAAAAGAAGAGTTCAAATTTAGGCATGGTTTCCATGTAAAATTCAAAACAATCTCTCCAAGAATTTTTATTATATACACTAAATTTACCTTCGAAAGGAACATAGATTCTATGAATTATTTTACCACTTTCTAGTTCATATGCATCATTAAAAATTACTTCAGGTAACTCAGTTTCTAGCAATGTTTTTAAAGACAACATTTGGTCGTAATAGAGTAAATTTACCAACTCATCTGGGTTTTCAATATCTATACAAACCATTGCTTGTTTTCTTTCGGCAACAAATTTAAAAGAGAAACCCTTAATTTTAGTATTGTACAATAACCATTTTCTAGGAAAAGATTTCCCAAAACTAGTCCAAAAATCTTTTCGTAAAAGCGCTGCTTCTTCTTTAGAGAACATTCGTTATTTTTTATTCGGTGTAAATATGTGAACCTTTTCTGTGCTAAAACCAGTAGAAAACCAGGTTCTATAATGTAAAAGATCTGTATTAAAATTGGTAGAAAGTAGATTGCCTATTTCTTCTAATTTAGTATTGTTAAAATCAGTATTAGTTTTATCAATACTTAAAACTAAACCAAAATTATGGTCTTTTGGTACGCTGTCATCCCATTCATTTAAGGTGCCTATTTTAAATGGCTTACTAACATTGTAATCAATTCCGTTAAAATTTAGTTCTGCAGATGCTCTTTCATCCTCAGTAATAAATGTCATTTGAGGTAATGATAAAACCGAACTTAATTGCTCACAAAATTCTTTTAAACTTAAATCTACAAAAGTAGAAAAGTGTTCAATTTTAGAAATATTATCTATATCCATTTTTAGAGTTTATCCGTGTATTTTGGCGGTATTACCGCGTTCTTTCATCAATTCGGCTTCAAAAGCTAATAAGGCATTCCATTTTTCATTAACAATCTCTTTGTCTTGGTACTGACGTGCAAATTGTAAAAAAGTAGTATAATGTCCTGCTTCAGAAATCATTAAATTATTGTAGAACTTAGACAATTCTTCATCTTCCATATTTTCAGAAAACACTTTAAAACGCTCGCAACTTCTTGCTTCAATTAAGGCAGCAACTAACAAACGCTGAATTAAAGCATCTGTTCTGTCTCCTGTCTTTTTAAAGAATTTTTGTAATCGGATCGCATAATCATTCTTTTGCTCACGCCCTAAAACCATTCCGCGTTTTACCATTAACAAATGCACCATTTTAAAGTGCTGCATTTCTTCAATAGCAATATTGCTCATTTCTTTTACCAACTCTGTTTCTTCAGAATAATTAATGATAATAGATACAGCGTTAGAAGCCGCTTTTTGCTCTAAAAAGGCATGATCTGTAAGTATTTGTTGTAAATTATCTTTAGCAATTTCTGCCCAAGAAGTTTCGGTTTCGAATTGTAATCCTAACATAATTATTTATATTGTTTTTTGTAATCCCATACCAAAATAAGCCAAAGCTTTAATTTCTTTAACACTTGCCAAACGTTCGTTTCCAAATATTAAAATTCCGTTTTCGGTAGCAGAAATATGATATTGTTTATTGCTTTCAAAAAACAAAATTAATTCATCTGTAAAAAATGCTCTAATTTTTTCTTCATTTTTTCCTGCTAAATAAAAACGTTTGCTAAAATCTGGATGATTTTTTACATCAATATCTTTGTAACCTGCAAATTCTAAGAGATATTCAAAAATACCTTCTTTATCTAGTGTAAAATGAGGAACCGGATGTAATGGATGAATATGTAACATGGTTGCTTTTATCATTTGCTTTGCAAACATAGCTCCTTCGGTAAAATGGACGTCAAAAATAGTACAATCTTCATTAGAAAGTACGTTAGAGACTTTATCTATATTACGAGTCTTAAAATAGCCAAAAGTGGGTAGTTCTTCCATTTCTAGGGCAGAATTTGCATAATATTTCCAATGCATTTCTTCACTAATATTCTGAATCGATTTTTGTCTTTTAGTTAAAACACGTTTTTTAGGAAGTGCTTTTGTAGGTAAAGATTTACGTAATGCAAATGGATGTTCACTTCCAGATTTAGAATCGTCTAAACCTATTACCTCAAAATGCCCACCTTTTCTATGAAAAGACGCAGCATAATTACTCATGTTTTCCATTACAGAATGATCTACAAACTCACATAAAGAAAAATCTATAATGGCTTCTTCGGTTTCTGGTATTTGGTCTAACTTGGTTTTTAGCTTTGTATAGTTTAAAAAACTAGAAAAATTCTTAACACTTACATAGTATTTATCCTCTTCTTCAAACATTAAAACATTTGGTTTTAAAACGTTTTTTATAAATAATAAGATATTTTTATTTATAACAACATGAATGATAAATGTAATTAAAATACCTACAATAATACCTGTAATTAAACTGGTTAAAATAGTTGTAAATAAGGTAACTAGAAAAATAATTAATTGTTCGGAACCGATACTAAAAACTTTCTTAATGTTTTCTGGTGATGCTAATTTATATCCTGTATAGACTAAAATAGCAGCCAAAGCTGGTAATGGAATTTTACGCAATTCTGTGGCAAATAACAAAATAAAAGCAACCAAAAAAGCCGCATGAAAAAAGTTTGCAGATCTATTGGTTCCTTTATTATTAACGTTTACAGAACTTCTTGCAATTACAGTTACTACATTTAATCCGCCTAAAAAACCGCTAATAACGGTGGCTAATCCCAAAGCACGAATGTCTTTATTTACATTAGAACGTCTTTTTAAAGGATCTAATTTATCAACAGCTTTAATACTTAGTAAACTTTCTATACTTGCAATTAATGTAATTGCTATTACAGCACTTATAAAGTTGGCATGATAAATTTTACCAAAATCGGGAAAAGCAAAATTTGATAAAATGTCATTAGGCAATGCAATTAATAGGCTTTTATGAATGGGATAATCAGACGCAGAAACCAAATCATAATAATAATACATACCTACACTTAATACTACAATCCACATAGGTGCAGGAATCAATTTTAAATATCGATTTCTTATTTTTCCATAAAATATCATAATCAATAAACTTCCTATTCCTACCATTCCTGCATAAAACATGCTAGAATTATCTGTTTTTATTAAATTTAAGAGGCCTTCCGGAATTTGATATAAGAGTTGTACAATGCTTCCTTTGGCGTCTAAATTACCAAACATTACATGAATTTGCTTTGCAAATATTCCGATACCAATAGCAGCCAACATACCCTGTATGGCAGAGGCAGGAAAGAAATCTCCTAAAGATCCCATTCTTAGAAAACCAAGAATAATCATAATAACTCCAGAGAGAACTACGGCGGCTAATGTATATAAAAAACCTTGGTGCATGTCTCCTTCACCCAAAGTGGTAATTGCACCCAAAATAACAACCACTAAACCATTTCCAGGTCCTGTAATGGTTACGTTAGATCCTCCAATTATAGATACAACAATACCACCTATTACGGCAGCAATAACACCGGAAATAGGTGGCGCTCCAGAAGCTAAAGCTAAACCTAAACCTAATGGAAGTGCAATTAAGGAAACTACAAAACCAGAAAAAAGGTTTTGAGGTACATCATTTATAAACGTTTTAAAAGTATTTTTTTTCGGCATCTATTTAACAATTAAAACATCGGTTGGTAATTGAGATAAAATATACTCAAGATCATGAGGGAATATTCTATCGAAAAACCCAACTTTATTGGGTGCATTCATAATTAACAAATCGGCTCTTTTTACTTTAGCGTAATGCCCAATGGAATAGCCTCTTTTTCCAAAAATACTCTGAGTTTTTATGTTGATATCAGTACAATTTATATCTTTTAAAATGGTTTTTACGCGTTGTTCTTCTCTTGTTTTTAATCGTTCTTTAGTTATCGTTGCTTTTCTTAAAGTTTTATCATCACTCACTTTTACGTGTAATTCATTCTGACTAACTTCTTCTACAATGGTAATTTTAGTACATTTTAGTCGCTTGGCAACTACAAAAGCGGTTTTAATAGTTTCTTCTGTTCTTTCATCTTTTAGCCCATTTACTACAATATGTTTGCAGGGAACTCTAATTAAAGAAGGTTTAATAAGTAATAAAACAGAACAAGGTGCCTTTCTAGTAATTTTTCTGGCAATAGATCCTACATAATATTTTAATAAATTTTCTTTTTGAAGTGCTCCTAAAATAAGTAAG
This sequence comes from Polaribacter sp. Z014, assembly GCF_023555435.1. Classification (NCBI taxonomy): domain Bacteria; kingdom Pseudomonadati; phylum Bacteroidota; class Flavobacteriia; order Flavobacteriales; family Flavobacteriaceae; genus Polaribacter; species Polaribacter sp. Z014. Next base: position 334,767 of record NZ_JALCZP010000002.1, read on the forward strand.
TTAATGTTTTCTGTAGCACAAGTTTCAAGAATTACATCTACAGGATTCCCTTCTTTCCAAATAGCTTTAAACGAGTTCTTTAAAGGATCGGCTGCTGCTAAAAGAGCGGTTAGATCTACTTTTTTTTGACGAGATTTTGGTCCAACATGCACGCCAACTAATTCAGCATCAAATAGATTAGCCAGTCTTACGGCTTCAAATATATTTGCTTTTAAATTTGGAGAAAATGCAATACCAATTAAGATTTTGTGAATATTTTGCAAAAAATAGGTTTAAAAGTTAACTTTTTGGCACAATATAGTAAACTTTAAAAGAAAGAAAAAAACTATATTTTTTATTTTTATCATGCCTAAACATTCTTAAATTTACATTTAAATGAATTTTTAATAAATGATAGAATTAGCAGGTATAATTATTTTAGGAATATTATCACAATGGGTAGCATGGAAATTTAAAATCCCTGCAATTTTACCTTTAATTTTAATTGGTTTGCTAGTAGGGCCAATTGCAGCTGAATTTTTAAGTAGCGACGGTACAAAATGGATAGAGCCAATTTGGAACGGCGAAAAAGGACTTTTCCCAGGAGAAAGTTTGTATTACTTTGTGTCTTTAGCTATTAGTATTATTCTTTTTGAAGGTGGTTTAACTTTAAAAAGGAGTGAAATAAAAAATGTAGGTCCTGTTATTACCAAACTAATTACGTTGGGGTCTGCAATTACTTTTTTTGGAGCAGGTATTGTGGCACATTATGTTTTTAATTTAGGATGGGAACTTTCTTTTCTATTTTCTGGTTTAATCATCGTTACTGGTCCTACTGTAATTACGCCTATTTTAAGAAACATACCTCTAAAAAAAGACATTTCTACGGTTTTAAAATGGGAAGGGATATTAATAGACCCAATTGGTGCGTTGGTTGCCGTATTGGTTTTCGAGTTTATTAGTGTAGATGGTGGAAGTGGTTTTACAAAAACGGCCTTAATGGAGTTTGGTAAAATATTACTTTTTGGAACCACTTTTGGTTTTACGTTTGCACACGCATTAGCTTTTTCTATTAATAAAAAAATGATTCCTCATTATTTACTAAACGTAGTTTCTTTATCGGCCGTTTTGTTGGTCTTCGTTTTATCAGAATTGTTTGCTCATGAATCTGGTTTATTAGCAGTGGTAGTAATGGGAATGGTTTTAGGAAATGGAAAGTTGGCCAATTTAAAAGAACTCCTTTATTTTAAAGAATCTTTAAGTATTTTATTAATTTCAATCTTATTTATTTTATTATCTGCAAATATAAATATAGAAGATTTACTCTTATTATATACCTGGAAAACAGCAACGCTTTTTGCTATTGTAGTTTTTGTGATTAGACCTTTAGCTGTTTTTACAAGTACCAGAAAATCTAAATTAAAATTCAATGAAAAGCTATTTATAAGTTGGGTTGGACCTCGTGGAATTGTTGCCGCAGGTATAGCTTCATTATTTGGAAGCAAGTTAATTAAACAAGGAGTAGAAGGAGCGGAGTATATTACGCCTTTGGTTTTTATGATTGTTTTAGGAACCGTTTTATTTAATGCAACCACGGCAAGATTATTTGCGAAAATGGTAGGTGTTTTTCTAAAAAGTTCTGATGCTATTTTAATAGTGGGTGCTTCGAGTCCGGCTAGATTAATTGCTAAATATTTAACCGACAATGAAAAAAGAGTTATTTTGATAGATTCTAACAAAAACTTTATTCAAAAATCGTTAAAAGCAGGTTTAGAAGCTTTTGAAATAGATATTTATAACCAAGACTTAACCGATAATATTGAATTAAATGACGTAGGTTATTTAATAGCAATGACCGGAAGTGAAGCCGTTAATAAGTTTGCAGTAGACAGTTTTTCTGAAAATTTTGGAGAAAAAGGGGCGTATAGGCTAGCAACTTCAGAAGAGATTTTAAGAAAAAATATAAGCATAGATGAACAACGAGGTTTCTTTACTCCTAAAGACGATTATATAAATTTAAGTGAAGCGTTTAGAGACAATCCTAAAATTTATGAAGTTGAAATAGAAACAGAAGCAGATTACAATACAATGACAACCAAATTGTTTAATGAATTAAAATCGGTGCTTTTATTTGTAAAGAAAGATGATAAATTATACCTAATGTCAGAATTTGAAAAAGAACAGTTGGCAAAAGACAATTGTACATTAATCTATTTAGGAAAAAATGTAGAAGTTATTAAGCCAAATAAGTAGACTCAATTTTTTTAGCTTCTTTTAAATTTCTGCTGTATAATTATAAAAGTATAAGCTGTTGTGTATTTTAATTTCATAATTCAAAACGGGTAAGTAGATGATGTAAATAGACCACCGAAACAGATATTTTACTCAAAAAAAATTAACTAAATTAAAAAAGACTTTCAATATATTGAAGGTCTTTTTTTTTGTTTTATTTAACACTTTAACACACAAGTTTAAAACAAGAAGTACATCTAAATGTGTATAATTTAAAAAAAAGTAAACATGAAGTTTAATAATTTAAAATCAGTAGTGTTAGTCTTTGGACTAACATTATTTATGTCGAATGTGTCATTTGGTCAATCTCAAGACAGAAAAGAAAGAAAAAAACCACCAACATTTGCTAAGCTTTTAAAAGAGATGGATGCTAATGAAGATGGTAAGTTGGCTAAAGATGAATTGAAAGGTCTATTAAAAGATAATTTTTCTAAGGTAGATACTGATGAAGACGGTTTTATATCAGAAAAAGAATTTAAAAATGCACCGAAACCAGAACGTAAAGGAGGTAGAAATTAAAAAATAGAATATAATAATAAAATTTAAAAAGATGAAACAGATTGTCAAATTAAAAAAAGAAACATCCTTTATTGTAATAATGATTATTGCACTTTTCGCATTTAATGCTTGTAGTAGTGATGATGATAATGTTGCTACAGACGAAGGTAGTTCAGAATTAACAATAAACGATTATGTACAAATTGCCACAGGTCAAGTTACCCTTTACGACAAAGATGGTGCGGTAATTAATAGTCTAAGTTCAGGTGACACTTTTTATGGGCAAGATGCCAATTATTTAAAAGGAGTAACAATGTCTTTTAATGAAGATGATGAAGGTATAACAACAGATAATAACACAGGTTTAATGTGGGAACAAATTCCAACAACTGACGAATTTACTTGGGAAGAAGCCAAGGAATATTGCGAAAATCTAGAATTAGGTGGTTATGACGATTGGAGAATGCCTAACTTAAAAGAATTATATTCTGTTGCAGACTTTGGAAAAGGTTGGCCATACATAGATACTAATTATTTTGCTTTGGCAAGTGGTGAAGTTTCTAAAGACGAACAATTTTGGTCTAGTAATTTATATGTTGGAGTTACTGTTGAAGGTGGGGCAAACGCTGCTTTTGGAGTAAACATAGTAACTGGTCATATTAAAGCTTATGCAGCTTCAATGCCTGAAGATGGAGGAACCGACGGAGGAACTCCTCCAGACGGTAACACTCCTCCTCCAGGAGATGGAAACGGAGCTCCAACTGGAAATCCTTTAGCCAAATATGTACGAGCTGTTAGAGGAGATGTATATGGTACAAATAGTTTTACAGCCAATGGAGATGACACCGTTTCAGATAGTAATACTGGTTTAATGTGGGCACAAGGAGATGATGGTGTAACATTAGATTGGGCTGATGCATTAGCTTATGCTGAAAATTCTGAATTAGCAGGTTATACAGATTGGCGTTTACCTAACGTAAAAGAATTACAAGGTATTGTAGATTATTCACATTCTCCTACGGCAACAGATGCTGCAAATGTAGGACCTGCAATTGACCCTATATTTGATTGTACAGAAATGATAAGCGAAGCAGGGTATGATGATTACGGATATTACTGGACAGGAACATCAGCAAACTTTACAAGTGGTCAACCTTATTACTATGCTTGGTATGTTGCATTTGGTAGAGCTGTAAATGATGAAGGTGAAGATTTTCACGGTGCGGGTGGTGTTCGTTTTGACACCAAAGATGTAGATGGTCCAGCCGGTGAAGATGCAGAAAGATACTATAATTATGTAAGATTAGTAAGAGATATTAATTAAATAATAATCTTTTTAAAATAGCAATTATGGTTTTTAAGTTTAGTAAATTCAAAAATTTTATATTTTGAGCAAACTTTGTTAACCTCTATTTTAATTGATAAAACCACCTATAAAAAGGTGGTTTTATTAATAAGGAATAAAAACTGTATCGAGAATATTTACCTTAAAATCATGCAGGCATGCATAAGTAAAGTTTAGTCAAAATAAGTAGACTCAATTTCTTTCGCATTCTTAATAATAGCAGCAGGATACTTATATAACTCTAGAATTTTAATTGCATTTCTGGTCTTTAGTTTTCCGGGTTTTAATTGATGGTCAAAAAACAAATTATTGTCTTCAATTTGTTCACTAAAGTGATATAAATCGTAATTTTCTTTTACTAATAAATCTGTTAATTCAATATCGTGTGTAGAAACTAAAACGGTATGTTGCTTTTTATTTAAATAAGATAAAATAGCTTTTCCACCAGAAATTCTTTCGATGGTATTGGTTCCTTTAAAAATTTCATCCAGCACAAATAAACAAGGATTACTGTCGTTAGAGGCGTCTATTAATTCCTTAACGGTAAGTACTTCTTGTAAATAATAACTGGTGTTGTCTAACAAATCATCGGTAATTCTAATAGAAGAATATATTTTGTAAAAAGGAGCAGCGTAGGTATCCGCAAAACAAATATTTAGTGTTTGTGCTAAAATACTATTCACAGTAACAGTTCTTATAAAAGTAGTTTTACCAGACATATTAGAACCGGTTAAAAGCATGCTTTTTTGTGATAAAAACACATCATTGGGAATACAATTTTCAATTAAAGGATGTTTAAGGTTGGTAACCTTTAATTCATTATCATTATTAAAAGTAGGCGTACATATTTTTAAACCTCCAGATTTTAAAGAAGCGGTAGAAATAGCAGCATCAATTTCGCCGATAAAAATAAATAAGCTTTCTATGCTTTTTCTTTCCTTGCTAATAGCGTCTAAGAAACTATAAAAAATCAAGTATTCTACATTAAATAGTATTTTTATCATTTCTGCTAAAAACCAAAAAAAGAATAAATATTCATCTGTAACATTCTTTTCAAAAGCAATAAATTCGGTTTTTAGTTGAATAGATTTTATGCTTTCAATAAAAGAAATGTCTTTAAAATGAGCCACTATTTTAGGGTTTTTTGCCAATTTCTTGCTCACTTTTAATGCGCTAGATAATTGTGTTACACCATTTAAATAATAGGCAACGCTGTACTTATTTTTATAATGAAAAAATAGGTTTGCAGAAAAAACTGGCACCAATAAAAGACTAAATATTGGATAGAAAAATAAGAGTATAATTGATAAAATTGCAGTAATTGTTAAACCTCTAACAATCCATAAGTATTTTGGTTTTTCTAAGGGTTTGTCATTGATCAATTCTTCTAAATAATAAGAATCATTATTGTTTAATTTAGACAATTCTAACTGACAAGAAACACTTAAATCTTTGTCTTTTTGAAACAAAGTAGTTAATGCATCAAATTTTAATAGGTCTTTAAGAGTACCAATGGTTCTTAATTTAAAATATAAATATTGCTGACCAATTTTAGAAGAAGTTCGGTCTACAAACTTAAAAATGTCATCTATATCAAAATCTATTTTACTTTTTTCTGATAAAATATGATATGCTTTTTCTTTATGAGCATTGTTCTCAAAATATTTTCCAATGACAAAAAAGTTAAAGTATTCGTCCTTTTTTAGATTTCCCCAATTTTTATAAAGTAATGCGCTCCGTTTTTTTAAACGCTTTTTTTTATTGAAGTTGCTAACTAGAAACCAGAGAATAAAAATAACAGCAATACATAAAAAATAATTCATGGTTTATAGAAATTATTACATTTATAAGTAGCTATTATTGCACTAATGTTACATGTCTAACTCAAAAGTTTGACGTAATTTATCTATAAGAGGGTTTATTTCTCTCATTTTCTTATACTTTTCTTGAGGTGTGTAAGCAAACTTTTTTTCTACAGCTTCATTAAGATTCACAAGAATATCAATTCCGTAATTGTTTAATCTTTCTCTTAAAAAGTTTAATAAATTAGGTCTTCCTTTTCTAAATTGATCTTCCATTAATTTATTAGGCACAGAAAAAGAAATTTTATAGTTTTTACCTAATTGAGGAGTGTCTGTACCCACAATAGAAGCCATGCTTCGTTCTCCTTTTTTTATCAATAAGGCAACATATTCTTTCCAAAGATTTTGCAATGCTTCTTGGGTAAAAAAGTCTTTCGGGTGATTGTCAAAGTTTTCTTCTTCAGCCGCTTTTTTTACAACCTTTTTCTCATGAATACTTTTTAAAGATAAAGAAGAAGCACGCCTACCAACAGATTTTAAAATAGGTTTTATCCTAGGTTTTGGTGTTTCAACTTTTACGGGTTGCGCAATAACAGGTTTTTTTTCAACCGGTTTTGCAATTTCTTTTACAGCTGGCGAAAGTGCCTGGAAAAAGGTAGCAGGAATTATGTAGTTAGCTGACTTTTTTTTTTCTCCATCAAAAGTGATAGAGGCAATTTGCATAATGGTTAATTCTACCAGCAGTCGCTGATTTTTACTGGCTCTATAATTCAAATCACACTGATTTGCTTTCTCTATAGATTGCATTAAAAACGGAATACTTGCTTTGGTGGCTTGCTCTAAATATTTCTTTTTTGCTGCATCACCAACTTCTAACAATTCTAAAGTAGCTTTGTCTTTGGCAACTAATAAATCTCTAAAATGACTTGCCAATCCGTTTATAAAATGATGTCCTTCAAAACCTTTACCTAAGATTACATTAAATGCATTTAATACTTGCGGTATTTTATTTGCTAGCATTAAATCTGTCATATTAAAATACGTTTCGTAGTCTAATACATTTAAGTTTTCGGTAACCGCTTCACGCGTTAAATTGGTTCCAGAAAAACTAACAACTCTATCAAAAATAGACAAAGCATCACGCATTGCGCCATCCGCTTTTTGAGCGATAATATGCAAAGCATCATCTTCTGCGGTAATATTTTCTTTTTCGCAAATTACTTTTAGGTAATTTTTAGCGTCTAAAACACCAATTCTTTTGAAATCGAAAATTTGACAACGAGATAAAATCGTCGGAATAATTTTATGTTTTTCTGTAGTTGCTAAAATAAAGATAGCATGTGCTGGCGGTTCTTCTAACGTCTTTAAAAAAGCATTAAAAGCTGCCTGAGATAACATGTGTACCTCATCTATAATATATACTTTGTATTTTCCGGTTTGTGGCGGAATACGAACTTGGTCTGTTAAACTTCTAATATCATCTACAGAATTGTTAGAAGCAGCATCTAATTCAAAAATATTGAAAGCAAAATCTTCGTCTGCAGAAACTTCCGCATCTTGTTGATTGATGTTTTTAGCCAATATTCTAGCACAAGAAGTTTTACCAACTCCACGAGGACCTGTAAACAACAAGGCTTGGGCCAAATGGTTATTTTTTATAGCCTTTTCTAACGTGTTTGTAATGGCTTGTTGCCCAACAACATCCGCAAAAACTTGTGGACGATATTTACGCGCAGAAACTATAAAATGCTCCATGTATATTAGGTTGTATAAAGTTAAAGTCTTTTTAAGTGTTTCTAAAATCTACATAGAATTTTATTAAAAGCAGCAAATTTTTTGCTTCACTTAACAAGACGGGTTTAATTTGTGACTAATTATTGAACAAAAATAGGGGTATCAGGTATTTTTTACAAGATATTTTCTTAATAAAAAGCTAAAGTTGTAAACAACGTGTAAATTTTGTACCTTTAAATCGACTACTTAAGTAATTTAAAAATAATTTTGATTCCCCTCAAATGGGATTGAATGTTTCCAAGGAAATCCTAAAGATATAACCCCTTGGAATTTTTTTAATTAAAAGTTCGGAAAATTGTACTTAAAATAGACCAACTGTTTTAGTGCAATTTTCTTTTTAACCCTAATACTTAATGTAAAATGAATATATTAAAGTCTATTACCGTTGTAAGTTTTTCTCTATTATTAATCTCTTGTTTTGGTTTTACTGATAAAAAACAAACGCAATCGGAAACAAAAGCAACCTATGTTGCCAATGAAAATACCAAAGTGGCTTATTTTGCAAGTGGCTGTTTTTGGTGTGTAGAAGCTGTTTTTGAAAGTGTAAGTGGAGTAGAAGAAGCGGTTTCTGGATATGCTGGCGGACATACTTTAAACCCAACTTATAAAAGTATTGGAACCGGAAAAACAGGGCATGCAGAAACAGTTGCTGTGTATTACAATCCAAAAATAGTTTCATTTGAAACCCTAGTAACCGTATTTTTTGGTTCTCAAGATCCAACAACAAAAAATGGACAACATCCAGATTACGGAACACAATACAGATCTATTGCTTTTTATAAAACTGCAGCAGAAAAGGCTATTATAGAAAAAATGATTGCAAAATTAAATACAGAAGTGTATCATGGTAAAATAGCAACCGAAGTTACCAAACTTAATAAGTTTTATGAAGCCGAAGAGTATCACCAAGATTTTGAACGTAGAAACCCAAATCAAGGGTACGTAAAAGCAGTTTCTGTGCCAAGATTGAATAAGTTTAAAAAGAAGTTTCCGGAGTTGTTGAAGAAATAAAGTTTTCTAGAAGCTAAAAGTGGTTTTCTAAAAGATACTAAAGTAAAAATCTGAAATAAATTCAGATTGAAAAAATCTCCGAGAATGTATCTCGGAGATTTTTTTTGAATCAAAAATCTTGAACCAATAATAGGAGGTATGCTTCCGAAATAAATATTTTATATTTCTAGGTTAGTCTTTGTGAATTATACTCATGGCTATCGACCAGCGATTAAACTCGGTATAAGGTATTTACATCTGTATGTGAAAACGTTTTACCATAAATGTCTAAAAGCGTTTCTTGTGTGTAGCTTAATTTGTTATCTATAACTGTAAACTCTCGTTTAAAAGATAAAGTTTTTGCTTTTTTTAGCATAAAAGGAGATTGTACAATTCCCCATTTGGTATCATTTTCTAAGACAGCAACACTTAATTTTAACTCGTTGTTTACTTCTGTAGCTTCTCCTCCTGCAAGCACAGAAACACCTCTTGTAATAGAAAAAGAATTCATAATGGTATGTTCGTTTTTATCCCAAATCCAATAACCAGTTTCACTGTGAGATACTTTGTTATTTGCTTTTTCTCTTACAATTTGATGGTATCTAACCGAAACCAATTCTTGTTCTTCTGCATTCTCTATTTCTAAATCTACAGGTTCTATGGTTAAAACTTCGTAATACGGGTTATTTTCATCTTCGTCTGGTTTCGGAGCAAGATCTACACCTTCTGCACCTTTCCAAACACCAATTAATTTTACCAAAGGATTTTCTATAACTGTACTCATTTTTTATTGTTTTTTTTCTGTTGAAACTTGATAACAAATTTCGGTTTTTAACTTGTGAAATTCTCTATTTTTAAGAATGAATTTGGTGATTATTTTCTACGCTTTCTGATTGTTTTTATAAAGTCTTCTAATATTATTAAGTCAGTAAGAAATTCATCGGAGTCAGGTGTTTCTTCAATTAATGCTCCTGCAGCATCATGGCCAGTAAAACAAGTGGAACATTTACTCATATTTACATCGACTATATTATAATCTTCAGCTGTTAAATCTACAATTTTTGATAAAGCCTTAGTTTGAATTGCTCTTCCAAATCTTTGAACAACACCATTCAAAAATACTTCCTCAATAAAACGTTCCCATGTTTCTCGAAGTTTACCATATAAGGTTTTTGCTCTTTCCTTATATATTTCTTCAGTTTCCGTATTTTCAATTTTTCTCAATTCTTGATGTGCATTTTTTAAAATTCCAATTCTAGTGCTAACTTTCAATGCATCCCAAGGTGGATTAATTGCAATAATACCTGTTTCTTTTGCCTTTCTAGTAAGACTTTTTATATCTAAATTACAATTTAGTTTGTTTGATTGTTCTTGAATCATCATTAGAAAGGTGATGTCATGTGTGAAAACTATAACTTGACGTTCTAACGCTTCCTCTGTAATTCTTTTTGATATTTTATTTCTCCATTTATGATCTAATGATGAAACTGGGTCGTCAAATACTATTGCACTTTTATGTTCTGAAATAGACAATTCAGATAAAAATGTTGCTAGAGAAATACATCTATGCTCTCCTTCACTTAAAATATCTTTTAAAATAATTTTATTTGCGTTTTGTTCATCAAGCTTTAAATAGTGATATTGTTTTCCGCTTTTTCCTTTTGTCTCGGTTTCTATTTTGATATTTTTAAAACCTAGTTTGGTTAGTTCTTTTTTGAAATTCTGTTTAAGGTTTTGACATATATATTTTGTAGTTAACTCGTTACTATGTGTTGTTATGGTTCGAGTATTACAATTACGAATACATTGATGAAGTAATTTTATTTTTTTTTGTCTATAAATTTCACGAGCTAATTTTGGTTTATAATTGTAAATCTTTTTTTCTCCTTTTAATTGATTTAATTCTTTATTAAGTGGTTTTAAATCCTCTTCTATTGATTGGACTTTTAATTTCTCATTTGTTTCCATTAAGGTTTTAATGAGTTCTTGTATTTGTGTTTTTGGTGTGTTCTCAATTTCAATTTCATTAAAATCGTGAATAATTTTTTTAGTATTAAAAAGAGTTATCAAATTCTCTTTTTGTTTAGAAAGTAAATCTAAATATTGTTCTTGATTTTTAGAATAATCATCAATCAATTCATTTAATTCTATTGTTGTTGGTTTTTGTTCTTCAAAAGAGAAATCTAGCTTATTCAAATCTTTAAAAGCTAAGTCAAATTTATTATATGCTTCATCATAAGTTTTTTGAATATCATTTTTTATAAATTCTTCAAAAGAAGTAAATCTATTTTTTGCATCTTCATCTAAACTTTGAAGACAAAGAGGACAATTACTATCTTTATTTATTTCTGGAAAGTTCTCCGTTTCCGTACTTTTATTATAGAATTTACGGGCACTTTCCCAAAGCAATTTCCACGAGCTATTTCCAACACCTTCAATTGGTAAATCAGAAAATTCTTTTACAGAAGATTCTTTTAAAGCTTTACTAGTTGTTACAAAGTTATTTAACGCTTGCTTTAAATCTATTAAGATTTGACCTGTCAAATTATCTTCAAGCGTTTGAAATTTCTTTTCCAAAATTTCAAAGCGTTTTATCTTTTCTTCATTTTCTTTTAAGTTTTTCTTTGGGTCTATTGCGTTTAATTTCTCTATTTCTTTAATCAACTGTTCAATTCTAAAATCTTTAGTAGAATTCCAAATAGATTCAGTTCTTAACTCATCTAAATTTGTTTCTGCGTTTAATTTCTCGAGAAAAGTTTTAGCTGTTGAACATGCGGAAACATCTAAAAGTGAATATTCAAATCCTTTTAATGCTGGACTTAATAATTCTGAATTTAGTTTGCTCTCAATTATTTTTATATTAGCTGCCAATTTTTCTACAATAGACAAACCTTGTGGAATGAAAGCAATTTCATCTTCTCCTTCAATATAATGGTTTGCACTAAAAGTGTCGAAAACATCGACACTTTTTAAAACAGAATTACTTACTTCTTCGTTTACAAGATTTACTATATTAAAGTTTGTTCCATCAATTGTATATTCAATATCAGCTTTTTTATCCTTTCCAAAAGAAGTTGGGTCGTATAAATTATCGTTAATTTCTGGCTTGTGTCCTCTTGTGTTGCAAGTATGTTTTAAAATACTTACATAGCTTGATTTTCCAGAACCATTGTCGCCATAAACTATCGTAAGCCCTTTTGGGGCAAAATCTAATTCACAATTTTTTGATAGTGCGTTTATATTATCAACATTAGAAATTTTAGAAAGTATAACATCATTACTACTGCTTGCGTTATTTGCAAAATTTCTTAAATCATTAAAATCTACTTTAGTAAAAACATATTTCGATAATCCATAATCTACCTTACAAATTTTTGTTAATTCCGTAATGTCATTATCAGTAAGTTCATTATTTCTAATTAAGCGGTCAATTGCTACTTGCCAGAAGTTAGGTTTGTTTTCAACCCAGTCAATTATATCATTCAGTATTGGCATTATATCTTTATTGTGTTAACGTTTTACTTTATTTCTCTTATCATCAGAAGTAAATGAAGTGCAATTATTTTGCATATTCTTTTTTAAGTTACTTGTTTAATAAGATGATTTTGAATTATTATTTAACATATCACATCACTTTATTAGCTAAATATTTTTGTACTTCATAAACATCAATGCTTTTATTAAATTTTTTACTCACTGAAGGAATATTTTCACTTGATATCCAAATTTTTAATTCAGCATCTAAATCAAAAGTCCCTGAGGTTTCAAGAGAGAATCTGGAGATACTTTTATATGGCATAGATTTATATTCTATTTTGCTGCCTGTAATTCCTTGTACATCAATTAGAATTAAACGTTTGTTTGTAAACATAAAAGTATCTCTTAATAGTTTAAAACCTAATTCAATATCTTCATTTTCAATAAGTAATCTGCCGTATTTTTGATTTAGTTTTTCAGATGAAATCTCACTTGCATTTCCTAACAATTTATTAAATAATCCCATTGTAATTTAAAAGTATATTTTATTATTAATTATTTCTTTTTCTAGCCTAAATTTCGACAATAACTTTGAATAAAGTTTACGGTTTCCCGCAATGTTATCAACTAAATGTTTGTGTATTATGAACATCATCAAAATTTGTCATTTCTATCTATAGAATAAATCCTATAAAGTAACTTCTATTATAGTTTATATAGAGTTTATTTAATCGTTAAAAATACCTGTCTAAAACAAAAAGAAGCCTCACATTTCTGTAAGGCTTCTTATACTATATTCTTAGAAGAAAAGTCTATTCTTTGGCTGCAGGTATTGCAACGCCTAAGTTTTTTAAGACCAATTCTGTAATATCAAATTTATTATCTATGTAAGCAAATTCGTTACCAGTAATAGTTAAAACCTGCGTGTATCCATTGGCTTTAGACACAGTAGCAATAGCTTCACTTAATTTTGTGTACAAAGGTCGCATTAACTCATTTTGCTTTAATTGCATTAGCTTGTTTCCGTTTTGTTGATATTTTTTAATATCATCTTCCATGGTAGTCAATTCTTTAATATCTGCTTGTTTTGCTAATTCACCCAATGTTTTTTCATTATTTTTAAAAGCTTCTACTTTAGCTTGATAACTTTTTACTTTAATGCTAAAAGAAGAATCTAATTTTGCTCCGTAATTTTGTGATCTTTGGGATACAATTTTGGTTTCTGGCATTAGACTAATAATGTATTCGCTATCCACGGTTCCTACTTTAGATTGTGCAATAGAAATGGTGCTTAATAGTGCAATAGCAATAAATATAATTTTTGATTTCATGTATTTTTATTTTTGTGTAACAAAGATATAAAAGCGATTGAATTACAAAAGTTTTTACAGTTTTGAAATGTTAATTTTATCAGAAACTTTGGCAATAATAGTATTTATGTCCGTTTGATAATCAAACCATAAGGTGTTTTCATCCCTTTTAAACCAAGTACCTTGTCGCTTTGCAAATCTTCTAGTGTTTTTCTTAATTTCGGAAATGGCAAACTCTTTGGTAAAATCTCCATCAAAATAAGAGAACAATTCTCTATAACCAACGGTTTGCAGTGCGTTTAAATTTTTATGTTGGTATAATGCTTTTGCTTCTTCTAACAAGCCATTTTCCATCATAATATCTACACGCATATTTATACGATTATAAATAATTTCTCTATCGGCATCTAATCCTATTTTTATGGACGTAAAATTTCTAGGAGCTTTGGGTTTGTTTTTAAAAGTAGAGTAGGGAATGCCAGAACCAATACAAACCTCTAAGGCTCTCATCACCCGTTTAGGGTTTTGTAATTCAATAACATTATAGGTTTCTGGGTCTAATTCTTTTAGCTGTTCTTGCAAAACTGCTACACCTTCTTTTTCTAATTTTAGTGTTAAGTCTTCTCTTATTTTAGGATCTACTTCCGGAAAATAATCCAATCCTTTTAAAACAGCATCTACATACAAACCAGAGCCACCTACCATAATCTGAATTGGGTTTTCTTTAAAAAGATCGTCTAATTTTGCTAGGGTATCTCTTTCAAAAGAGCCCACATTATAATCTTCAAAAATACTTCTGTTTTGTATAAAATGGTGTTTTGCTGCTGCCAATTCATCTGCATCTGGCACAGCGGTTCCAATAGTCATTTCTTTGTAAAACTGTCTAGAATCACAAGAAATAATAGCACTCTTAAAATGATTTGCCAATTGAATGCTTAAAGCGGTTTTACCAATTGCAGTTGGACCAACAATGGTAATTAAAAAATTATTAGAAGTCATTTAGTTTAATTTACTACCACAATTATAACAAAATTCTGCGCCATCTTTATGGTTTCCTTTTGTACAATTAGGGCAAACTTGCGTGTTTGTTTGTACGTTATTATCTGTAGTTTTAGCCATTTCTGCACTTACAATTCCTGTAGGAATGGCAATAATACCATAACCTAATATCATAACAATGCTTGCAATAAACTGACCAAAAGGAGTGTGAGGTGCAATGTCTCCGTAACCAACTGTGGTAAGTGTAACAATTGCCCAATAGACACTTCTAGGTATGCTTGTAAATCCATTTTCTGCACCTTCTACCATATACATTACAGTACCTAAAATAACACAAAGTATGACAACAAAAAATAAGAAAACAGAAATTTTTGCTTTGCTCATTTTTAAGGCAATTAATAGTTTATTAGAAGCGCCAATATATCTTGCAAGTTTTAATATTCTAAAAATTCTTAACAAACGCAAAGCTCTTAAAGCTGCCAAATGATGAGAACCTATAAAGAATAAGGACAGATATTTGGGTATGGTAGAAAGTAAATCTATAATACCGTAAAAGCTAAATATATATTTTAAAGGCCTTTTTATAGATATAATTCTTAGGATATATTCAATAGAAAAAAGGATGGTAATAATCCATTCAGAAATATTTAAATAGACATGATACTTGGCATCAAAGCTTTCTACACTTTCTAGCATTACCAATAGAATACTCGTTAGAATAGCAATTAATAAGACAACATCAAATAATTTACCTGCTTTGGTGTCTGCTTCATAAATAATTTCATGAAGGCGATGTTTCCAAGAAGTATTTTTATAGTTATTCTTCAATTTTTATATAAATTTCTTTTACTGTATAGTTTTTCACAGGCCTTTACGTCCTTTTGTTGAAATTGATAATTAATAGCTCTAAATTCATAAAATGTATCTGTGGCGAATCTAAAGAAGTATATTTAAAAATAAAGCTTTATAAACACTTAAAAAAGAGAAACATTGATTCTACAAATACGATTGGATTAAGAAAAAGTAATAGAATACAAATAGTTGCCTTGTTTTATAATTTACGATTTAGAAGTGTTTGAATTACAATCTAATAATTTTCTGAACTTTATTTTTATTCATATAGTTCTTAATAATATTTTTTGCTTGAATTTTATCTTCTATAGGTGTTAAAACCGTTTTTAAAATATCTAACTTGGTTTCTTGATTGCTTAAATTTGTATATCCAAAACCAAAAACCTCATTGTTTTCTATTAGTATAATGGCATTTTCTTCTATTTCTCTTCCCTTTTCAACGATAATAAAGTCTTCATTATTAAAGTCTTGAGTAATAAATTTTGGTTTCTTTTTAAAGTTAAATTTAGGTGATAAAACTTCTAATTCTATGGCATATTTTAGGCGTGTGAAAAGTTCATTCCCTGTTTTGTCAAAAGAGATAGATTGTGCTCTTTCTTGAATTTTAACAGCTCTTCTTGTTACTTTTAAAAAAAGGTTATTTACTTCTGCTTTTATATTTTTCCCTTTTCCTATAAAGATAACTTTCCCTTCTTTATCATGAATGTAAAAAATACCTTGTATGGTTGGAATTTCTTCTATTAATTTTCGTAATTTTTGTTTCTGATCTCTTCTATCAAAATATTTTATAGAACTTTGTATAATGGTTTTACTAGTATCTTTTGCTAGCAATAATTTAAATAATTGTACTGTTGCCAAAGCATCTCCAGAAGCTCTGTGTCTATCTGTAATAGGTATTCCTAAAGACTTTGTAAGTTTGCCTAAGCTATAAGAGGGTTGGCCTAAAATTAATTGCTGACTTAATTCTACCGTACATAAGGTGTTTCTATTAAAATCATATCCCAATCTATCAAATTCTGTACTTAAAATTCTATAATCGAAAGTGGTATTATGAGCTACTAAAATACAATCTGAAGTAATTTCTATAATTCTTTTGGCAACTTCATAGAATTTGGGAGCGTTTCTGAGCATTTTATTATTAATGCCCGTAAGTTTTACCACAAATTCTTGAATTGGTTTCTCTGGGTTTACGAGGCTAATAAACTGGTCTACTGTAGTATGTCCGTCAAATTTATAAATAGCAATTTCTGTGATGCCTTCTTCATTAAATTTTCCTCCGGTGGTTTCAATATCTAAAATTGCGTACAAAGTCTTTTTCTTTAAGGATAAAATTAAGCATTATAATTTCTTTGACCAAATATAGCGCTACCAACTCTTACCATATTGCTTCCGTTTTCTATAGCGAGCATATAATCTCCGCTCATTCCCATAGATAAAGTTTCTAGTTTGCAGTTTTCAGTTGTAGTT
Source organism: Polaribacter sp. Z014 (assembly GCF_023555435.1). NCBI lineage: Bacteria > Pseudomonadati > Bacteroidota > Flavobacteriia > Flavobacteriales > Flavobacteriaceae > Polaribacter > Polaribacter sp. Z014. The sequence continues at coordinate 351,572 of NZ_JALCZP010000002.1, forward strand.
TTCAATTTGTGTGCGTCGAAGAAGGTTTTTAGTGAAGAGAATTCTTCTTTCAACTGTAGCTTATTGTCTGTAAACGTGGCCATTCCCATAAAACCAGTAATTTTTATATTCTTTAATTCAGCGAATGCTTCTGATGCTAAAATGGTATCAATTTCATTAAAAGAAAAACCAAATTTAGTGTCTTCTTTGGCTATTTTTACTTGTAATAAACAGTTGATAACTTTATCATGTTTTTTTGCTTGCTTGTTGATTTCCTTTAAAGTAGAAAATTTATCAACACCATGAATTAAATTTACAAAAGGAGCCATGTACTTTACCTTATTACTTTGTAAATGACCAATCATGTGCCATTGAATGTCTTTGGGTAAAGCATCATATTTGTCTACCATTTCCTGAATTTTGTTCTCTCCAAAAATACGCTGACCAGCATCATATGCCGCTTGTAAGTCTTCTATAGGTTTGGTTTTAGAAACGGCAACCAGGGTTACATTTTCTGGAAGGGTTTGTTTTACTTTTAATAGGTTTTCTTTAATCATGTTTAAGTTTGTTATTACACAGAGATTCGCAAAGTTTCACAGAGAAACACAGAGTTTAATTTTTTAAAATAGTTCTTTACAAATGTTTTAAGAAAAATATTTTACAGACTATTTCTTTGCGCTCTTAGCGATAAAACTTTGCGAACTTTGCGTTTCAATATTTAAGTAAAGATTACGGTTTTTTTACCTATTATCTTTTACCTTTATTCTAATTTTTTAACAAAGCAATAATCTGATTTGCTAATTCTACGCCAATTCTGTCTTGTGCTTCTTTAGTGGCCGCACCAATATGTGGAGTTAAAGAAATTTCTGGATTCATTAATAATTGTACTGCCGGTGTTGGTTCTGTTTCAAAAACATCTAAACCTGCAAATTGTACTTTACCACTTTCTATAGCCTTTACTAAGTCTACTTCATGTAAAACGCCACCTCTTGCTGTGTTTATAATTCCTACACCATCTTTCATTTTTTCAATTTCTGATGCAGAAATAATATAATCTTCTTGTTCTGGTGTGTGTAAAGTAATAAAATCAGACTCTTTTAAAAGTTCTTCTTTATCAATAGTGTCAATAATAAAAGTAGTTTTTTGTCCGTTAAAAAACTCTAAAGTTATCGGAGCGCTTGTTACTTCGTCATCTGTAGCTAAAACGTTCATTCCTATTCCGATAGCAATTTTAGCAACTTCTTGTCCGATACGTCCAAAACCGATAATACCAATGGTTTTTCCTCTTAATTCAATTCCTTCAGAATACGCTTTTTTCAATTCCTTAAAACGAGAATCTCCTTCTAAAGGCATTTCTCGGTTAGAAGAATGTAAAAAACGAGCCATACCAAAAAGATGTGCAAAAACCAATTCTGCCACAGAACTAGAAGAAGCTTCTGGCGTATTAATTACTTGTAAACCGTTGTCTTCTGCGTATTCTACATCAATATTATCTAAGCCAACACCACCACGACCAATTAATTTTAAACTAGGGCAAGCTTCTATTAATTCTTGTCTAACTTGTGTTGCACTTCTTACTAAAATTGCATCAATATTGTTTTCATTGATATAATTTTCTAACTGATTTTGTGCTACTTTTATGTCTAGTACTTCAAATCCTCCTTTTTCTAAAGCAGCTATTCCGCTTTTAGAAATTCCATCGTTTGCTAATATTTTCATTCTAATTTCTTGTTGAATCGTGTATTTGTTTAACTGTTTAATTATTACTCAACAGTGAGAGTTCCTTACCTTTGGGAAGGTTAGGATGGGCTCAGGCTTTTCATTACATCTACCAAAACTTGCACGCTATATAAAGGCAATGCATTGTACATACTAGCTCTATAGCCACCAACACTTCTATGACCATTTATACCGCTAATACCAGCTTCTTTACATAAGGCATCAAATTTTTCTTTTAAAGAATCATCTGTTAAAGTAAAAGTAGCATTCATGGTACTTCTATCTTCTTTAGCTACTATTCCTTTAAATAAAGGGTTTCTGTCTATTTCTGCATATAAAAGAGCCGCCTTTTTATTGTTTACTTCTTCAATAAAAGGAATTCCGCCTAAATCTTTTAACCATTGTAAAGTTAACATAGAAACATAGATTGCAAATACAGAAGGTGTATTAAACATACTATCTTTATCAATATGAATTTGATAGTTTAACATAGAAGGAATATGTCTTTCTACTTTACCTAAAATATCTTCTTTAATAATAACTAAAGTTGTACCTGCTGGACCCATATTTTTCTGAGCACCTGCATAAATAAGATCAAATTTTTCAAAATCTAACTGACGAGAAAAAATATCTGAACTCATATCACAAACCAAAGAAACATTCGTTTCCGGAAAAGCTTTCATCTGCGTACCTGCCACTGTATTGTTACTTGTACAGTGAAAATAATCTGCATCTGCTGGAATGGTATATCCTTTAGGAATATAGTTGTAACCTTTGTCTTTAGAAGATGCAACTTCTACAACTTCTCCAAAAGCTTTTGCTTCCTTTTGAGCTTTATCTGCCCAAGTACCAGTGTTTAAATAAGCTGCTTTTTTATCTAATAAATTGTAAGCAACCATTAAAAACTCTAAACTAGCACCACCTTGTAAAAACAATGCTTGGTAGCCTTTATTTTCTAATCCTAACAACTCTAAAGCTAAAGAACGTGCTTTTTCAATTACTTCTACAAAAGGCTTACTTCTGTGAGAAATTTCTATTAATGATAAATTATCATCATTAAAATTTAAGATTGCTTCTGATGCTTTTTGCAACACTTCTTGTGGTAAAATACAAGGACCTGCACTAAAATTATGTTTTTTCACTTGAATAAAATTAAGTTTAACTACTTTTATTATAATAATTTAAGTCAGCAAATAAGCTAACGTTAATTTGTTTTCAAAATCCCTTTGAGAGGGTTATATTTTTGATAAAAATTCTAAGGTATTTACACCATCTGCATAATCTGTTAACTCAGGATGTTGTGTTTGCCCAAAAGCAACTTCATTTTCTATAAAGTTTTTGGCAACAATACATTGTATCTTCTCTTTATCTTGATGTAATTTTATTTTTAAATCTGTTTCATTGTCATAATATTCATAGAATATTGTGGCAATAGGAGAGGCGTAGCTTTCATCTTCTTTAATCATTAGAAAACCGTTTTCTAATAAATCAAACAAGCTCATTAGGTATACCGCTTTGTTATAATCGTAATTATTAGCATATTTTGCGTTTTCAATCATATCTTTTTTAGCATACATTCCATTAAAAAAGGTATCAAAACTATAGCCTTTTGGGACATACAATTTAGAAACAGATCTACAACCTAATCCAAAATATTGAAAAATATCATCAGATAATTTTATAAAATCATCTTCCGTTTCTTTTCCGGTGATAACCGCCACCGAATTTCTACTTTTTCTGATAATATTTGGCTTATTTTTGAAATAATATTCAAAATAACGTGCCGTATTATCGCTTCCTGTAGCGATAACAGCATCAAAATCCGTCAATTTTTCTTCCGTAAAAGTGATTTTTCCCTTAAAAGTAGGTTCTACATACTCTAAATACTTTGCTAAAAAGGGTAATAAGTGTTTATCACTAGAAGATTGCTTTACCAATACCGAATGACCAGATATTAATACGGATAAAAAATCATGAAAACCTACCAAAGGTATGTTTCCTGCCATTACAATCGCTACTTTTTTAGATGATTTAGTATTTAAATCAAAACTTTCGGTAAACTTATTTAAGTTATTTTCTGTTAGTGATTTATGTAAGCTATTTAAAGAGAACAAAAGGTTGTCTTTAGTAAACCAAGAATTCTTTTCTTGGGCTAATTTTATCTGATGTAAAAAGCCATCAAAAAAGATTTCATTATGTTCAATATTATCGATTTTTTTTATTTTATCGATAGAAAACTGCCCTAAAAAGGCGCCTAATTTTGCGAAAGCAATAATTCTGTTTTGAATACTATCCATTTATTTTGGTTGTCTATTATTTTGGCTTTATTTTTGCAATTGCAAAGGTACAAAAACAGAACAAAAATTATGGCAATTATAATAACAGATGAATGTATAAATTGTGGGGCATGTGAACCAGAATGTCCTAACACTGCAATTTACGAAGGAGCAGACGATTGGAAATATTCTGACGGAACCGATTTAAAAGGAAATGCAGTTTTACCGAATGGTAAGTCTGTAAATGCCGATGAAGATCAAGAACCAGTTTCAGATGAAATTTATTTCATCGTTCCAGATAAGTGTACAGAGTGTAAAGGTTTTCATGATGAGCCACAATGTGCTGCAGTATGTCCTGTAGATTGTTGTGTGCCAGATGACGACGTTGTAGAAACAGAAGAAGAGTTGTTAGCAAAACAACAATTTTTGCATAACGACTAAATAAAATATTTTAGAATATTATAAAAGCCCCAAATTATTAGATTTGGGGCTTTTTTGTTTAGTTATATTGCGCTAAGTATTGATGAATTAAAGTTTTATCTTTCCAATTAGAAGTGTCATAAGCTTCTGAAGTCATAAAAAGAGTTCTTTTTTTATAGGCTTCTTTAATTTCTTCTTTGGTTTTCTTTTTAAAACTATCAGAATCAAAATTTCTAATATTATTTACATAGGTTTCCCTGTCTTCCTTTACATTTATTTCTACTTTTATATTAAATTTCACCTTGTTTCTTTCATCAGCATTTTCTATAAATTTTATAGGTCTATCTATGTAGGCGTAATTTGTTTTAGATTCTTTTATGTAAGAACTGTATATTTTTTCGTCTTTATCTTTTTCATAAAAAATGGTTACATTATGTTCGTTTTCAGAGAATTTAATTCCTAATAAAAACTTTAAATTTAAATGTTGTCCGCGTTTTCCATCCGCATAGGTATATTTTATTTTTTTGATAAAAAAATCAGTTGGATCAATATACATTTTACCAGAATATTTAGATTTTGATTTGTTTGGCGTAAATGAAACTACATAATATTTTTTAGTTCCTAATATTTCATTTTCTTCTAATTGATGTTCGTAATATTTCTGATCAAGAAAATTCTTTTCGGAAGAAGCATTAAAAAATACACTTGTATATTTTAAATTTCTAAGCGGATAACTTTGATTGTAATCACTAAAAGTATTGTCTTTTGCTATTGAATCTGCAACTCTAGTTGTTTCTGCCATAGACAAAGAGTCTTCCAGTTTAAAAAGTCCAGATTTTACTTTATAGGTATTTTTAGAATTTAATTGTTTTAAAACTATATTTTGTAGTCTTTGGGTAATGTTTTCTAAGGTTACTCCATTACCTATATCTAATTTTTTAAAACCCTGAATAGCTTCTACCTTATAAGAATCTACCTCTTTTTTACGTTCTTCAGAATAGAATTTTTTATTTAGAACAGTTGCTTTAAATTCAGTACCAAAAGCAGGGTTTTTTTCTTGAAGATTATCAGCAAATTGCATTAATTCTTTTTCTGCTAATTTTCTTTTTTTTCTACTTAAAAGTGAACTAGCATTTAATTCGAACTCTAGCTTTTTAAAGTCTAAATTTTGATTCTCGATAGCATAAACATCTTGTTTTACTGGTGATGAAAGGTAATTCTCTTTCATGTTAGTAGCTGTTTTAATCAATAAACTATCCAAAGTAACTTTGGTAAGGTTTAGTTGAAATTCATCTAGTTGGTTTACGTCTTCTAGTAAGTTTATAATGTAATGATTGTTTATTAATTGATTTTTTGTAATGGTTTTAGATTGATATCCTAAACAAGAAACAGTAAGTGTTTTTACGTTACTTAAATTTAAGGTGTATGTACCCGTTTCATCCGAAGTTGTTCCTGATTTTAGGTCTGTTAAAAGAGCTGCTTTTTCAATGGAATTTGAATTATTTTGGTTGATGACTTTACCAGAAATTGTTTGTGAATTGATTACTATAATATTCAAAAATAGTAATGTAGCATAAAGTAGTTTTTTTATCATAAATGGTTGATTTTTTTATAAATGTACCGTTATTCTTTATTTATAAATAAAAATCATTTTAAGTTTAACAAAGTATTATATTTGCATTCTTAAAACTTTAAGAGAGTTTATTAATTTTAAGTTAAAAACTTTCTTTTGAAGAAAAATTTATTTAGATGAAAGCCGGAATTGTAGGATTACCAAACGTAGGAAAATCAACTTTATTTAACTGTTTATCAAACGCAAAAGCGCAAAGTGCAAACTTTCCTTTTTGTACTATTGAACCAAATTTAGGAGTTGTAAACGTACCAGATGCACGTTTAAAAAAATTAGAAGAATTAGTTGTTCCAGAAAGAGTTCAAACCGCTACTGTAGAGATTGTAGATATTGCTGGTTTGGTAAAAGGAGCAAGTAAAGGTGAAGGTTTAGGAAATCAGTTTTTAGCAAATATTAGAGAAACAGACGCTATTTTACATGTAGTACGTTGTTTTGATAACGACAATATTATTCATGTTGATAATTCTATAGATCCTGTAAGAGATAAAGAAACGATTGATATTGAATTGCAATTAAAAGATTTAGAAGCAGTAGAAAAACGTTTAGAACGTGTAAAAAGAACTGCTAAGACAGGTAATAAAGAAGCGCAAGCAGAATTAGTTGTTTTACTTAAAATTGAAGAAACTTTATTAAAAGGACTTTCTGTAAGAACTTTAGAGTTTACAGAAAAAGAAATGGAGTTTGTACAGCCGTTACAATTTATTACTTTAAAACCAGTATTATATGTTTGTAATGTAGATGAAGGTGCTGCTGTTTCTGGAAATGAGTATGTAGAAAAAATAAAAGAAGCTGTAAAGGACGAAAATGCAGAAGTTATTGTTTTAGCAGTAGGTACAGAAGCAGATATTACAGAGTTAGACGATTACGAAGAAAGACAAATGTTTTTAGCAGATATGGGCTTAGAAGAAGCTGGTGTATCTAGGTTAGTGCGTTCTGCATATAAATTATTAAACTTACAAACCTATTTTACAGCAGGTGTAAAAGAAGTTAGAGCTTGGACAATTCCTATTGGTTCTACTGCGCCACAAGCTGCAGGAGTTATTCATACAGATTTTGAAAAAGGTTTTATTAGAGCAGAAACAATTGCTTATGAAGATTTTGTAGCGTATGGTTCTGAAGCAAAAGTAAAAGAAGCTGGTAAAATGAAAGTAGAAGGTAAAGAGTACATTGTTAAAGATGGTGATATCATGCACTTTAGATTTAATGTGTAATAAATTCTAAATCTAATTTTAGAATTATTTTTATAAAATTTAAAAAAATCCCAATGAGAAATTATTGGGATTTTTCTATGATATCACATATCTATTTTTAAAAGAATACTTTAAGAAATGTTTTTATCTGATTCATTTTATGAAAATAAATTATTGATAAACAATAAGAAGAGTAAAAATTTATTGATTAAAAAGAAATAGATTGTTATCTCTTTTTATAAAGTGCTTAATTCACTAATTATAGGACTAATAATTGTTGTTTACGTATAATTATGACGTTATTATAACATATAAAGCAACACTTCTTTATAAGGAATCTACTATATTTAAGTGTTGCCAATTTTGGTAATAACAATTGTTATTAATAAGATTTATCTATGTGGTTACATGTTAGTTGTAATTTGGTTTTTGATATAGAAACACGAACTCCTTTTATTGTAAGGTTGCGTCCACGTAGTGGTGCAGAACAATGGATTGAGCGGGATGAATTTAAAATATCTCCTAATGTAAATATTATTGAATTTACGGACGATTTTGGTAACTTATGTCAGCGTTTTGTAGCTCCAATAGGTAAGTTTTCAATTTATACGAGTTCAGATGTAAAAACCTCTGAATTTGTAGATGTAAATTTTGATGCACCTTTTGTAGAAATACATCAGTTACCTAATGATGTGCTTTGTTATTTGTTGCCAAGTAGATACTGTGAGTCTGACCGTTTTAATGATTTGGCAAATACTATTACTGCAAATAAACCGGTTGGTTATAAACAAGTATTTGCTATAGAAGAATGGCTGCGAACTAATATTAGTTATATTCCGGGTAGTAGTGATTACCCTATTTCTGCTACAGAAGTGTATCAAAAACGCTCTGGAGTTTGTAGAGATTTAGCGCATTTAGGCATAGCTTTATGTAGAAGTTTAAGCATTCCTGCTCGTATGGTGGTTGGTTATTTATATAAATTAGAGCCTATGGATATGCACGCCTGGTTTGAAGCTTATATAGGTGGACGATGGTATACTTTTGATGCTACCCAAACTGGTAAAAAAGGAGGGTATGTAACTATAGGTTATGGTCTTGATGCTGTTGATGTTGCTATCTTTAACCAATTCGGTCCTGTTGCGCATTCACTAGTACAACGCATTAATGTGTTGCAAATTAAAAATTAAATTATTTTAATATTCCTGTAAAAATAGCAACATAATACAAGCCTGTTAATATAAAAACCACAGCGGCAACAGTACGCATTACTTTTTCAATTTTAGTTATTTTATTGTAAAACACTCCCACTTTACCTGCAGTAAAGGCTAATAAATAGGTGAAAAGAATAACAGGTAATCCGGTACCTAATGCAAAAATTATAGGTAAATACAAGCCGTCTGCAGATGCAATGGTCATCGGAATTAACATTCCGAAAAATAAAGCGCCACTATACGGACAAAATGCCAACGCAAAAACGACTCCAATTAAAAAGGAACCTAATAAGCCTTTGTCTTTAAATTTATCAGATAGTTTTTCTTGAAAATTAGATTTTCCTAAAAAATTAAGTTTGATAATATTTAGCATAATCAAACCAATAATTATTAATAAAGGCCCTAAATATTTTTCTCCATTTTGATTAAAAAAACGAGCAATATGAAATTTACTCGCACCGAAGTACAATATCAACCCAATGGCAGTATAGCTAAAACTACGGCCTAAAGAATATAACAATCCACTTAAAAAAACTTTTCGTTTACTAGAAATGTTTTTAGAGATAAATGCAGTTGCCGTTATATTGGTAGCCAAAGGACACGGACTAATGGCAGTCATTAGTCCGAGTATGAAGGCTGATAAAATAGGGAAATTGTAATGCTCTAAAAGAGATTGTAAAAAATCCATTTATAGGATTTTTAATTCAGTGTCTATTTTAGCTTTTAATTCTTTAGAAAAGACATCTTGGTCGTTTCCATTCATAAAAGCAAAATCAGTTAAATCTATTTTAGTTTCCTTTCCGTTTTTTATCACATTTAAAATTAATGCAGTTCCAGCAGCTTCAAATTTTTCAGCAACTTTTTCATTTTCTTTTTCGTCAACATTAATTACTTGAAACGTAATTTTATTTTCTTCTAATTCTCTTGAAAAATACGTATTTAAAGTATATTTAGTGTTTTTTTCAATTGCATTACAAGTCATACAACGGTGCGTAGAGTGGAAGTCCATAACTTCTATTTTAGAAATAGCTTGATCTAAAGATTGCTCATTCTTCTTTTTTTCTCCGCTGCAAGCGGTTAGTATTAAAACGATTGTTAATACGGCAAAAAGTTTGATTCTTTTCATGTGAAATTGATTTAAAGTTTATTTTTTTCTAAACACTTTTCTTCTATTAATTCAAACTCTAAGGTGCTATGTGTAATATTATGTTCCTTTAATTCCTCTTTTATGTCTGCTTTAATTCTTGGAATATCATTTAAGTCTTCTACTACAATATGAGAGGTTAGTGCATTTTCATTGGTGCTCATGCTCCAGATATGAATATGATGCACACCTGCAACACCAGCTACTTCTTTTATATGTGAAGTAATTTCATGGGTGTTTATTTCTGAAGGAACACCATCCATCATAGCTATAATACTATCTTTAAAAAGACTCCAGGTACTACCTAGAATAACTAAAGCAACAAGAATTGCGGCAATTCCATCTACTAAATTCCAACCAGTATATTTTATAATTAATCCAGATATTACCACACCTAAAGAAACTAATGCATCTGCCATTAAATGCCAATATGCTGCTTTAATATTTAAATCGTCTTTCTTTTTATTACGAAATAAAAGAGCTGATGAAAAATTAATGACAATTCCTATGGCAGCCACAATCATCACTATATTTCCGTTAATGTTATGCGGATTTAGAATATGACGAACTCCTTCCCAAGCAATGGCTCCAATAGCAAAAGCTAATAATATAGAATTGATAAAAGAGGCCAATACAGAACCTTTTTTTAATCCGTATGTAAATACGGAATTGGGTTTAAAACGAAGTAACCGAAAGGCTAGAAAAGCCAATAATAAACCAGAAATATCACCAATATTATGTACCGCATCAGAAAGTAAAGCGGTAGAACCAATTTTCCAACCATAAAACAATTCTATGACTACGTATGCAGCATTTAAAGCAATACCTATTAGAAAAGAGCGGTTAATATCTTTAGAGTTTAAAGTTGGAGGTGCGTGGTTGTGTGAATGTGCCATAAGAATTCTTATAAAATTATATTAAATAAATATCCCGAGATGATGATACAGAGTGTTACCACTCCAAAAAATATTCCAATTAGTTTTAAGGTCATCACTTTCTTTAAAAGCATTGCTTCTGGTAAAGACAAGCCCACAACGCCCATCATAAAAGCGATTGCAGTTCCTAACGGAATTCCTTTAGCCACTAAAACTTGCGCTACTGGTAATATTCCGGAGGCATTAGAATACATGGGTACTGCTAAAATGGTAGCAATGGGCACTGCAAATAAATTGTCTTTTGCCATGTACTGTTCAAAAAAGCCTTCAGGAATATAACCATGCATTAATCCGCCAATGGCGATACCAACAAGTACATACGGAATAATACCTTTTAGAATATTTACGACTTCCTCCCAAATGATTGGTAATCGTTGTTTTAAGGTTTGTTTCTCAGCAATAAAAACGTCTTGTTCTCTTTGTGCATTGGCTAGAACTTCTTTTACCCAAGGTGTTAAATAAGTTTCTAATTTTAATTTTTGAAGAATAATACCAGAAATAGTTCCTAATAAAATACCACTAACTAGATAAATTAGAGTGATTTTAACTCCAAATAAACCAATGAAAAGTCCGATGGCAACTTCGTTAACAAGGGGAGAAGTAATTAAAAATGCAAAAGTAACTCCTAACGGAATTCCGCCTTTTACAAAACCAATAAATAAAGGAACTGATGAGCAAGAACAAAAAGGAGTGACCACCCCAAAAAGACTTGCCATTAAGTATTCTAATCCGTATAATTTATTTCTAGAAAGGTAATTTTTTACTTTATCAATCGGGAAATAACTATTTACAATTCCCATTAAAAAGATAATAACAAATAGTAAAATTAAAATTTTAGTGGTGTCGTAAATAAAGAAATTTAAAGCTTCTGCAATGTGTTCACCTTTGCTTAAGTTTAAAACATCATAGACAAACCAATCTGCTATATTTTGAATCCAATCAAACATTTTCTATAGTTTTAATAGTTCCAGAAATGTTACAAGATAATTTTATGGTATTGTAAATAGTACCAAATTTTTCTATGTTCTTTTTTAATAAACCTATATTAAGTTTTTTATCGTCGCTGTAGATGGTTAAATTGTATATAATATTGTCCATCTTTGGTGGATTTTCAAGACGAGAGGCATTTACTTCAAGGGTAGCTTTTGAGTAGGTGAATTTCATCATACTCGAAAAACGTTCTACATTTTTTAACATGCAAGCAGCAAATGAACCTAAGAATAGTTCTGCCGGATTCGGTGAAATTTCGGCGGTTTTAGGAGTTGTGCCAAAATCAATATTCGATTCTTTTATATGAATAACAGCATCTTCATTGGAAAGTGAAGAGGCTTTAATTTGATAATTCATGACATGAAAATTGATTACTTTAAAAGTTCCAATACTTCCTCTTTAGAAGGAATTCTCCCTTTTATGGCAATTACATTGTCTATAACCAAAGCAGGCGTACTCATAACGTTAAACTCCATAATTTTCATAATATCCTCAACCTTTTCAATAGTTGCATCTATGTTGTTTTCTGAAACTACTTCTTGAACAACTGCTGTCATAGATTTACACTTTGGACAACCAGTTCCTAAAACTTTAATTACTTTACTCATAATGTTTTTTTTTATCGCCAATAGGTGATATGATTATTGAAAAAATATCAATCAAAAAATTGTTGAAACAATGATTTTGCAAGGTTCCAGTTTTTTTGATTTATACAATATTTAATTTTGGGTGGTTTTAATTCACCTTGAATTAAGCCTGCATTTTTTAACTCTTTTAAATGTTGAGAAATAGTTGATTGCGCCAAAGGAAATACTTCTACTAAATCGCCAGTAAAACAGCAAGATTGATTTTCTAAATGCTTTAAAATGGCAATTCGAGTAGGGTGTGCTAAAGCTTTTGCAAATTTGGCTAAGGCTTCAGTGTTTTCTTTGTACGCTATGGGTTCTATATTTCTTTTCATATTGTCTATCGCAAATGTACGATGGGTTTTTTAGGTTATATGTGACAAATGTCACATATAACCTATTTTTTGTAAATTATTTTTTGTTTCTATTCATAAAAGTTTAATTTTTTAAAATATCCATTTACAGGAAAGTACATGATTTAAAATAGGCATTAAAGTATAAAAAAGGATATTTTTGGCATAACTATTGAAAAATAGAAAACAAACTATTTATTATGCAAAAACAATTACTATTTATTTTATCGTTCTTAATTTTTATTTCTTGCGGTAGTGTTAAAAGTACACAAGAAGCTATTAATAATGGAAATTATGATGGAGCTATAAATATAGCTTTAGAAAACTTAAAGAAAAATAAGACTAAAAAAGGAAATCAGCCTTATGTTATTATGTTAGAACAAGCTTTTGTAAAAGCAAATTCTAAAGATTTAGCAAAAATTAATTTTTTAAAGAAAGATAATAATCCAGAAAGTCTAGAAACAATTTTCGGACTTTATGCGAATTTAAAAAATAGACAAGAAAACATAAAACCCTTATTACCTATAGCAATTTTGGAAGAAGGTAGAGATGCTGATTTTAAATTTGTTAATTATGATAATGAAATTATAGCAACAAAAAATCAATTATCGGATCATTTATATGAAAAAGCAAAAGTACTTTTTAATAGCAATGCTAAATTAGATTATAGAACTGCTTATTCTGAATTAGAATATTTAGAAAAAATAAATCCTAATTACAAAGATGTGCGTAATTTAATGGAAATTGCACATCAAAACGGATTAGATTTTGTGATTGTTTCTATGAAAAATGAAACCGAAAAGATCATTCCTAAGAAGTTAGAAGAAGATTTATTAAACTTTGATACGTATGGTTTAAATGATTTTTGGACTGTTTATCATGGAAGAAAAAGCAGACAAATAACTTATGATTTTAGTTTAGAGTTAAATCTTAGAAATATAACAGTTTCTCCGGAACAGGTTAAGGAAAAAGAAATTATCAAAGAAAGTCAAGTTAAAGATGGTTTAAAATTTCTTTTAGACGAAAAGGGAAAGAATGTTTTAGATAGTGAAGGTAATAAAGTTGAGGTTGATAAAATGGTAAATATTCGTTGTTATTTATATCAATTTACGCAATTAAAAACTGCAAAAGTTGTTGGGCAAGTAAAATATGTAGATTTAATTTCTCGTCAAGTAATAGAAACGTATCCTATAGAAAGCGAGTTTATTTTTGAACACATTTATGCCAATTATAAAGGTGATAAAAGAGCTTTAGATAAATCTTATTTAGATTTAGTGGTCTTAAAAGTAGTACCTTTTCCTTCCAATGAGCAAATGGTGTATGACACCGGAGAAGATTTAAAAGAAAGACTAAAATATATTATTACTAGTAATAACTTTAGAAATTAAAAAAAGCCTCACAAATTATTGTGAGGCTTTTTATATTAAAAAAGAAAATTTATTTCTTAATATAGTTTTCTGGAATAGCAAAGTCTTTTCTAAAACCTTCCACAAAGTGAATGTTGGTTATTTTTGCACTTCCAATTTTTTTAGATAAACCATTATCTAAAGTCCATTCATAATACCCCCAATTTGAGGCAAACGGAATACCATCAATTAATTTATAATCTTCGTATTTAATGGCGTGAGGATCTGCTTCTGCAGCTGCTTTTGTTTTACCAGAAGTAACAATGTATGCAACATGCTCTAAAAGATGTGTCTTTTTATTAGTATATACAATATACCAATCATCTGGTGCATCACCAATATTTGCTTCGAAAGTTAACTTTGCCGTATCAAAATTTTGGGTAGCTTCTTTTGTTTTAAAATCGTTATTCCATTTGGTTCCTTGGTCACTAAGTTTATAAGGGTATAAGAAAAAGTAGCTCCAAGTATATGCATGAAAACGAACCCCAGGATTGTCTTTTAAACTAGGTGAAACAAAAATATTTTCTTTGTTTACATAAATTTCATCACCATTTTTATAGGTAATTTTAGCAATGTCTGAAGTGGTTGAAACAGTAACTGTTGCATCAAAAATTTCATTTCCGCCAAATTCAATTACAGCATCAAATTGAACAGCTTCTTTTGTTAAAAAAGTGTCCTTTTTATGAGCTATTTCTATTTTTTGAGCAAATGTTTTCTCTACGGGTTTCTCTTCAATTTGTTTTTTTACTTCTGGCGCTTTTTTACAGCTTACAACAAGCAATAAACTTGCAAATACTGTAATAATTGTTTTTTTCATGTGATGGGTTTAAATAAGTATTAATTGATTCTAATTTGATGTAATCGATTAAAAAATAGAAACCTTACATTTTTTTTGAAAGAAAATTAAATAACTATTCGAGAACTTAATTTTTATTCTTTGGCTCCATATTTTTTTGCAGTTTCTATCCAAAGTTCTGCAATGCCTTTTGTGTCTGCACCTAAACCTCTAGATAAATGTAATGCCACTCCCATAATTAAAACACAAGCTTTATGTACTTGCTCAAGTGTTTGTAAATTCCCAAAAGATTCTTGGGCTTTTAGTAGTAATAAATCGTTGTGTTTCTGAGCAAATTCAATAGGATTTTCTATAGGATCTGTTATTTCGGGAATCATTAAAGAATCTATCCAATTTTCACCTATTCTTTCAGCTAAGAGTTCTGGAAGTTCGTTGCCCATTTCACTCCATACCGCCAATGTTTTTGTATCGCCAGAGGCGGATAAACCACTTTCTAATAACAATTCAAAAGCAATGTCTGCAATATTTTGCATCACGGTTAAATAAGCGTCTTGTGCCTTTTCAAAAGGAGCTGCTCCTTGACCTTTTAAATAATCACCAACACTCATTTTTGGTAAATCTAACACTTCTGCACAGTCTGTTAAACAAGGAAATTGTTTTCCTTCATAAATATAATCTGCTTTGTCAAATTGTATTTGTCTTCCTAAAGGGTATAATCTACAAGCTAATGGACGACCTTGGTGTACACTGCACCCAAAATTATCTACATATTGGCTACACGCTAATTGTCCTTTTTTATCAGGTTTACCATTAAAAGTTAATCTTATACCACCAAAATCTGTATATAAATCTCTAAATTCTTTCGGACTGATTTTTTTCTCTTTACTAAAAGATAACAATTCCCAAGGGTTTAACATAACTGCTTTTCCAAAACAACAGCTACCAGATCTAGAGCAGGTGAGTGGTAATATACTTTTAGAACTTAGTTTGGTTGTTTGCATTGTATAGGAATTGTTTGTAATAATTGAATTATATGCGGATTATAACTGCGCTATAATGCAGCTGTAATTACGTTGTTATTGTATTGTTTTTTTATGCCAAATAAAAATTGACAAAGTATGGTTGGGTGATTTTATCTAAAATATTAAAAGAATTTAATATTCCATAAGCGTTTTAAACTTACTATTTAAATTGTAAATATTTAAATTATCGTCAAACGTAACCTGAACAGCTAAAAGCTTTGCTTCTAGTTCCAAAATTTTAGTATCAATTTTATTTTTATCTCCAATTTCTTTACTTTTTTCTAAAACTTTTTTTAAGGCGGATTGATAGGTGGTAAAGATGGAAATATATTCTTTACTTAAAGATTCAATTTCATCTCTTATAAATTTAGCTTGATTTAATGCATAGTTAGGAAATATCAAGTTTTTATTTGTTAAGTGATTATTATAATCCAATGGTTTAGCATTAATTATTTTATCTACTCGTTGTTGCACAATACTCTTTGTGTAATATTTATTAATTACGTTTGTTAACGATAATTTCTTATCTTTTTCAGAAATTTCGTTCGGATTTAATGTGTTAGAACGTTCTGTAGTATATTGTGTTAAAAGTAAAACCAAACCTTCTTTTCTAATGTCTAAATTATTAAGGTTTTGTTCAAATTCTGTTTGCGACCTTGCCAAACCTTCATAATGTTCTAAGTAAACTTTTAAAGATTTTTTTAATTCAACAACGTCATCAATAGAAACATCGTTACCATTAAGTGCATTTGCCATGACTAAATTTACCACAGACTTTATAGAACTAACTACAGGAATAGCACTTGTTATTTTTTCAGCTAACGGAGAGTTGATTATGTTATTTACAAAAAGTAGAAATTTCTTTTTTTTAACTCCATTAATTTTTCTGTTCCCTTTTATGATTTCTTGCTCTATAATTTTTGTGATTTCAATAGACAAAGAAAAACCTAAGTCTGAATTTTCAGGATTATTTAAACTAGAAATTTGAGTTAGATAATCACTCGTTGCATCCAATTGTTTAATAGCGTTTAAACTAGCGTTTGATGCAAAAACAAACTCGGTTGTATTTATTATTTTTTTTCTTCGTTGCTCTAATTGATTTTTAAGACCAAAAAGTTCTGCATCAGAAAACTTTTGTATGATTTGGTTATTAGACCTCATTAATTCTTCAAAGTTTTTAACTTTAAAAACTATAGTGTCTAGTTTTTCTTTGGTTTTTAAAAGTTCGAAATAATTTTTATAAAGTACGTTTAAGGAGTCTCTTTTTGTTTGTCCGGTTACAATTGAAGTAGAAATAATGAAAATAATTATTAGTAGTTTTTTCATAAGATATATAATGATTGGTCTTAAATACTTTAAAACGTAAACCTGAATAAAAGATATGTATTTATAATTATTATTTGAAGGTAGCTAAATTAGTTTTTTTGAATTAATAAATCAATAAGAAAAAACAGGTTTTTAATTTTGATAAAAATATGATGATAACTTTAAATAATTACGTTTAAAATGAATCCTAAAAAAGTAACCCCAATCGATTTTGATTGGGGTTTTAAAGTCTTTAAGGTTATTTTTAATGAAACTATTTTTATGGATTTGTAGACCATAAAGCAGCGCCTTTAAGCATTGCTCTTCTTGGTAGTTTTAAACCGGCAACAATTAATTCTGCAAAATCTTCTGGTTGTAAAACGTTATCTTGAGAGTTTTCGTTCACCATACCTAATTCTATTGTCATTTCAGATTCTATGGTACTTGGTGTAAGTGTACACACTCTAATATTATTTTTACGTACTTCTTTCATTAAAGATTCCGACATACCAATTACAGCAAATTTAGATGCAGAATAAGCAGAAATATTTGCATTTCCGTTTAAACCTGCGGTTGATGAAATATTAAAAATATCACCTTCATTTTTAGCTATTAGATATGGTAAAACTTCTTTAGTTACATGGTACATTCCTAATACGTTGGTTTGTATAATTTGCGTCCATTCACTTACTTCCATGTCATTAAATGAACCGATTGAAGCAATACCTGCATTATTCACTAAAATATCTACAGTGCCTAAGGTGTCTATAATATTTTTAATACTACTTTTCACTTCTTCATAATTACCAACATCAAAGACCGAGTAGATTGCTTTAATACCAAAAGTTTCTAATTCAGCAACCGTTTCTTTTAAAACGGTTTCATTTCTACCTGTTATGGCAATATCAATTCCTTCTTTTGCAAAAGCCAAAGCAGTTGACTTACCAAGACCTCTACCGCCACCAGTAATAATGGCTTTTTTATTTTTTAGATTGTTCATTATCTATCTTTTTAGTCTAATTTTTATTATTCTTTTGTCCAATAATCCATCACTAATGCATCGCCAAAAAATGGACCATATTTATTTAATAAAGCAATATGTGCTTTATGAAAAAGATACGTTTCTCTTGCGTGTTCATCCTTAAATGTAATCACAAAAGTATGAGTAAGACCTTTGGTATGACCTTCTGTACTATCATTTACACCCCATTCAAATCCTGCAACGCTAGGAATTTTGTTTTTAAGATCAACAAAAGCATTTACCGCGGCATTTACTTGCGCTTCGGTAGCATCTTCTTTGTATTTTAGATGAACGATGTGCTTGATGACTTTTCCTTTTCTGTCAATTTTCGGGGCAATTTTATAGCTCACTATTTTTTGTAAATCAAATCTGTTTGAGCCTGCAATTAAGAAATTATCTTCACCTATTTTATGAGATTTTAAACCATAATAAATAGAAAAACCAGTTTCTAAATAATTTATCGGACTCAAAATTCCTGCTTCGTTTAATTTTAATAATTGAATACTAGCATCGTCTCTTGTACCAACAGCTAATACTGCTTCGTTGTTATTTATAGAAACAACTTCAATTCTTGTTTGTCCTTTTAATTTTGTGGTTTCATCATCTTTTAAAACAAAATGCGGAACCAGAGCTCCTTTTTTATCAACTTTAAAAACACTAACGCCATCACCATGATACACAAAATTTGGTCTTTTTATAAATCCATTATTTTCGTAATATTTATGATGTCTGTGTCCTACAATCACATATTTATGATCACCCAAAGTAACACCTGTTACAGGGTAGGCGCCTGTTAAATACCTGTCTGTAGTATTGTCGCTAATATTGTTTACATTTTTGAATTTTCCATTTTCGTACACTCTAAAACTACTTACACCATTGTCTTGGAATCCGCCTGTATATAAATACGTTTTTCCTTTAACAACATGTGTAAACATTCCAATAATTCCATCTGTGTGAATCTTTTCATCATCTTTCATAGATTGAACAT
Organism: Polaribacter sp. Z014; assembly: GCF_023555435.1. Taxonomy (NCBI): domain Bacteria; kingdom Pseudomonadati; phylum Bacteroidota; class Flavobacteriia; order Flavobacteriales; family Flavobacteriaceae; genus Polaribacter; species Polaribacter sp. Z014. The sequence goes on from NZ_JALCZP010000002.1 coordinate 370,586, forward strand.
GGGTAAGTTTTCCGTCATTTTCTATTTTTAAAGAAGTTAAACCAGGATTTTCTTCTAAACCACCAACAAAAAGGTAAGATGCTTTTTTCATATGAATTACTTGCAATGTAATAGCAGTACCAAGGTGCATTTTATCCGTATCTTCAATTAAAGACACACGTTCTAACGAGCCATTATCTAGAATTTTAAAAGTCTCAATTACATTTCCGTGCTTGTTTGCAACAAATAAAAAGTCAGTACCATTAATATTATCAGCAACCATGCCTCTTGAAGGTCCTTTTTTTAGGTGTAATTCGTGGTTGCTAATTGGTGTAAGTACTCCCTCTTTATCTAAACTGTACACATCAATACCTCCTGCACCTCCAGCAAAAACATAGTGCGCACCATTTTTTTCATAACTAGTAACAGAAACCGTGTTTTTTCCAGAAATATTTTTGAAGTCTTTTCTGTAAAGCATGAGATCATCAGTAACTTGAGCGACACCAATTTGTGATAAGAATATAAGTGTAATTAAAATGTAATTTTTTATGATTTTCATATTTTTAGTTTTTTTGATAAATTATTCTATAATTGATGCAGCTCCTGCAATAGCAATTGCTCTGTCTTGTTCTATGGTTCCGCCACTAACACCAATGGCACCAATAATTTTACCCTCTTTATTTTTGATAGGAACTCCACCTGGAAACGTCATTAAGCCACCGTTAGAATGTTCTATATTGTAAATAATTCCTCCAGGTTGCGTTAATTCTCCTAATTTACCTGTATCGATGTTAAAATAACGAGCTGTTTTTGCTTTTTTGATGGCTACATCAATACTCCCTAAAAAAGATTCATCCATTCGTATAAATGCTTTTAGATTAGCGCCAGCATCAACCACAGCTATATTAACTAACACATTAGAATCTTCGGCACTTTTCTTTGCTGCTAATAGGGTTTGAAACGCTTCATCGTGCGAAATGTCATTTGTTATTTGGGCTTGTACTGAATTTGATATTACAATAAATACGATTGCAATAAGATAAAATTTTACTGGTTTTAAAAACTTCATAAGGCTATTTATAATTAGTTTCACAAAAATTATAAAATGTATTGATAAAATAGTTGAACAAGTTCAACTTCCCATAAAATTATGTATTCTTTTTTATTTTACTTAAAAATTCATGTGTTATTCCTAAGTAACTAGCAACTTGTTTGTCTGTAAGTTTGGTAACAATGTTTGGATACGTGGTTATAAAATGTAAGTAGCGTTCTTTCGCCGTTTGAGAGTTGTTTCTAATTAAACGACGTTGCCATGCAACAATGGCTTTTTGAGACATGATTCTAAATAATTTCTCTACAACGGGCACGGATTCATACAGCGAAAGTTTATCTTCTTTGTTAATTAATAATACTTTACTGTCTTCTAAAGCTTGCATATTTAAATCTGATGGTTTTTGATTTAGAAAGCTATCAATATCCATTAACCACCAATCTTTAGCTGCAAAGTATAAGGTGTTTTCTTTTCCTTTTTTATCAATAGTAAAAATTCTAAAACAACCTTCTAATACAAAACCTTCAAACTTACAAATACTTCCTTGTGTTAATAAAAACTCTTTTTTCTGAATTGTCTTTGGTTTAAAAAAATGACAAATGCTTTCTAATTCTGTGTTAGAAAGCTCTGAGCTCTTTTGTAGGTTTTTCTTTAGTAAATCGTAGTTCATTAAATTAAATACTTCTAGATGAGCAATAATACGACTTCCTTTTTAATTCCAAAATAATAGCAATTCTAATTAATCTTAAATTAATATTCTTGTTAAAATTGATAAATAAAATGGGTGTTTTTAATTCCCTTTAATCCTTTCCCATAATTCTGATAACAACTTTTTAACGTCTCGTTTTTCCTTAGGTTCTTCTATGAAAAACGGAATTCCGTTTGCATCAATTTCAATTTTGTACTTAAAAACGAAATTTTCAGCATTTGGTTTCATACTTAAAGCGCCAAAACGTAAATCATTAAAATATAGAATATTATCTTTTTTATTGATCGTATACCAACCTTTAGAAATGGTAATCATCCGTTGTACTTTAGGTTGCTTTACCAAATCACCCAATAATTCATGATTTTTAGGATAACTAGAAAATTCAATCGGATTTTTATCGAAAAAAGAAGAATGCCCAATTAAATACTCATTTTCTGTCTCCACATTGGCAGTCCATAAAATGGTATTCAAAGGCGTTGGTTTTGTTTCAATTTCTTTGTATTCGATGTTCTGCGCAGCCAATTCTTTGGTAAATGTTTGATAAGAAACACCTTTTAAAACCAATGTAAGTACTAAATAAGAACTACTGATAATAAGCCCTAAATTGTTGTAAAACCTTCTTTTTTTAGCCTCCTTTTTTTGTCGCATTGCTAAAACTAAAAAGACTAAAAAAGGTACAGTATATAAAGGATCTACTACAAAAACATTTTTAAAAGCCAATCGAATATCCAAAGGCCAAAAAAGTTGTGTTCCCCAAGTGGTTTGTGCATCTAAAATAGGATGCGTTATAAAAGCCCAAAAGAATAGCCAAGACCAATCTTTAACATTTTTATATTTTTCATATCGTGTGACGATGAAAGCAAAAATAGGAGCAAAGAGCACCGAGAAAAAGATAGAATGTGTAAAACCTCTATGCATTTCTAAAGCGGTTACTTTATCAGCAAAAAAATTAGCAAAAATATCTAAATCAGGAATTGTACCAGCAATGGCACCATATAACATGGCTTTATTACCAATTTTTCTTCCTAAAACCGCTTCTCCTACTGCAGCACCTAAAACTATCTGTGTTAATGAATCCAACTTTTATTGTGATTATAATTAGTAACTTTTTCTAAATTTCTTTTCTACCGAATAATTAATCAAGTTCATGAAATTTTCATGAACACCGAGTGTATTTTCTAATTTTAACTGCTGAATGAGTTTTAAAATTTGGTCAGTTTTAAATTGTAAATCCGGAATAGAAATATAATTTTCAAAAATATCTCCTATGGTTTTGTAATACAGTGTTTCAAAAGAATTTAAGTTTTTAGGTTTTTCTGTAACATATTCATAAGAATTTACTTCAAAAGACTCTAAAACATCGCCTACATATTCTTTATGTAATATCTGTGTTGGGTTTACAATATTCAATTCTTTTATCTGCGGATTTAAAAAAGCATATAAAATAGCTTTCGAAACAAAATCTACAGGTACAATATTTAAACCACTTTTTTTGTCAATCCAAATCCTAAAAGCTTCTTTAGATTTGGAGGCATACTTTGCTAAAAAGATAGCCCAAGAATAGAAAACATCATATTTAGGAGTTTCATAAAAAGGTTTATCAATTAAACGACCACAAATAATACTTGGTCTTAAAATTTGAGAAGCTATCTTTTTCTGTTTACAAGTTTCCCTAACAAAGCGCTCACTTTCATATTTAGATTGCTCATACGGATTTCTGAAATTGGTAACGACATAGTTTTCAATTGCATCGTTTACTTTTTCATTTTGTATTCCAAAAGAATAGGCCGTACTAATGTATAAAAAACGATTTACACGTTCTGGTAATTGTTCTAAAAGTTGCTTGGTAACTAAATAATTTTGAGAATGGACTGTCTTTTTAGAATCATTTGTGCTAGATAAATTAGTAGATCCAGCACAATGTATTACGGTATCAAAATTATAGTTTTCTAAAACCTCTTTGCTAATGGTTCCTAAATCATGCGGAATTATAGTGATTTTTTCTAGACAAGCTTCAAGCGTAAAATCATTTAAAAACGCAGGGCGAGAGGCATCTTGTAAAACAGCCAACAAACGCTGTTCTGCTGTTTTTTCATTGGCTCTTATTACAACAAAAAGATGCTGTACCGTTTTATCAACAATGGCTTTATGCAGCCATTCAAAAATAATATGACTTCCAACAATTCCGGTTCCTCCAGTTAATAAACAATTCATATTTTTTTGATGAAATTTCAATAGATGATTAAATAAAAAATAGTTGCCTTAAAATAAATATAGACAACTATTTGTCCGTTTGAGCGAAGTTAGAACTTATATTGACTATAAAGTTCTCGACTGCACGAACGGACATATATCATTATAGTAGAATTCTAAAATGCTTTTATCCTTTGTAAAAAGGTAATTTTACTATCGTTGCAGGTATCGCTTTTTTACGAACCTGTATATGAATTTGTGATCCTGCTTTCGATAAAATTCTTGGTACATATCCCATTCCAATTCCTTTATTTAAACAAGGACTCATGGTACCAGAAGTAACTACTCCAATTACGTTTCCGTTTCCGTCTACAATATCGTAACCATGTCTTGGAATACCTCTTTCATTAAATTCAAAAGCAACCAATTTTCTTTCTGGTTTGTGTTCTTTTTCTTTAGCTAAAGCTTCTGCGTTTACAAAGTCTTTTGTGAATTTAGTAATCCAGCTTAAACCTGCTTCAATAGGCGATGTGGTGTCGTCAATATCATTTCCATATAAACAATACCCCATTTCTAAACGCAAAGTATCTCTTGCCGCTAAACCAATTGGCTTAATTCCGAAATCTGCTCCAGCTTCAAAAACTTTATTCCAAATTTGTTCCGCTTCTTCATTTTTACAGTAAATTTCAAATCCGCCCGAACCGGTATATCCCGTTGCAGAAATAATTACATTCTCTATACCTGCAAAATCGCCTACTTTAAATTTATAAAAAGGAATAGCAGCTAAATCTAAAGAAGTTAAAGATTGCATAGCTTCTACAGCTTTAGGTCCTTGAATGGCAAGCAAAGAATAACCTTCAGATAAGTTTTTTAAATCCGCATTAAATTCCTCATTATATTTAGAAATCCAATTCCAATCCTTTTCAATATTAGAAGCATTTACAACTAATAAATATTGGTTTTCTTTAATTTTATAACAAATTAAATCATCTACAATTCCGTTTTCTTCATTAGGGAAACAGCTGTATTGCGCATCACCAATTGCTAGTTTAGAAGCATCATTAGAAGTAACTTTTTGTATTAAAGCCAAAGCATTTTCACCTTCAACCAAAAATTCACCCATGTGGCTCACATCAAAAACACCAACAGAATTTCTAACTGTTAAATGTTCTGCCGTAACTCCTTCATATTGTACAGGCATGTTGTAACCAGCAAAAGGAACCATTTTAGCACCTAAAGCAACGTGAATATTATTTAACGCAATATTTTTCATGTAAAGATTTCTTTAAATTTCAGCTAAATTATTGAAAAATCAGGAATAAACAATTGCTAATAATTGTTATTATTTTTGAACTAAAAAAAATAATAGCATTACATTTGATTTTATTCTAATTTTTTTGAGAAATAATGAGCACAGAACAACCAAATAATCCGTTACACGGTATAAAATTAGCCACCATGTTAGAACAATTGTTTAAAGAATATGGTTGGGAAGAATTAGGTGATACCTTAAATATAAATGCCTTTAAAAACAATCCTACCTATAAATCGAGTTTAAAATTTTTAAGAACAACACCTTGGGCAAGAGAAAAAGTAGAGCAGTTTTATTTAAAAAATATGATTGATTAATTTTTTTTGAAGCTATTTCCTGCTTTCCGCACTCGCTTTTTTTATTCAGAAAAAGAATAAAAAAGAGCTCAAACAATTGCTGCAATCAGGGCTAACCTTGTTTGCTAAATTTTAGTGTTTATTTAATTACTTTAAACCTCAATAAAGTAGTAAATATAAGTGTTTTTACACAGTTTGTTATTTTAACCTTTTGGGAGAAATCGCATAAAGATGCTCCGTTTTGCGGTTTCACTGTTATGAGATTTCTCATTAGTTTATCTAGAGCGAAGTCGAAAGGCAAAAAAGCTCATTTCAAAATGACAAGGGATGAACAAAAGTAGAGATAGAGAATAAAGGAGGTAACTTAACCTTTCAATAATTCTATTAGTTTTTCTGTTCCTACACTCGCAATTTCCTTAATAATGGTTAAATTATTAAACCGACCTTTAGAAACTGCTGGTTTTGGATCTATAAAATAAATTGGGGTATTCGATTTTACATAATCTACTAAACCCGCCGCCGGATATACTTGCATAGAAGTACCAATAATTACCAAAATATCTGCTTTTTTAGTAATTTCTATGGCTTTATCTAGCATCGGTACCATTTCTCCGAACCAAACAATATGAGGCCTTAATTGGCTTTTTTTAGGACATAAATCACCTAAGTTTAAATCTTTTTTCCAGTCTAAAACAATCTTTTCGTCAATAGAACTTCTCACTTTTAAAAGTTCGCCATGTAAATGCGTTACGTTTTTACTGCCTGCACGCTCGTGTAAATCATCTACATTTTGAGTAATTATTTCAACATTAAAATCCTTTTCTAGTTCAACTAAATTTAAATGACCTTTATTTGGCGCAACCTTTAACAACTGTTTTCTTCGCTCGTTGTAAAAGTTTAAAACCAATTTAGGATTTGCAGCAAAACCTTCTGGAGAAGCTACTTCCATAACATTATGACCTTCCCATAAACCATCGGCATCCCTAAACGTTTGTATGCCGCTTTCTGCAGAAATTCCTGCTCCAGTTAAAACAACTAAATTCTTCATAACAATGTAGGTTTTTGTATTTTTATAAAATCTCCAATGAAGATAAAAATAATAATTCTAAGTTTGTACTTATGATTGATGAAAAACTATTAAATTATTTTGAAACCTATTTAACGGATAAAAGGAAAAATCTTTTTAAGAAGGTTTTAGAAGATAGGACGCGTCATTTTACGGTAGTTTTAGAAGATATTTTTCAACCTCATAATGCAAGTGCGGTTGTTAGAACTGCAGATATTTTTGGAGTACAAGACGTACATGCAATAGAAAACAAATACACCAATAAAGTATCTAGACATGTAGCAAAAGGTTCTCAGAAATGGATTACTTCTAAACGATATAAAAAAGACGGAGACAATACTAAAGTTTGTTTAGATCATTTGCGTGAACAAGGCTATCAAATTATAGCAACAACACCACATAATGATTCTTGTTTACTACAAGATTTTGATGTTACTAAAAAATCTGCATTTGTGTTTGGAGTGGAGGCAGAGGGCGTTTCCGACTATGTAAAAGAACAAGCAGACGGATTTTTAAAAATACCAATGGTTGGTTTTACAGAAAGTTTAAATATTTCTGTTGCTGCAGCTATTATTTTACAAGACGTAACCACAAAATTGAGAAATTCTTCTGTTGATTGGCAATTATCTAAAGAAGAAAAGGACGTTTTGTATTTTAATTGGGTTCGAAAAACCATTAAAAATGTAGATAAAATTGAAAGATATTATTTAGAAAAATTAAAAACTGAATAAAAAAGATGTCATTCCTACTATAATAGAAATGACATCTTTTAATAAATATAGATATTTATTATCAATTTATAGATATTAAAAATAAGTTTACTCCACAATAACCTGCTCAATGGTAGCAGAAGAGTCGCAACGTTTTACCAATAAACTTACTTTTTCTAAGTCTTTTTTACCTGTGATATAATATTCTGCACAGGGTTTTTGTCTTGGTTTGCTTTTTCCAAAATCAACATCACCAGTATATAAAATGGTGTTAATTTTTAAAGTATCAATATTAAATTTATGCATGGCATTTTTAGCTTCATCAGAAAATAAACGCTCTTTAATTCTGATAGATTTTAATGTTCTTGCATCCATTCCATAATCAAATGTAGCTTGTTTCTTTTGCCAGAAAAAATATACAGCAACACAACCTAACGATAAACCTACTAAATAATAACCTATTCTTTTAATGAGCATTGTAAAATTTTGAAATGCAAATTTAAGTTTTTAAATCAGATTTAAGCAAAATAACTTATTTTCTTATTAAAGAAAGGTGCGATCTAAAAATAGCAGGATTTCCATCTTCGTTGGTATATTTTAGTACATACCAATAATCTGTACTAGGCATTTTTTTACCATTATTATTTTCACCGTTCCATCCGCCACTTAAACCATTTTTTGGTTTTATGGTTATTATATGAATACCAAATCGGTCAAAAATATCTATTGTCGCGGAAGCATCAGCTTGTAAATCTGTTATATTCCAATTTCCTTCTATAGGATTAAAATAACTTGGATTATTTAAGGCAGTAAACTCAAGTTTTATATCATTACAAATATTTTCTAAATCTCTAACTATAACAGTATAAGTACCCGGATTAATATTTCTAAATGTATTAGAAGTTTGAAAGTTTATGTTATCTAAAGAATAGGTATAATTACCTAAACCTTGTTCAATAGTACTAATTTCTACAGCATATAAATCAGAAAAATCATTGGATAAGATATTTACTTCAAATTGAGGAGTAGAACTTTCTATAATTACTTCTGTTGGATGATAATTGCAATCAGTACTTTTATTGGGGGTATTTATGGCATTGTCGCTATTTCGTTTAGCTTCTATTGTGTACGCACCTGTTTTTATTGCACTCCAATTGGCTTGAGAAGAATCTGGATTTAATAAATCTCCTTTTAAATACCATTTTATATCGTAAATACTTGCGTCTAACCCTGTTTCTATTAAAAAAGGATTATTTGTTTTATTGGTAGTATGATCTACACAAATAGCACCTCCTTTTACAACTAAATCTAATAAATGATAAATGGTAATTGAAAAACTACCTTCTGTAAAACAATCTGGATTTCCTTTAGGATACGCACGTACATAAATGGTACGTGTAACATCTTCTTCTAAACTGGTATTTGCAATTGTTAAATCTGAAATTAAATCTGTTCTATCTTCGTCGTTATAATACTCTACTGTAATATCTGGATTTGTTATGCTCGGTAATGTTATAGAACCACATTGATTTATATCCGTTATTACACCTAAATCTTCTAAATTAGGTTTGTTATATACTTTAACTTCAAAAGAACTCATATTTTGACAAGGTTCATATCTAGAATCATCACCAATAATATAAATAGTTTGTGTTTCAGTAATGGGGGTTCCTACTTCTAAAAACCCTGTTTTATCATCGTTTTTATAGTAGTTACCTGGTTTAATTAAAGGAGGTAAAACATACGTTTCACAAGCTATTATAACATCATTAGGTTCATCGACAACTCTTCCTAAAATTTCAACTATAAAACTTTTTTCACTGCTACAAGTTGCTAGGTCTGGGTGTTCACTGTAAACATAAATAGTTTGAGTTCCGTCTTCAATAAAATCTCCCGCAAATAATTCTGTTCCAGTTCCATTTGGTCCACCAGTTTCTGTAAAATATCTACCATTAAAACTTAATTCTGGTAACTTAAAAGGTTCGCAAACCTTTTGAGGAGGAAAAGGTGGTATTATTGGTTTTTTATTTATAGTTACGGTAAAACTGGTTTCTACAGGACAGGTTCCGTTTGTATTGTATATATAAATTGTTTGAGTACTGCTTATTTCATCACCTTCACTTAAAGGAGTTCCAGAACCGTTTTTACCAGTAAAATAATTTCCATGATCTAATTTTAATGCAGGCAATTTAGGTAAATCATCCTCACACCTTACAATATTATCTAAAGTATCTATTGGTGGAAGTGGATTAATAGTGACAGAAATTTCATAACCAGTACAATTTGGAGTGGTAGTTATTTCATCTGCATAATAATATATATTTTTTGATTCAGTAATTTCTGTTCCGGCTGGTATTATATTTTCTTCGTCAAATACATTTGTTTTATAATATTTTCCAATAGGTTTATTGGGTATGATATAGCTACCGCATTCTGTAACATCTTCAAATTCTTTAGGATCTATAATTGTAATAAATACTCTATTAGGTAAAAGTCCACCAGACGCACAACCCGTAACTTCGTTTTTATTATAAATAAATAGACGAATTGAAGATGTTATTAGGTCACCTGGTAGATATCTAGAACCAGAGCCTTTATATCCTGTATAATAAGCACCTCCGCTTGGTAATGGATCTAAGGTATAAGAATTACAAGTAATTATGTCTTTTATTGTATCTATACCTGGTAATGGATGAATAATTAAGTCGAATTTCTTTTCAGTACAAGTCACTCCATTTAATTTAGAATAAAAATAAATAGTTGTGTTTTCTTCTGTTAAAATTGTATCAGTTGGTATTAATTCTCCAGTTCCATTTGGGCCATTTACGTCTGTATAAAATTGACCAAATTTAGTAGCAGGAACTTTAAATTCTCCACAATATTCTCGTTCTATATTATAATTTTCAGAAAACAATACTTCAAAACTAGTTTGATTGCGGCATTCTGAAGTAGTATCCTTGCTGTAAATATATATTGTGCTTTCAGTTGTAATATTATTTCCAGATGCTAATTTTGTTCCGCCTCCTAAAGTTTCTGTATAATACTCTCCATTAGTTAGTACTGGTAATTCATATTCATTACAAACATAAGCATCTGGTAATGTATCTACCTTTGGTTTGGGAGTGATTTCTACATTAAAGCTAACTACATCGAAACAGGTATTATCTTTACTTGCTAATCTAGCCCATAGCGTAAATGTGCTATTTGTTACTGGGTAATTTGTTGGGTTAAGAATAGAAGGATCATTATTTTTAGCGGCGCTTAATGATTCAAAATAATTAAGAGTATAATTAGAAAGGCTTGCCCCGTTTAAGATTTGACTTTGTACATTATAAGGAATATTAATAGTAGTAACTTCTCCACAAAGTTTAATATCAACTGGTTTGGTTGCAGTAATTGTTGTAATTGCAATATTACTATTTAGCTGGCAACTAACATCAGATAAAGATGTAATTGTTATTGAATAGGTGTCTGGGCTGTTCACTGTTAGTGTTGTTCCGTTTTCACCAGAAAGGAGCACGTTATTTTTTTTCCATTCAAACTTAAATCCATCTGTTTTAGGAAAACCAGAATCGATAACTACATTTTCTTCGGAGCAGAGTGATTTATCAGCAATTAAATCTAAAGAATTATTAAAACTTCCTGTTTCTATAAACACTGCAGAATCAAGATCTGAGTTACCATAATCTCCAATTACAAATTTTATTTGATATTTAGTATTAGGAATTACGGTTGCAGAGGCTTTTAGTTTTGTGGTAAAACCTCGCATATTTATCGAAGAATTATCACTATTATCTCCATAATACGTGCTAAATAAATTAGCATTTTTTGAAGAGCATAAACCATTTAATAGTCCATCTCTTATGTTTTTTACAGAAACACTTTCATTATCGGTAATAGTTGCAATATTTGCACTAACACCTGTTTCTAAATTCGTTAGAATAATTGCGAAAATATCTCCGCTTTCACATTGATACTCGCTATATTCATTTGAAGCAAATATGTAATTGAAACTAAATTCTTTACCTACTGGGGTGAAATTAAACTCTAAAAAACCAACATCGGTTATGTCTTTTGTTCCACCTTCATTATTACTATAAGTTTGTAAATTAGCATCTCCATTAGTAGAATTCTCGCTACTTAAATTTGTGTTAGAAAATGTACCTTCAGTCTGTTTTGCAATACCAGATCTTATAATTATCCCTTCAGATATTGGAAAACTACCACCATTATTAGTAAATGAAGCAACAGATTGATTGGAAGAACTATTAAAACTAGATTTTGAGATACAAGAATTATCTATAAGTTGGTTAGCCAGTTCTTCTGCCGTTTTGGTATCATCTACACTTACTGTTTGAGAAAATAAAGAAGATGTAATTATAAGTGCAGCAACAAAAACGATAGATTTTAAAAATCTATTTAGGTTACTTGTTTTAAATGTGAAATGTTTCATATAGAAAATATTTATAAGACAAAAATATTGCTGTTAGAAAAGCTTTTAAAGAATCAACAAATTAATATCTCTAAAAGGTAAATCAAACCAATCTGCAACCGTTTTATTTGTAAGAATTCCATGATAAAAATACATTCCGTTTCGCAAACTTTTATCATAACGTGCAGCATTTTCAAAACCGCCTTCTTCTGCTATATTTAATAAATAAGGTGTAAAAATATTACTAATAGACAAAGAAGCTGTTCTTGCATAACGAGCAGGAATATTAGGTACGCAGTAATGTACAACACCATGTTTTATAAAAGTAGGCGTTTTATGTGTAGTAACATTTGAGGTTTCGAAACAACCACCTCTATCTATACTAACATCTATAATAACAGCACCTTCTTTCATGGTTTCTACCATTTCTTCTGTGGCACAAATTGGTGATCTATTTTTACCTCGAATGGCTCCAATTGCTACATCTGCACGCATTAATGCCTTGGCAACCGATTTTGGCTGTAATGTAGATGTATAAATAGGAGCATTTATAGAATCTTGTAATTTACGTAACTTACTAATAGAATTATCAAAAACTTTAACGCGTGCACCTAAACCAATAGCTGTTTTAGCAGCATATTCACCTACGGTTCCTGCACCAAAAATAACAACACTAGAAGGCGGAACGCCACCAATATTACCTAACAACAAACCGTTTCCTTTGTTAATTCCGCTCATTAATTCTGCGGCAATTAATACAGAAGCTGTTCCTGCAATTTCACTTAAAGATTTTACTATAGGGTACGTATTATGGTCGTCTTTTATATAATCGAAAGCCACAGCGGTAATTCGCTTTTTAGCCAAACATTCAAAGTATTTTTTATTTTGTGTTTTTAATTGTAATGAAGAAATTAAAATCGTTTGTGGGTTCATGTATTCGATTTCTCTTTCTGTTGGAGGTGCCACTTTTAAAACAATATTGCATTTAAAAGCTTCTTCTACATCGTAAGAGATTTTAGCACCGGCTTCAGAATATTCTCTATCTGCATAATTTGCATGATCTCCTGCACCTGTTTCTATTACAACTCTATGTCCGTGAGCACATAATGCAGAAACGGCATCTGGTGTTAAACAAACACGTTTTTCGCCCAAATAGGTTTCTTTTGGTAAACCAATAAAAAGTTCTCCTTTTTGCCTTTTAATTTCTAACATTTCTTCTTGCGGAAGTAATTCTTCTTTACTGAAAGGAGAAAATGAACTCATAGTTTAGTTATTTTAGTTGAATATTTCTTTGTGCATCATTTAAAATAGATAAATGAATTTGAACAGCATCTAAAGGTAGCAAATTTTCTATATTTTCTGGCCATTCTACCAAACACCAGTCATTATTATCAAAATATTCTTCGATTCCCATATCTAAAGCCTCTTCTTCGTCTTCAATTCTGTAAAAATCGAAATGAAAAACTTTTTCATTTTTAGAGGTATGATACTCATTTACCAATGAAAAAGTAGGAGAGGAGATGCTGTCTAAAACATCTAATTGTTTACATATTTCTTTTATAAGTGTGGTTTTGCCAACACCCATTTGTCCGTAAAACAATAGTGTTTTGTTTTCTACGGATGCAATAAGTTCTGCTGCCACTTCAGATAGATTTTCTAAAGAATAGTTTTTGTTCATAATTACAAAAATATAAAAACTATTTAGTAAACAGTTACAGTTTACGCTCAATAATATAAAGTAAATGATGCTTAGAACCTAATAATATATTTGTAATGCTGAATTTGATGAAAACAAAAAGTCCGACAAGTAGTTAAACCTTGTCGGACTTTTTATAATTAATTGCAGCTAGCAAACAAGTTTAGCCCTGATTGAGCGGTCTGTTTGAGCTCTTTTTTGCTTTTTCTGTAAAAAAAGCGAGTAGTGAAAGCAGGAAATAGCTTCTACTAATTTATAATATAGAAAATATCCTTTTTTTACACTTTTATTGTAACGGATTATTGCTTACTAAAATACTGTAAACTAATTTATTTAGGACTGTAAACAGCACATGGAATAATCATTTCTTCTAAAGAAACGCCTCCATGTTGATAGGTGTTTTTATAGTATTTTACAAAGTGATTAAAGTTGTTTGGATACGCAAAAAACAAATCTTCTTTTGCAAAAATAAATGAACTATTCATGGCTACTGTTGGCAAAAATATGTCTTTTGGATTTCTAACGGCATACACGTCTTTATCTTCATAGGTTAGGCTTTTACCTGTTTTGTAGCGTAAATTGGCACTAATATTTTTATCGCCAATAACTTTGGTTGGGTTTTTACAATTGATGGTTCCGTGGTCTGTGGTAATTATTAATTTCTGACCTAATTGTTGCGCTTTTTGAATAATTTCGAACAAAGGTGAGTTTTTAAACCAACTTAAAGTTAAACTTCTGTATGCCTTATCGTCTCCTGCTAATTCTTTAATTACTTCCATTTCTGTTTTAGAATGAGACAACATATCTACAAAATTATACACCACAGCGGTTAAATCATTTTGTTTTGTACCGTTGTAATTATCGGCTAAATCTTTACCGTTTTTAAGATTGGTAATTTTATAATATTCGTGTTTAATATCTATGCCTAAACGTTTTATTTGTGCGGTTAAAAAGTCATTTTCATATAAATTCATTCCGCCTTCATCAATATCATTTTTCCAAAAATTTGGATAACGTTTTTCCATTTCAGAAGGCATTAAACCAGAAAACATGGCGTTTCTAGCATATTGTGTTGCGGTTGGTAAAATGGAGAAATAGGAATACTCTTGGTCTTTTTTATAAAAATTATTAATTAATGGTTCTAAAATTCTGTATTGATCATAACGTAAATTATCTATTATAACCCATAAAACGCCTTGTTTTTTACTTAATTCTGGTACCACATAGTTTTTAAATAAGGTATGAGAAAAAGTAGGTTTATCATGTGCTGTTAAAAAATCTTCATAATTTTTTTTAATGAATTTAAAAAACTGGCTGTTAGCTTCTTGTTTTTGGCTTTCTAAAATACCTAACATTCCAGGATCGCTAATGTTTTCTAGTTCTAGCTCCCAATGAACTAGTTTTTTGTAAAGATCAATCCATTCTTCATAAGAATTTACCATGGCTAAATCCATAGATATTTTTCTAAATTCTTGTTGATAACTAGATGTTGTTTTTTCTGAGACTAAACGAGAATGATCTAAGTTCTTTTTTAAACTTAATAAAATTTGATTTGGGTTTACGGGTTTTATTAAATAATCTGCAATTTTAGAGCCAATTGCCTCTTCCATTATATATTCTTCTTCGCTTTTTGTAATCATTACCACAGGCAAATTTGCTTGTTTTTGTTTAATTTCTGCAAGGGTATCTAAGCCTGTTAAACCAGGCATATTTTCATCTAAAAAAACGATATCGAATTTTTGTTCTCCTACTAAATCTATAGCATCTGCACCATTTGTACAAGTAGTTACTTCGTAATTTTTACGTTCTAAAAAAAGAATGTGAGGTTTTAATAATTCTATTTCATCATCAACCCATAAAATTTGTATACTGCTCATATTTTCGTTTATAATTTTAACATTTAACGATAAAAGTAACTAAAAGTTATACTTTTTGGTTTTTAAAAATGATAAAATATTGCCAAAAAAAAGAATCTAATTCTTAAATGTATCAAAGTTTATAGCAAAGTTTACAAAGCCCTTTTGTTTGCATAGAAAGGTCTATGCTCTCTTATATATTAATTATGTTTATTTTTTAAGTGTAAATTCATTTTATAATACAAAAAAGAATAGTAGTTAATTGCATCTAATAATATTATGTACTTTTGTTTAAGTTGATAAAAAACACTCATTTGAAGAATAAAAAACATAATAAATTAAAGATTCTGAATGATCCTATTTACGGATTTATTCAAATACCGAATACTTTAATTTTTGATTTAATAGAACACCCTTATTTTCAGCGATTAAGAAGAATAGCTCAAATGGGTTTTTCTAATTTAGTATATCCAGGAGCAAATCATACTCGTTTTCATCATGCAATAGGTTGTATGCATTTAATGCAAAAAGCGGTAAGAGTTTTGCGTTTTAAGGAAATAGAAATTTCCAAGGAAGAAGAAAATGGACTTTATGTTGCAATTTTATTGCACGATATTGGTCATGGAGCTTTTTCACATGCTTTAGAACATAGCATTGTAAATGGAATTTCGCATGAAGAAATTTCTTTAAAATTCATGAAAAAGTTAAATAAAGAATTTGATGGAAAATTAGATTTAGCCATAGAAATATTTGAAGGCAAGTATCATAGAAAATTTTTGTGTAAACTTATTTCTAGTCAATTAGATATAGATCGATTAGATTATTTAAAGCGCGATAGCTTTTATACAGGTGTTACAGAAGGTAATATTTCTTCTGATCGGTTAATTGCTATGATGAATGTACAAGATGATGAGCTAGTTATTGAAGGAAAAGGTATTTATTCTGTAGAAAATTTTTTAATAGCTAGAAGATTAATGTATTGGCAAGTATATTTGCATAAAACAGGTTTAGTAGCAGAAAATATGCTGGTAAATGTTTTAAAAAGAGCCAAAGAATTAGCAGAAAAAGGAGTCGCATTATTTGCAAGTACTTCTTTACATTATTTCTTGTATAAAAAAATATCTCAAGAAAACTTTACAGATGAAACTTTAGAAATGTTTTCTAAATTAGATGATTATGATGTGATGTCTGCCATAAAAGAATGGACAAATCATAGTGATAAAATTTTATCCTTATTATCTAATATGATTGTTGATAGAAAATTGTTGCGTATAGAAATTCAGCAAAAAGAATTTGAAGCAAAAGAATTAAATAAAAAAATAAATAATGTTTCTAATAAATTAGAACTTTCAGAAAACGAAGCAAAATATTTTGTTTTCACTAAAAAGATCAAAAACCAAGCATATCAGCAAGAAAAACCTATTTTTATTCTGAATAAAAAGGGAAAACTAATAGATATTGCAAAAGCATCTGACCAATTAAATTTGCAAGCGTTAACAAATCCGGTGATAAAACACTTTATTTGCTATCCAAAATAAAATGAGATTAGCCAAATCACTATAAATTTTATATTTTTGCGTCTAATGAAATTTACAGCACAACAAATAGCAGATATTTTAGAAGGTAACATCGTTGGTAATTCTAATGTAGAAGTTTCTAAATTATCTAAGATAGAAGAAGGAGAAAAAGGTTCGTTAACCTTTTTGTCTAATCTAAAATATAAGTCCTTTTTATATACTACACATGCATCTGTAGTTATTGTTAACAGTACTTTTGTTCCAGAAAAAGAAGTAAAATCTACACTAATAAAAGTAGAAAATGCCTATGAAGCTTTCTCTAAAATATTAGCGTTTTATAATGAAGTAAAAAATAATAAAACGGGTAGGGAAGTACCACATTTTATTTCTGATTCGGCAAAAATAGGTGTTAATGAATATATTGGTGCATTCTCATATATAGGAGAAAACGTAATTTTGGGAGAAAATGTAAAAATTTATCCGAACGCTTACATTGGCGACAATACAATTATAGGAGATAACTGTGTTATCTTTTCGGGAGTGAAAATTTATTCTGAAACGGTAATAGGAAATAATTGTAAAATTCATTCCGGAACTATAATAGGTGGAGATGGATTTGGTTTTGCACCAGATAAATATGGAGTATATACAGCAATACCTCAAATTGGTAATGTTATTATAAAGGATAATGTAGATATTGGTTCTGCTTGTACAATAGACAGAGCAACAATGGGATCTACCATTATAAATAAAGGTGTTAAATTAGACAACCAAATACAGGTTGCTCATAACGTAGAAATTGGAGAAAACACCGTAATTGCAGCTCAAACAGGTATTGCAGGATCAACAAAAATTGGTAAAAATTGTATGATTGGTGGGCAAGTAGGTTTTGTTGGCCATATAGTTATTGGTGATAATGTAAAGATTTTAGCCCAAGCAGGTATTTCTAAAAGCTTAAAAGATAATGAAATGGTAAACGGATCGCCTGCATTTAAAATACAAGATTTTAATAAAAGTTCGGTTTATTTTAGAAATTTACCTAAAATAGCATCGAAAATTAACAATATAGAAAAAGAGTTGAAGACTCAAAAACCAAACATAAATGAGTAAGAAGCAAAAAACAATTCAAAAAGAAGTAAGTTTATCAGGTGTTGGTATTCATACAGGTAATACCGTAAACATGACAATTAAACCTGCTCCTATAAATCATGGTTTTGCTTTTAGCAGAATAGATTTAGAAGGATCCCCAATTATAGAGGCAAAGGCAGAATACGTTATCAATACACAAAGAGGAACAAACTTAGAAAAAAATGGTGTTCAAATTCAGACTTCAGAGCACGTTTTAGCTGCTGCAGTTGGTTTAGATTTAGACAACCTTTTAATTGAATTAGATTCTTCTGAACCTCCAATTATGGATGGTTCTTCTAAATATTTTGTAGAAGCTTTAGAAAAAGCAGGTATACAAGAACAAGAAGCAGAAATTGAAGAATATGTAGTAAAAGAAATTATTTCTTTTAAAGATGATGTTACAGGCAGCGAAATTATTTTAATGCCTTCAGATGAGTACCAGGTTACAGCTATGGTAGATTTTGGTACTAAAATATTAGGAACTCAAAATGCAAATTTAGAAAAGATTTCTGATTTTAAAGAAAAAATTGCTGCAGCAAGAACGTTTAGTTTTTTGCATGAAATTGAAATGCTTTTAGAACACGATCTTATTAAAGGTGGAGATTTAAATAATGCAATTGTGTATGTAGACAAACAATTATCTACAGAAACGATGGCGAAATTAAAAAAAGCTTTCAATAAAGATAATATTGCTGTTAAACCTAACGGAATTTTAGACAATCTTACTTTACATTGGGCTAATGAAGCTGCTAGACATAAATTATTAGATGTTATTGGAGATTTAGCTTTGGTTGGTATTAGAATTAAAGGAAAGGTTATTGCAAATAAACCAGGGCATTTAGTAAATACCACATTTGCAAAGAAATTAGCTAAGATTATTAAGCAAGAAAAAAGAAATAATGTTCCTCAATACGATTTGAATTTACCTCCATTAATGGATATTTATCAGATTATGGACGTTTTACCTCATAGACCACCATTTTTATTGATAGATAGAATTCTAGAACTTTCTGATAAACATGTGGTAGGAATGAAAAATGTAACCATGAACGAAAACTTTTTCGTTGGTCATTTTCCAGGTTCACCAGTAATGCCAGGAGTATTACAAATTGAAGCAATGGCACAATGTGGTGGTGTTTTAGTTTTAAACACAGTTCCAGACCCAGAAAATTATCTAACTTATTTTATGAAGATGGATAATGTTAAATTTAAACAAAAGGTGTTGCCAGGAGATACACTTACCTTTAAATGTGAATTAATTACACCAATTAGAAGAGGTATTTGCCATATGCAAGCCTATGCGTATGCGAACGGAAAGATAGTGGCAGAAGCAGAATTAATGGCTCAAATTGCAAGAAAAAAATAAGTTATGAATCAACCATTAGCGTATGTACATCCGCAAGCAAAAATAGCAAGAAACGTAGTAATAGAACCGTTTACAACCATTCATAATAATGTAACCATAGGTTCCGGAACTTGGATTGGTTCTAACGTAACCATTATGGAAGGTGCTAAAATTGGTGAAAATTGTAGAATTTTTCCGGGATCAGTTATTTCTGCAATTCCTCAAGATTTAAAGTTTAACGATGAAGAAACTACAGTAGAAATAGGTAATAATGTTACCATAAGAGAATGCGTTACTATAAACAGAGGTACATCAGATAGAATGAAAACCAAAATTGGTAACAATTGTTTAATAATGGCCTATTGCCATGTTGCACATGATACTTTTGTTGGTGATAATTGTATTTTTTCTAATAACACAACCCTAGCAGGACACGTAACTATTGGAGACAATGTTGTTTTGGCTGGTATGGTTGCAGTACATCAATTTGCATCTATAGGTAATCATGCATTTGTTACTGGAGGTTCTTTGGTAAGAAAAGATGTTCCTCCTTTTGTTAAAGCCGCTAGAGAGCCACTTGCTTATGTAGGTATTAACTCAGTAGGTTTGCGTAGAAGAGGTTTTTCAACTGAAAAAATAAGAGAAATTCAGAATATATATAGAATTTTATTTCAAAAAAACTATAATAATTCTCAAGCGATTGATATCATTGAAGCAGAAATGGAAGCAACTCCAGAACGCGATGAAATTATTCAATTTATAAAAGATTCGCATAGAGGAATTATGAAAGGATACTCTAAAGCTAACTAATTTTTTATATTAAAATTAGAGTGTAATTAAAGAAAATTATAAGTATAACTAACAATAATTGCTTTTAACAAATACCAAAAGCATACAGCAAAAATATGGCAACAACATCAGATATTAGAAACGGATTGTGTATTAGATATAACAACGATATATACAAAATTATAGAATTTTTACATGTTAAACCAGGTAAAGGACCTGCATTTGTTAGAACAAAATTAAAAAGTGTTACCAACGGTAAAGTAGTAGATAATACTTTTCCTGCAGGGAGAAAAATTGACGATGTACGTGTAGAAACTCATAAATTTCAGTTTTTATATCATGATGGTGAATTTTACCATTTTATGAATGAAGCAGATTATACTCAAATTCGTTTGTTAGAAGCAGCTTTAGATAATCCAGGATTAATGAAAGAAGGAGAAATTGTAACAATTATCATCAATTCTGAAGATAACATGCCACTTTCTGTAGATTTACCAGCAAGTGTAATTTTAGAAGTAACACACGCAGAGCCTGGAGTTAAAGGAAATACTGCTACCAATGCAACTAAACCTGCTACGGTAGAAACAGGAGCGTCTGTAAACGTCCCTTTGTTTATTAATGAAGGAGATAAAATTAAGATAGAAACTACCAAAGGAACATATCAAGAACGTATTAAAGAGTAAGAATTAGTGGGCAGTATTCAGTAGCAGTTTGCAGTGCTTACTCAATACTGAAACTGTGACTGATTACTGCTACTGAAAACTGAAACATGAAATTCAAAAAACCACAAACACTTCAGCAAATAGCAAAACTGATAAACACAGATTTTATTGGTGATGAAAATTTTGAGATTTTAGGAATCAATGAGATTCATGTTGTAGAAAAAGGAGATATTGTTTTTGTAGATCATCCTAAATACTATGACAAAGCATTAAATTCTGCTGCAACTACAATTTTAATCAATAAAAAAGTAGATTGCCCAGAAGGAAAAGCATTACTAATTTCAGAGGATCCTTTTCGTGATTTTAATAAAATAACAAAACATTTTAATCCATTTATAGCTGCTAAAGTTAGTATTTCTGAATCGGCTATTATTGGAGAGAATACAATTATTCAACCAAATGTATTTATAGGAAACAATGTTACTATTGGTAAAAATTGTGTAATTCATCCAAATGTAACTATTTATGATAATTCAGTAATAGGTAATAATGTTACCATTCATGCGAATACGGTTTTAGGAGCGGATGCATTTTATTATAAAAACAGACCAGAAGGATTTGATAAATTAATTTCTGGAGGAAGAGTAGTTTTAGAAGATAATGTAGATTTAGGAGCATCTTGTACTATTGATAAAGGCGTTTCTGGTGATACAACTATTGGAAAAGGCACCAAAATTGACAACCAAGTTCATGTTGGGCATGACACCAAAATTGGTAAAAAATGTTTAATAGCTTCGCAAACGGGTATTGCTGGTTGCGTAATTATAGAAGATGAAGTTACCATTTGGGGGCAGGTTGGTACCAATAGCGGAATTACTATAGGTAAAGGAGCTATAATTCTCGGACAAACAGGTGTTACTAAATCTGTTGCAGGAGGAAAAAGTTATTTTGGTACTCCGGTTTCAG
This sequence comes from Polaribacter sp. Z014, assembly GCF_023555435.1. Classification (NCBI taxonomy): domain Bacteria; kingdom Pseudomonadati; phylum Bacteroidota; class Flavobacteriia; order Flavobacteriales; family Flavobacteriaceae; genus Polaribacter; species Polaribacter sp. Z014. The sequence goes on from NZ_JALCZP010000002.1 coordinate 392,293, forward strand.
AATCAAGAGAAAAATTAAAAGAAATGGCAGAAATAAAACGTTTTTTAAAAGATAGAAAGAACTCATAAATTTTTAGATAAACTCTCTAAAAACTTTTAAGAGTATCTTATTCTTTAAAAAGGCTATCTAAACATATAATTATTACTTTTTTATTGATAATAATTTGTTTGAATACTTTTTTAGAAACAATCAATAAACTATTTTTGTGTAACAATATAAAAAAAATCAAACCAATGAGTGTTTTAGTAAATAAAAATTCAAAAATTATTGTTCAAGGTTTTACAGGTAGTGAAGGTACTTTTCACGCTGGTCAAATGATTGATTATGGAACGAATGTTGTTGGAGGGGTAACTCCAGGAAAAGGAGGTCAAGTGCATTTAGGTAAACCTGTTTTTAATACCGTTAAAGAATCTGTAGATAAGGTTGGGGCAGACACTTCTATTATTTTTGTACCACCAGCTTTTGCTGCGGATGCAATTATGGAATCTGCAGACGCAGGAATAAAAGTTATCATTTGTATTACAGAAGGAATTCCTACTGCAGACATGGTAAAAGTAAAAGCTTATATTGATAGTAGAGACTGTCGATTGGTTGGACCTAACTGTCCGGGTGTAATTACACCAGATGAAGCTAAAGTTGGTATTATGCCAGGTTTTATATTTAAAAAGGGTAGAGTAGGTATCGTTTCTAAATCTGGAACTTTAACGTATGAAGCAGCAGACCAAGTTGTAAAACAAGGTTACGGAATTACTACAGCTATTGGTATTGGTGGAGATCCAATTATTGGAACTACAACAAAAGAAGCAGTTGAGATGTTAATGAATGATCCAGAAACAGAAGCAATTGTTATGATTGGTGAAATTGGAGGGAATTTGGAAGCTGAAGCGGCACAATGGATTAAAGCTGATGGAAACAGAAAGCCGGTTGTTGGTTTTATAGCAGGTCAAACTGCACCAGCAGGAAGAACAATGGGGCACGCAGGTGCAATTGTTGGTGGAGCTGATGATACAGCACAAGCAAAAATGAAAATTTTAGCAGAAAACGGAATTCACGTAGTGAGCTCTCCAGCTAAAATTGGTGAAATGATTGCAAAAGTCTTAAAGTAAATCGATTTCCATTAAGAAACTGTTAAAGTTTTACAATAAAATAGCATAAACTCCGTTGAATTCGTAAATTCAACGGAGTTTTTTATTTCAACCAAAATTAATATTTATGAAAGAACTAAAATTGTTATGCATTAGCTTTTTGTTAGTTACAGCAGTAAGTTGTACTACTAGCAAAAAGAAAGAAAAGAATTATGAGGTAACTTCGCAAAAAGATTCCAACGGGTTATCTTATGAAACAGTACAGAATGACCCAACAGGTTTACGCTTGTATACTTTAGAAAATGGGTTAAAAGTGTATTTAAGTCAGAATTCTGATGAACCCAAAATTCAAACTTACATTGCCGTAAGAGCTGGTTCTAATTACGACCCAAAAGAATCTACAGGTTTGGCACATTATTTAGAACACATGGTGTTTAAAGGAACTCATAAAATAGGAACTGTAAATTGGGAAAAAGAAAAAGTATTTTTAGATAAAATTTCTGACTTATATGAACAGCATAGAGCAGAAAAAGATGCAGACAAAAAATTGGCATTGTATAAAGAAATTGATAAAGTTTCTTTAGAAGCGTCTAATTATTCTATTGCCAATGAATATGATAAAATGACGGCATCTTTAGGGGCTACAGGTACAAATGCCTATACGTGGTTTGAGCAAACGGTGTATACAAATAAAATTCCTGCAAATGAATTAGATAAATGGGTAGATTTAGAAGCAGAACGTTTTAGCACTTTGGTCTTACGTCTGTTTCATACGGAATTAGAAGCAGTTTTTGAAGAGTTTAATAGAGGTCAGGATAATGATTTTAGAAAACGTTATGCTGCCATGTTAGATGGTTTATTTCCAAATCATCCTTACGGACAACAAACAACTATTGGTAAGGCAGATCATTTAAAAAATCCTTCTATGGTAGATATCCATAATTATTTTAACAAATATTATGTGCCTAATAACATGGCAGTAATCTTAGTGGGAGATTTTGAATTTGAACCTACCATTAAAAAAGTAAATGCTGCTTTTGGTAAATTCAAGAGAAAAGAATTAACACATCCAACTTTGCCTAAAGAAGAAAAAATTACAGTTCCAATTGTAAATGAAGTTTTTGGTCCAACGTCTGAATCTATTTCTATCGCTTTTAGATCTGAAGGAATAAACACAGAAGAAGAAAAAATGGTAACCCTTTGTGATATGATTATGGCAAACGGTAATGCTGGTATTATCGATTTAAATTTAAATCAGAAACAATTGGTGCAAAGAGCAAGTTGTTCGCCAACTTTTTTAAATGATTATGGGTATCATTCTTTTACAGGATCACCAAAAACGGGTCAAACGTTAGATGAAGTTAAAGAATTGTTATTAGCTCAAATAGAAAAATTAAAAAATGGCGAGTTTGAAGATTGGATGATTGAAGCTGTTGTAAATGACTTAAAATTAAGCCAAACAAAACAGTATGAAGACAATTCAGCTTTAGCGGACACCTATGTAAATGCATTTATTTATCAACAAGATTGGTCTAAAAGAGTTCAGTTTTTAGACGATTTAAAGAAAATATCAAAAGAGCAATTAGTGGCTTTTGCTAAGAATTTTTATCAAGATAATTATGTAGTTACTTACAAAAGAAAAGGAGAAGACAAGAATATTGTAAAAGTAGCAAATCCGGGAATTACACCTGTACATTTAAATAGAGATAAAAGTTCTGAATTTATTACAGCTTTCAATAAGATAGAATCGAAACCTTTACAGCCTAAATATGTAGATTATAAGACGGCAATTAAAGAAACTAATACAGAAAACGGAATTAAAGTTTCTTATGTTTTAAATGATAAAAATGATTTATTCGATATGAATATCATTTTTGATATGGGAAGTGATAATGATAAAAAATTATCTTTAGCTGCTGGTTATTTAGAATATATTGGAACTGATAAATATACCAATGAAGAACTTAAAAAAGAGTTCTATAAATTGGGAATATCTTATTATGTTAGTACAGCAAGCGATAAAACGTATGTTGGTTTAAGCGGATTAAAAGAAAATTTAGATCAAGGTTTAAAGTTGTTAGAACATCTTTGGGATAACGCTAAAGCGGATAAGGATACTTACAATAAATATGTAGAAAAAATCTACAAAGGGCGTCAGGACGGAAAAACACAAAAAGAAAATATTCTTTGGAATGGTTTGATGAATTATGGTAAATATGGTGAGGATTCTCCTTTAAGAGACATCATGCAAATAGATGAATTAAAAGCTATCGATCCAGAAGAATTAGTTGCGCTTATTAAGGATATGAAAAATTATAAGCAACGTATTTTTTATTATGGTAAAGATGTAGATACTGCTGTGGCATCACTTAATACCAATCATAAAGTATATGGAGAGTTAAAAGAATATCCAGTGGCAAAAGTATATAAAGAAACCGAAACTGGTGACAATGTATTCTTTACAGATTATGATATGGTACAAACGGAACTAATGTTTTTGGCAAAAGGAGAGCCTTTTAAACCAGAAAATATGGCAGCTTCAACGTTGTTTAATACGTATTTTGGAAGTGGTTTATCATCAATTGTATTTCAGGAGATTAGAGAATCTAAATCTTTAGCATATTCTGCTTTTGCTTCTTATCAAGGAGCTTCTAAAAAAGATTCTCCTAATTATGTAATGGCTTATGTTGGTACGCAAGCTAACAAATTAGAGCAGGCTGTAGATGCAATGATGGAATTAATGAATGATATGCCTGAAGCCGAAAAACAATTTAATGCAGCTAAAGAAGCTACTTTAAAGAAATTAGCAGCGCAAAGAATTACAAAATCTAATATTTTTTGGTCTTATGAAAGACTTAAAAAATTAGGAATTGATAATGACAATAGAGAGGCAATGTACAATACTATTAAAGGAATGACCATGGAAGATTTAAAGACATTCTTTAATAAAAATATTAAAGGAGAATCTTATAATGTGATGGTTATTGGTAATAAGAAAGATTTAGATGTAAAATCTTTACAAAAACTGGGTAAAATAAAAGAATTAGATATTGATTATTTATTTAATTATGTAGACAAAAAGGAAGTAAAGCAATAGTAATTATTACTTTTAAATAGTAAAACTCGTAAAGCAAAATTTGTTTTACGAGTTTTTTATTTTTAGTATCTTTGCGCCTGTAAAAACAACGAAATAATATGAAATTATTAGAAAATAAATCTGCAATTATTACAGGTGCTACAAGAGGTATTGGTCGTGGAATTGCTATTGAATTTGCTAAACAAGGTGCAAATGTAGCTTTTACTTACAGTTCTTCTGTTGATGCAGCAATTGCTTTAGAAGAAGAGTTAAAGGCTTTTGGAGTTTCAGCAAAAGGATACCAATCTAACGCAGCAGACTTTGATGCTGCTCAAGAATTGGCAAAAGAAGTTTTAAAAGAATTTGGAGCTATAGATATTTTAGTAAATAATGCAGGTATAACAAAAGATAATTTGTTAATGCGTATTTCTGAAGACGATTTTGATAAAGTTATAGAAGTAAATTTAAAATCTGTTTTTAATTTAACCAAAGCTGTTATTCGTCCGATGATGAAACAACGAAAAGGATCTATTATAAATATGAGTTCTGTTGTTGGTATTAAAGGAAATGCTGGTCAAACTAATTATGCTGCTTCAAAAGCTGGTATTGTTGGTTTTTCTAAATCGGTGGCTTTAGAGTTAGGTTCTAGAAATATTAGAAGTAACGTAGTTGCTCCTGGTTTTATAGAAACAGAAATGACAGAAAAATTAGATGAAGCAACTGTACAAAGTTGGAGAGATGGAATTCCTTTAAAAAGAGGAGGGCAGCCAATAGACATTGCAAACGCATGTGTGTTTTTAGCTTCTGATATGAGTGCTTATATTACAGGTCAAACTTTATCTGTAGATGGAGGTATGAACTAAAGCGAATACTTTATAATATTCTAAAAAAGCTTCAATATTTTATATTGAAGCTTTTTTTACGTTTCTAAATATGTTCTATTAGAGTTGTTTTTATATGTAACGAGATGTTTTTATATTTATAATTATCAGCTCAAATTATTGTAGAGTCTTCAGATAAATAATAACATCTAACATAGATGAATAGATGTTATTTGCTATCGTAAATCTAGGGTCATTTTTATTTTCAGGAATTACGATAGTGTTCATAGAGGCAGCTTTAGCAGCGATTAAACCTGTAACGCTATCTTCTAAAACCAAGCAATTTTCCGTATTCACTTTCAGTAATTTTGCTACTTTCAGATAAATAGCCGGATGTGGTTTTCCGTATTCTTCAGTATCTGCACTGCAAACAACATTAAAATAATGAGCTATATTCAGTCTGTTAAAAACTGCGTTAATAATAGGTTTGCTAGAGGATGTTGCTAAGGCAATATTAAAGTTGTTTTTTGTTAAATAATCTAACAACTCGAATAAGCCATTTTTAGCTTTTCCTTTTTTAGTAATTAATTGAACTACAGCGGTAATAATTTCTTGTTCTAATAATTTAGGATTTACAGTTAATTGGTGCAATTGACACCAGGTTAAGGCAACATCATCTATCCTTTTGCCCATGGTGTTTTTAATACAGTCTTCTATGGTAACGGTAACATTATAACTGGCTAAAATTTCTATTTGTGCTTGTCTCCAAAAAGGTTCTGAGTCTATGATAACTCCATCCATGTCAAAAATAAAAGTGTTTATCTTCATTAAATGTTGATTAAAAAATTATTATTGATCATTTTATCATAAATGTTTTTACTAAACATATAGAGTTGTGCTGGTCTTTTAGAAACACCAACTTGCTTTTCGTCCAAAGCAATAATATATTTCTTATTGATTACTTTTCTTCTAAAATTTCTGTTGTCTATCTCTATCCCTAAAATGGATTGATATACATCTTGTACCTCGTTTATGGTGAATTTTTCAGGTAAAAGCTCAAAAATAATGGGTTCATGTAAACATTTTGTTTTTAAGTCTTCATGAGCTTCTTGTATAATTTTTTTGTGATCAAAACCTAAACTAGGTAAGTCTGAAAATGGAAACCACTTTGCTTCATATTTGTTATGGATAACATCAATATCTTCCGTTTTTAATAAAAAGTAATAAGCAATTGTAATGGTTCTAAAATTGAAATCTTCATTTTTTATCCATAGAATATCTTTTTCATTCATCAGCCTATTAGGGTCTCCAAAAGCTTTAAATTGTTTTTTATATAGATTTGTTAACCCTGTTAATTCTTTTAAAACTCTAGAGGCAGATTCATCTAAAGTTTCATTTTCATATACATGATATCCCGTTAATACGTAATCATCTACCAAAACTTCATTACTAGATTTGGCTTTTAAATATCGTTTAATTAATAAAACATTTAATGATTTTGTATTGGTGTCATAGCCAAAAATTACACAGTCTACCGATAAATTTGGAATTTTTTTAATTTTCATAAGATATTATAAGTTGTAAATTTAGTTAATTTTTAGGGATTTACCAATAAACGTTTTTATGACGTTAAAGAGTATGTTTTGTGAAATTAATAAATAAAAATATAAATTAAACGTCATCTGTAAATACTATTTCTAAATCCATTAATTCTAATTTCGGTGTAAGTTAAATCAATATACCATAGTTTTTAGCTAAATTAGAGTATATTTTTTGACTTTTATTAGGAAGTGTAAAATAATTTTATTTACATTTGCATAGTAAACGTCATTATGACGTTTAAAAGCGAAAACGATTTCACATTAAATTAGAAATAATGACACTACCAATTAAACATGTATCATTAAGATATTTAGCATCAACTAGAAATGATATCATAATTAAGCATAGAAAAGTGAGAAGCATAACATTAGCTGTTTGTGTGTTTTTGCTATTAGGGACTCATATTGTGTCTGCTCAAGATACGGATGTAAAAAAAGATGATTACAAAGCTTTTTCAATAAGCGCACATCTTAAAAATATGCATTTGTGGCATGGTTCTGTTGTTACTCCTGGACCAATGATTGCTACTAGTCTAGAGTTTAATTCTAGAGATTCTAAATTTACTTTAGGTGTTTGGGGCGGAACCAGTTTTGGAGCTTCTACAGATGTTATTAATAAAAATACAGGTGAAAACGTAGCAGCACATTATCAAGAGTTTTCATTATATACGAAATATCGTTTTTCAGATACATTTTTTATTGAAGCGGTTTCGCATAATAATTATACAGGTGTAGAAGAAAGAGGAGATGTTTTGCATTATTGGAGTTATGATAAAACACAAGGTTATAATTTTGTTGATGTTAATTTTGGCTACAATATTACACCTAGCACATTATTGTATTTCGCAACTATTATAAACGGTGGCGCAGGAGATTATGAGGTGCAAACGGATGGTTCTTTAAAAAATTCTTGGACTCATTATTTTGAGGTAAGTAGTAAAGTTTGGGAAAAAGAGGATGCTAGCTTATCTTTATTTGCTGGTGGCGCTTGGTCTTTTGTTACAGATAAAACATTTTATACAGAAAATGCAGGTAACCTTATTAATGTAGGTGCAACCTATAATAAAAACGTAAAATTAGGAACTTATAATTTACCAATAGGAGTAACAGCAATGTGGAATCCCGAACAGGAAAAAACAGTACTTCAACTAGATATAACTTTATTTTAAGATTTTCATAATTACAAATAGTAAAACTTACCATGCAATGCATTGTATAAAAAATTAATAAAATTAACTTTAAAAAACATCACATGGAAACATCCAACCAATTTCAGCAGTTCGAAAACTTAGAAGCAGAACAGCTACCAATTGCCAAAAACAAACTCCATAATTGGACACATTTTGCAGGTCTCTATGCTGCAGAGCATGTGGCCGCCACAGAGTTTGTAATTGGTGCTACTTTTGTTGCTTTAGGAGCAACTACTAAAGATATTATTTTAGGTTTATTGATTGGTAATATATTGGCTGTTTTAAGTTGGACGTTAATTACATCTCCAATTGCTGTAGATACCAGGTTAAGTTTATATACGTATCTTAATAAAATAGCAGGAGATTCTATGACAAAGCTCTATAACTGGGCAAACGTTGTTATTTTTACGGTAATTTCTGCGGCGATGATTACTGTTTCTTCCACTGCAGTTCGGTTTGCTTTTGATATTCCGGCGCAACTAGATTGGTACCCAACAAATCTTTGGTTTGTTTTAATTGTTTTACTTGTTGGTATTGTAGTGGTTGCTATTGCTATATATGGTTTTACTGCAGTATCTAAATTTTCTGCAATTTGTGCGCCTTGGTTATTTGTGATGTTTATTAGTGGTGCATTTATACTTTTACCAGCACTTTCTTTAGATGTTTTAGGTAGAACATTGCCAAGTGGATGGACGGAACTTATAAATTTAGGAGATCAATCTATTTGGACAGGAGTTAATAGTGATGGAGAACCAGGAATTGGATTACTTGAAGTTATCGGTTTTGCTTGGGCAGCGAATTCAATTACCCATTTTGGTCTTATTGATATGGCTTTATTTCGTTTTGCTAAAAAGAAATCTTACGGATTAACAACAAGTACAGGAATGATGTTTGGTCATTTTGTAGCTTGGATTTCTGCAGGAATAATGGGGGCAGGAGCAGCTGTTATTATTGGTAAATCTATTGTAGAATTAGATCCGGGAGATGTAGCTTATTATGCTTTAGGTTGGTCTGGTTTTGTAATTGTAATTGTAGCAGGTTGGACAACCGCTGTTGCAAATCTTTACAGAGCAGGTTTAGCAGCACAAGCAATTTTTACTAAAACTTCAAGAAAAAAGACAACCATTATAGTTGGGGTGGTAACCATGGTAGTAGCTTGTTTTCCGTTTGTGTTTTCTCAAATGCTTCCATTATTAACCTATGCAGGTTTATTAGTTGTACCAGTTGGTAGTATAGTTTTTGCAGAGCATCAAATTTTTCCTAAAATAGGATATACACGTTATTGGTCTCATTATCGTCAATTAACTTTTAGTACTCCTGCTATTGCTTCTTGGGCTTTAGGTTTGGTATTTGGATTTGGATTAAATGCATTAAATATAATGTCTTTCTATTATTTATTTATACCAACTTGGATTTTTACAATTCTTATTTACACCTTTTTAGCAGGACGTTATGGTGCAAAAAATAAATATCCAGAAGAAGAAGAAAAAGAAAGAGTAAGAAATATCAACATTAAAAAATTTCAAGAACAAAAAGCTGAGAAAGAAGTAGTAGCGGTAAAAGACACAAGTCTTCTTACAAAAGTGTTAAAAATAGTTTCAATGCTTACGTTGCTTATTACGCTAGTATTAGCTTGTATTGTTTTATTTGGGAGTGAAACAGAAAATATATATATACAAAATAGAGAACTTTTTTACACCTATGCGTTTGTGTGTACTATCATTTATTTTATAACATCAATTTGGGCACTTAAAAGAGGTAATTCTTTAAATAAATAAAAAAAATCATGAAAAATATAATTAAATTAAATCAACAGAATTTAGCTGAAATTAGTACTAAAATAACTTCACCTTCTTATGATAGAAGCAAGGTTAAAACAGGTATTGTACATGTTGGAATTGGAGGATTTCATAGATCTCACGAAGCGTTTTATACAGACCAATTATTACAAAATAATTTACAATCCGATTGGGGTATTTGTGGGGTTGCATTGTTAGACTTTGACACCAAAATTTACAACATATTAAAAGAGCAAAACGGTTTATATACTTTGGTTATAAAAGAATTAGATGGTTCGTTAACAAAACAAATTATCGGTTCTATGGTAGAAGTTTTATTTGCACCAGAGAGTCCTATTAAGGTCATTGAAAAAATGGCGAGTCCAGATGTTAAAATCATCAGTTTAACCATTACAGAAGGAGGTTATAATTATAACGAAGCAACGGGTGAATTCAATTTTGAAAACCCTTTAATTCAACATGATTTAGAAACTCCAAGTGCTCCTAAAACTATTTTTGGATATTTAACACAAGCCTTAAAAATGCGTAAAGAAAAAGGTTTGAAAGGAATTACCATTCAATCTTGTGATAATATTCAAGGGAATGGACACATGGCAGAAAAAATGTTGTTGAGTTATGTAAAAGTAGCAGCACCAACGTTGGTTTCTTGGATTGATGAAAACGTATCATTTCCGAATGCAATGGTAGATAGAATTACTCCTGCAACATCTGCATTAGATATCGAAAAATTAAAAGAAACTTCAGGTATTGATGATGGCTGGCCAGTGGTTTGTGAGCCTTTTAAGCAATGGGTGATAGAAGATAATTTTGTAGTAGGAAGACCTGCTTGGGAAACCGTTGGAGCACAGTTTGTAAAAGATGTTGTTCCTTATGAAAAAATGAAGTTAAGTTTGCTTAATGCAGGTCATTCTGTATTAGGTATTTTAGGAGCTTTATATGGTTATTCTACTATTGATGAAGCGGCAAATGATGCAGATATCAGTTCTTTCTTAAGAATATATATGGGAAATGAAGTTACGCCAACTTTAGGACATTTAGAAGGTGTAAATCTTAAAAATTATAAGTTTTCATTAATCCAAAGGTTTGGAAATATTTATATAAAGGATCAAATTGAAAGAATTTGTTCTGAGAGTTCTGCTAAAATTCCAATTTTTATTTTACCTACAGTTTATAATCAATTAGAAAATAATAGAACCGTAAATCATGCTGCTTTTATCATTGCTGCTTTTGCTATTTATAGTGTTGGTGTAAATGAAAATGGAGCGCAATTAATAATTAAAGATGCTATGGAAACAGTTTTAACCGAAAAAGCAATTTTAGCTAGAAATAATCCAGCAGCTTTTTTAGAAATAGAATCCATTTTTGGGCAACTTAAAAACTCTAAAACCTTCTTAAATGCGTTTACAAATGCGTATCAAGATATTGTTAAAAACGGAATAGAGAAGTCCGTAAAAGATATTAATAGTACTATTTTAAATGAAATTTAGATGGCAAATATAACATGTTTTGGCGAAGTGCTTTGGGATGTGTTTCCAACGCACAAAAAAATAGGAGGAGCTCCTTTAAACGTTGCGGTAAGATTACAATCTTTAGAGAATAATGTATATATAATTACTAGGGTTGGAGCAGATGATAATGGTACAAAAATTAAGGAATTTATTGAAGATAATAACGTTAATAAAATAGCATTACAGGTTGATGAAAAACTAAAAACAGGAAAAGTAAAAGTAACATTAGATGATAAAGGATGTGCTACTTATGATATTATGTTTCCAAGAGCTTGGGATCATATTCAATTAACGGAAGGAGCAAAAAAAATAGTGAAAGTTTCCGATGCTTTTGTTTTTGGTAGTTTGGTGGCTAGAGATAAAATTTCAAGAAATACATTATATGAACTTTTAAAAACAGCAAAATATAAAATTTTTGATGTAAATCTTAGAGCTCCTTATTATAACATAGAAAGTTTAAGTTATTTAATGAAAGAAGCTAGTTTTATTAAATTTAATGATGATGAAATTTTTGAAATAGCAGATACCTTAGGTTACAAAAATGAATCGTTAGAAGAAACCATTAAAATTATAGTAGAGATTACCAATACAAAATCTATTTGTGTTACAAAAGGTGGAGCAGGAGCAATACTGTATTATAATGATGTATTCTTTTATAATGAGGGTTATAAAGTAGAAGTTGTAGATACTGTGGGGGCAGGAGATTCTTTTTTAGCTTCTTTAATAAATAAATTGTTAAAAGAGGTTGCGCCACAAGATGCATTAGATTTTGCTAGTGCTGTAGGTGCTATTGTTGCCAGTAGTGAAGGAGCAAATCCGGAAATTAAAGAAAGCGATATTTTAGATTTTATGGAACAAAAAACTGTGTAAAATTTAATGATACATTAATATATTGAAAAAGTTTCGTAATTTATTACGAAGCTTTTTTTTTAGTTTAAGAATATAAGATTAAAAATACACCCAATAGAATACCAAATAAAGGAACCAACTTTTTACGCTTATTTTTTTCCTTAAATAGCAATCCACCAACTACAACTGCAATTATAATCTGACTTCTTTTTATGGCCGATAATAGCATAATTAAAGCATCAGGGTCTTGTAGTGCCTTAAAATAAAAGTAATCTGCTGTTTGTAATAAAACTCCAACGGCAGGTATAGACCATCTAAATTTAAAAGCTTTTCTTTTATCAGCACACGGAAACCACGTAATAGATAAAATGATTAATAATATTAGAATGGTGTAAAAACAAAACCAAAATTGTAAGGTTTGCGGGTTTAAAGTTAAAGTCTGAATTAGAAATTTATCATACAAACCACTAGAAGCACCTAAAAAGGTGGCTGCGATAATGGCGAAAATCCATTTATTCCTTTTAAAATTGATACCCTCTTTTTTTCCTATTTTAGAATATAATAAGACAGATAGAATAATAAGGAAGAAACCAATCCATTGTAAGAAGTTTGGTTTTTCTTGATAAATAAAAATAGCACCTATAAAGGTAAAGAAAGGTCCTGCAGATCTTATTGGGGTAACAATAGTAATTGGTAAATGCTTTAATGCTTGGTAAGCTAAAACCCAGGAAGCGGCCATAATCATCGATTTTATAAAAATGAACCCATGGGTACTCCAAGAAATACTTGTAATGTAGAAACCTATTTTTTGCATGTATTCAGGATTCCACAGAGAACCTAAGTAGAAGGGAAGTATCAATAAAAACCCAGCCGAAATAGTACCTAGTAATACCGGAAATACTTCATTGCCTTGTACGGCATGTTTTTTACATAAATTGTGTAACCCTAAAAATAACGCCGCTAAAAGTCCTAAGTACATCCACATAATGCGCGCGAAGATACTAGAAAGCAAAAAATAGGAGATTGTAAATAGTTACTATTTTTTTTAAAATAAAATTATTAGTTTATTTAGGAGTTACTTGGTTGATAAACAGCTTTATATTTTTATTTTGGTTTGGACATAATTTTTGTTTACATTTTTAAATACACTTTTTATTACTTTTTTAGGATAAATATCCATACCTTTTCTAGGTGTTTCTGTAAATAGTCTAAAAATAAACGGTTCTATTGAATGTCGTTATTAAAATTATATGGATACAGATTTTAATATTTATTAAAAAATAACAGGAAAAAAACATTTAAACAATTACTTAATTGAAAATATGATAATGTTTTTTTGCGATTATTGTAATTAATTAAAAGGAATAAAATTATTATTGTAATAATCATAACATATTTCAAAAAAGTTTACTTTTTTCATAAAAGTAATTTATATTTACTAAAAAAAATTATAAGATTTGAAGGAAACTACAACATTGCCGCTATTTTCAACTTACGAATTAGATTCTAGATTTTATGATGAGCTCTTTAAGGGTAATAATGAAATAAGGGAGGTTTATAAAACTTTATATAATTTATTTGGTTCATACTCTGTAACCGAATTCGATCGCTTAAACAAACAAGCTAAAGATTCGTTTTTTAATCTTGGAATAACATTTCAAGTGTATGGAGAAAAAGAGGTGAAAGAAAAGATTTTTCCTTTTGATTTATTTCCAAGAATTATCAATAATAAAGAATGGACTACTATAGAAAAAGGAGTATTGCAACGAAGTAAAGCTTTAAATCTTTTTCTTTGGGATGTTTATCATGATCAAAAAATTATAAATCAAGGTATAGTTCCTAGAGATTTAATTGAATCTTCTGTAAACTTTTTACCTCAAATGATAGGATTAGATCCACCTGGTGGAATTTACAATCATATTTCTGGTACAGATTTAATTAAACATTCTGATGGAGATTATTATGTTTTAGAAGATAATATTAGATGCCCTTCTGGTGTAAGTTATGTTATTGGTAATAGAAATGCTGTAAAACATTCGTTGTTTGGTGTTTTTAATCAATATAATGCGCATACGGTAGTAGATTATGGCGCCAAATTATTAGAAACTATGGAGTCTGTAAAGCCACCAGGAGTAGATGCTCCGGTATGCGTTATTATAACTCCGGGTGTATATAACTCTGCCTATTACGAGCATTCTTTCTTAGCAAAACAAATGGGAGTCGGTTTAGTAGAAGGAAGAGATTTATTTGTAGAAAATGGTTTTGTGTATATGAGAACCATATACGGACCCGAAAAAGTAGATGTAATTTACAGAAGAATAGATGATTTATTTATAGATCCATTAGTGTTTAAAAAGGATTCTATGCTTGGGGTACCTGGTTTGTTTTCTGTGTATCTAAAAGGAAATGTAACTTTAGTAAATGCACCCGGAACAGGTGTGGCAGATGATAAGGCGGTATATACGTATATGCCAGAAATTATTAAATACTATTTAGATGAAGAGCCTATTTTAAACAACGTACACACGTATCATTGTAGTAGAAAAGATGAGTTAAAGTATGTATTAGAAAACATTGATAAACTGGTTGTAAAACCTGTAGATGAATCTGGAGGATATGGTATTTCTATTGGTAGTAAATTAACCAAAGAAGAAATAGAAACTGTTAAGAAAACAATTTTAGCAGAACCTAGAAAATACATTGCTCAACCAATAATGTCATTATCTACACATCCAACATATATAGATGAAAATGAATCGTTTGAATCTAGGCATGTAGATTTAAGAACTTTTACTTTATTAGGAAAAGGTACAGATTTTGTCTTAAAAGGAGGGTTGTCTAGGGTTGCGCTTAAAAAAGGAAATTTAGTTGTAAATTCATCTCAAGGTGGCGGATCAAAAGACACTTGGGTTTTAAAAAAATAAAAAAATATGTTAGCAAGAGTAGCCAATAACCTTTTTTGGATGGGAAGATATATTGAACGTTCAGAACACCTAGCACGGTTTTTAAGTGTCAATTATTTTTCTTCATTAGATGCACCAGATGAATTATCGCAATCTAGACAGTTTGTATTAAGATCTGCCATGTATATGTCTGCAAATGAAATTATAGATGCAGATATTACGTTAGAAGAAGAAGGTGTTTTGTTTAATGTTGGTCTAAATTTAGAACAACCTTATTCTATTATTAACACGTTTATTAATGCACATGAAAATGCAAGAAGTTCTAGAGATTTAATTTCTACAGAATTATTTGAAGGGATCAATAGAATTAATCATAACCTAAAAGACTATCCAATAGAGAAATTTGTAAAAAGTGGTTTGTATGAGTTTACTACCATGGTTACACAATCTACTGCAGAGGTTAGGAGTAAAATTAAAGGAACACTTTTGCACGACGAGGTCTACGCAATTATTATGTTAGGTGTTAATTTAGAAAGAGCTATACAGGTGTCTAGAATAATAAATTCTAAATTAAGTGATGCAGCTGCGGCTAAAGTAATTTATGGTGATGATTCTGATGGTAGTTACCAATGGTCTACGCTCTTAAAATGTGTATCTACTTATGATATGATGCGTCGTTTTTATAAAAAAACACCTTCTAGAAAATCGTCTTTAGAGTTTATTATTTTAAATGAAGAATGTCCAAGATCTATAAAAAATTGTTTAACTCAAATTTATAAATACATTTGTATAATTTCTAAAAATAGAGAAATCAAGAATGATTCTGCAGCATTTTTAATTGGAAAAATGAAATCTGATTTTGAGTATAAATTAATTACTGACATTGAAGATGATATGGAAGTCTTTATTGCAGACTTAATAGAAAAATTAGTTTTAATTGCAGAAAAACTTGAAGATAATTATTTTGATATTTCAGATAGCATTGCAGCAATAGAGGAAGTAGTTAAGGAAAAACCTAAAACTAAATTACAAAAGCAAAAACAATAAATTTAGATATAATTTTTTTTTTCAAATAGAAAGACCTTAAAGAATTTAAATTCTTTAAGGTCTTTCTATTTGGTATTATGTTCTTCTGAGTAAACAAAGTTTTTTACATCAATTGAATATTAAAATAACTTTGAAAGGATTAAGATTGATTTTGAGACTGAGACTGAGATTGAGTTAAATTTGTTTTAGCTGGTCTTAAATCTACAGAAACATCCATTGTATTTTTACCAGTACTGTAAATAACTCCTTTTAAAGGAGGAACATCGTAGTAATCTCTACCATGAGCAACCACAATATGTTGGTTTTTTGGTATTTGATTGTTGGTAGGGTCAAAATCTACCCACCCTAAAGTTGGTATAAACACAGAAAACCAAGCATGTGAAGCATCTGTACCAATCAACTTTTCTTTTCCTTCTGGGGCTAAAGTTTCTATGTATCCACTTACATATCTTGCAGGTAATCCCATAGATCTTACACAAGCAATAGCAATTTGAGCAAAATCTTGACAAACCCCTTTTTTCTCTTTCATTACCTCTTTTAAAGGTGTTGCAATGTTTGTAAAACCAGAAACAAAATCGAAATCTGTAAAAATACGTTGCATTAATTCATAAGAAGCTTCATATAAAGATCTTTCTGGCTTAAAAGAAACCAAAGCGTATTCTTTAATTACAGCACTCATATCAAAAATTAAGGGAGAACCTAAAACAAATTGTCTTGCTTCAATGATGTCTGGCTGTATTCCTTTTAATAATTTTAAAGCTTCCTCAATAGTAACTTTTTTTCCTTCAATTAAATTTTCACCCTCTATTTGCAAGTTATAGTCTCTAGAAACTTTACTACGCGCTATTACAATTAATTCATCATGATTTTGCTGAATAGAAAAACGAGTAACTGTGTTTCCAAAGAAATCGAGTCTTTCTGAAATATCTGTAGGTGTAGGTGTTATTTCTAATGAATATTCTAAAACCGTTTGTCCTTTAAACGTTTTAGGTTTTAAAGTGGTTAAATTATGACAAAAAGAAGCTCCATTTTCATAACTATATTTTGTTTTATGCCAAAGATCAAAAATCATATTAATTAGAAATTTTTCTATCTACCAACTGTTTCTGTTGCTGAGAATGGTTAAAGTAAGTGTCTGAAACGGACAAAGAAGTTAAGTGTAATAAATCGCTTAAATCTGATAATAAAGTATCTAAATTCTTACGCATATTAGACGCTTTATCTATCTCTAATATTTTTTCTAGTGATAGGCTTTGAATCTTATTAAATACAGTGTCAATATTTTTTTGACAATTAGTCATTTCTAAAGTTGTATCTCCTTTGGGTAATCTATCAATATCTTTTTTAATCCTTTTTATTTGATACATTAAAGACCTAGAATATTCTTTATCTAAAAGTAATAACTTTAATACGTTTTCTATACTTAAATAAGACTTGTAGCTATATCTGTAAATATTTAAACTTTCATGACTGTTTAAAAGAGATTCTAAAATTTCATATTCTAAGTCCTCATTATAATTAACAATAATTAAAGACCTAAATTTTTCTATAGTCATAGATGCTTGTTCTATTTGCAAACCAATAAAGTAGAGTAGTAGTCCTTGTCTTACTAAAATACTTTCTTCTGATAATGCCATAAAAGCTATTAATCTGGTTATAATTTTATCAAAGAATTTTGATAATGTAGTAACCGAATAATTCTCTTCTTCTTTTAGTTTTGTTAATTGTTTTTGAATACCATCAAAAACACGCCACATATCTTTAGACCACAGATTTCTTAAAGAATAATAAGAATTGTTAAAACTTTGCATAGACTGAGCAAACCCTCCAATTCTTTGATTGTCTATAGTAAGCGCTTTAATTTCTTTTATAGGATTTTTTAGGGCTTCTTCTTCATTTTCTCCAGTAAAACCAGGAAAGGTAGAAGTTATATTTGTGATTGATTGAAATAATATTTTTAAACTTTCTGACTCCGATTTTCTATCGTCATGGTATTGTACGTGGGTCATTTGGTTTAGAACCATACGTAAATACCTCGCGGTAAATAAGGTTCTTCCTAAATACCTACCAGACCAATATAGGTTTTCGGCGGTATTACTTGGTACATCATTGATACTTTCTGCCTGATTAGAAAAACTTTTGTTCCAGGAATAGTTTTGTAAGTAATTTTGTTTTTTATCACTTACAATCCAAAAATCTTTACTAGTTCCTCCTCGTTGGTTAGAAACAAATAATTCTTCTCGTTCAGTTGCAACTCTAACCAAACCACCTGGCATTACGCTGTAACCATCATCTTTTGCAATAGAAAAAGTTCTACACAAAATTTTACGAGGTTCTAATTTGTCTTCCACAAAATTAGGCGCTGTAGAAAAAGATATTTTTTCTTGCGCTACAAATCTATTTGGGTTTTCTAAAATTTCTTCTTTTAACGCTTTGAGTTCATCTTTACTTAAAAATTCGCAGAAATAAATATGTTCTCTATGAGATCTGTCTATTCTTTTAACCACATAAGAAGCTAAATCTTCTAAAACATGCTTTCTTTCTTTTTCTTGACCGCACCACCAAGAAGCTATTTGAGGTAGAATTAATTTTTCATTCAAGAAAAACTTACAAATATTTTCCATAAATGGGATAAGTGCAGGGTTTTCTAAAACACCACTTCCAATAGGATTTACAATAGCAACATTTTGTAAACGTACCACTTCTAATAAACCAGCAACCCCTAAATAAGAATCTTCTCTTAATTCTAGAGGATCCATAAAACTGTCATCTACACGTCTTAGAATAACATCTACTTGTTTTAAACCTTTTAAAGATTTTAACCAAACTTTTCCATGTCTTACCACTAAATCATTTCCTTTTACTAAAGGATGACCTAAAAATGAAGATAAAAAAGAATGCTCAAAATAAGTTTCATTATGAGGCCCTGGCGTTAAGATAACCACCATTGGGTTTTCGTTGTTAGAGGGCGCTACATTTAATAATAATTTATTAAAATCATTAAAAAAAGTAGAGGGTTGCCTTACATTTATATTATCAAATACTTCTGGGATAATTTTACTTGTAGAAAATCTATTTTCTAAAGCGTATCCCATACCAGAAGGCGCTTGTGTTCTGTCATTTACAACCCACATTCTACCATCTTTTCCTCTAGCCAAATCAACTGCATGTACATGCAGTCGTTTAGCAGTTTTATAGTCTATTTGATCACAAGAACGTAAAAATCCTCGGTGTGCATAAATTACTTCTGGCGGAATAATTCCGTTTTTAAGCAATTCACGTTTTCCGTATAAATCTTTTAAAATAAGATTTAAAATTTCAGATCTTTGTTGAATTCCTTTCTCAACTTCACTCCATTCATTTTGATGAATAATAAAGGGGACAACGTTTAAATTCCAAGGTCTATTTAATCCTTTAGGATCATTGTATACATTGTAGGTAACGCCATTTTCTGCTAATAGCCAATCTATATCAGCTTGTTTAGAAGCTAATTTTTTGGGTCCAATTTTTTGTAAATTGGCTAACAAAACTTTCCAATCTGATTTGTCTTCCATCTTAGAAATTAATAATTCATCATATTTACTTTTATTTAAAAAATAATCATTTAAAATTGACTTCTCAATTGTTTTTTCAACTATCATCATAATTCACACTACATATAAAAACTCCTTACTTTACTTTTTTCTTAAATCTAAAGTATAAGGAAATTCAAAATTTACAGGAAGCTCTTTAAACTTAAAACGTTTAGAGCTACTGTTTGGTTCTACACTTCTATCTATCGTTTCTGTATTAGGATTGATACTTTCAATAGGATCTATTTCCCCTTGTGTATGTCCAAATTCCCAGAAACGGTTAATTCTTCTCGATTCTGCTTCATAACTATTTACCGGATATTCATCATAAGATCTTCCTCCTGGATGCGCAACAAAATAAGTACAACCTCCAATAGAACGCTTATTCCAAGTATCTACAATATCAAAAACTAATGGTGTATCTACGGGAATTGTTGGGTGTAAAGCAGAAAACGGATCCCAAGCTTTATAACGTACACCTGCTACATATTCTCCATGTACACCAGTACTATTTAATTGTACTTTAACACCGTTACAACTTAATACAAAACGGTCTTCATTAAAATGAGAAACTTTAACTTGTAACCTTTCTAAAGAAGAGTCTACATATCTAGCAGTTCCTCCACCAGTCATTTCTTCACCTAAAACATTCCAAGGCTCAATACCTGCTCTTAATTCTAAATGAATGTTATTAATGTCTACCATCCCATGAAGTGGGAATCTAAACTCGAAAAATGGATCGAACCAATCTTCTTTAAAATCGTAACCAGCTTTATTTAACTGATCTACGATGTCTTTAATATCTTCTCTAACATAATGCTCTATTAAAAACTTGTCATGTAATTCTGTTCCCCAACGAACTAAATTATGCTCGTAAGGTTTTTTCCAAAACCAAGCTACTAAAGTTCTTACTAATAACATTTGTACCAAACTCATTTTTGGGTGAGGAGGCATATCAAAACCTCGTAATTCTAAAATACCTAATCTTCCTGTAGAAGAATCTGGAGAATACAATTTATCAATACAAAATTCTGCCCTGTGTGTATTTCCTGTTAAATCGGTTAATAAATGTCTAAACAATCTATCTGTTAACCAAAAAGGTACTTCACCATCCTTCGGAATTTGATTAAAGGCAATTTCTAATTCGTATAAATTATCTAAACGGGCTTCATCTATTCTTGGCGCCTGACTTGTAGGTCCTACAAAAGAACCAGAAAACAAGTACGTTAAACCTGGGTGATGTTGCCAGAAAGTTAATAAACTACGTAACAAACTTGGTTTACGTAATAAAGGACTATCTGCCGGACTTGTACCTCCTAAAGTAACATGGTTTCCTCCACCAGTTCCGGTGTGTTTACCATCTAACATAAATTTTTCAGTGCCTAATCTAGCTTTTTTAGCTTCGTCATAGAACGTAAATGTGTTTTTACACAAGTCTTGCCAGTTGGTAACCGGATGCACATTTACTTCAATAACAGCAGGATCTGGTGTTATTTTTAAAGATTCTAATCTGTTATCTTTTGGCGGTTCGTAACCTTCCATAATAACAGGTACATTTAATTCTCTTGCGGTAAGTTCTATGGCAGCAATTAAATCTAAAAACATTTCTGCCGTTTCTAAAGGCGGTAAAAATAAATATAATTTACCTTCTCTAATTTCTGCACAAAGTGCAGTACGTACAAAATAGTTAGGTTGATTTAATTCTAAACCATAATCTAAAAATTCTTGATACCTTTTCTTTACAATATTTTTAAAACTAGGTAAGCGTTTCTTTTTAGAAAACAAATCTGGTTCATAAATAGGAAAAACCTCATGTTCTGGTTTTTCCATTAATGAATCTAAAGGCAATCTTAATCCCATAGGAGAATTCCCTGGAGTTAAAAAGATATGCTGTCTTCTAAAAGTCCAAGCACTTGTAAACCATTTATCTTCTGTTTTATTTAAAGGCAGTAAATGACCAACAGGTGTTGATGCGCCTTTTTCATAAATTTCATGTAATTTTTTACGCGCTAAAGAACCGTCTTTATCCTTTGCAGGATCTATATCTATCGGTAAATTACCTTGTTCCCATAAATGATAAAATGGGTCTTCGTAACTAGGAAGAATATGTTCTGTAGAAACACGTAAATACTTAGAAAGTGTTTCTAAAAATAATTTATCAGAATTTTCTGGAACAATAGGATTATCAGCATAGCTGGATAAAAACTTTTTATTGTACCAAATAGGTCTACCATCTTTACGCCAGCAAATTTCTATTTGCCATCTTGGTAAAGGTTCTCCAGGATACCATTTTCCTTGTGCATGATGTAAAACAGCTCCGTTACCAAATTTGTCATACAAACCTTTGGTTAAATTACCTGCTAGTTTTCTTTTATTTGGTCCATCTGCCGTAGTATTCCACTCCGGAGATTCTAAATCATCAATAGAAATAAAGGTAGGTTCTCCACCCATTGTTAAACGAACATCTCCTTTTTCGAGTTGTTTTTCTACTTTATTACCAAGTTTGTAAACAGCGTCCCATTGTTCTTCTGTGTACGGTTTTGTAACTCTTGGCGATTCTAGAATTCTAGTAACTTTGTTTTCAAAGAAGAATTCTGTTTCACATTTATCAGTCATTCCAGAAACGGGTGCTGCACTTTCAAAAGAAGGTGTACACGCTAACGGAATATGACCTTCACTAGCTAAAAGACCAGAAGTGGCATCAAAACCAATCCACCCAGCACCAGGTAAATATACTTCTGCCCAAGCATGTAGATCTGTAAAATCTTCTTCAGGACCAGAAGGACCGTCTAAAGATTTTTCATCGGATTTTAATTGAACTAAATACCCAGAAACAAAACGAGCTCCAAAACCTAAATGACGCAATGTTTGTACAAATAACCAAGCATAATCTCTACAAGACCCGTTTTTCTGATTCAAAGTTTCTTCACAAGTTTGAACACCAGGATCCATTCTTATGTTATAATTTAAAAACTCATATATTTTCTGATTGATATCAATTAAAAAATAAATGGTTTTTCTTGGCGTATAATCTATGGTTTTTATAAATTCTTCTAATAACTTGCCTTTATCTGTAATTTCTAAATAAGGTTGTAATTCTTTTTTTACAGTGTCTGTATACACAAAAGGATATTCTTCTGCATATTCTTCTATAAAGAAATCAAAAGGGTTTATCGTTTTAAGATCTGCTATAATTTCAACATCAATAGACATCTCATCCGTTTTTTCAGGAAAAACCAAACGCGCTACATAATTTCCAAAAGGATCTTGTTGCCAATTAAAAAATTGTTCTTCTGGCGTAATTTTAATAGAATAAGATTCTATAGGAGTTCTTGAGTGTGGTGCAGGTCTTAACCTAAAAATATGAGGAGATAATGATACTTTTCTATCATATTTATAAGTTGTCTTGTGAGAAATTACGATTTTTAATGCCATATATACATTTATGTTATGAGTGCAAATTACTGATTAACCTATCTAAATAAAGCTAAAAAAAACGCCGACAAATTTAAGTATTTATTATTCTAAATAACTTAAATTTTATAACAAAAAAAGGAATTAAAATAACATCATTCTTAAATAATGATTTTATTTTAAATTTCGTTTTCTTTAGTTTTTAATTTTTATAAATTTAGTAATAAAACTACAGATTACCTTCATTAATTAAGATATAATATTGGATTTTATTGATATTATAATAATACTTTCATATAAATAATATTAAAATGATAATTTGATTAAATAAAGCTAAAAAGTAGATTTAAAATAAATAGCAGTTGTTTTTTTAAAAATCATTATTTTAAAACTAAAAACTTTTAATGATAGCATGTAAATAGTACACTATTTTAAGTACATAATTCAGAATTACTTTTAATGTAATAAGATTATAAAGTATAAATATCAAACTCTTTCTTCATTTTAATCACCTAATAATAATTTTCTACCTATTATAAATAATTTAAGTAAAATACTAATGTTATTTTCTCAATTTTTAAAAAAAATTATAGGATTGATATTATTATTCTTAGTAATTCTTTTAGATAAATTATTTAACAAAATCATTGAATTTACAAGTATTTATTTAAAAAAAAGTTTAGAATTTCGTAAAAGTCTATGAACATGACATCTATCATATATTAAAAACGATATGTATGCTAAATTTGGTACAAATTAAATATCGAATTTATGAATATTTCACATATAGAGCATTTAGGTATTGCTGTAGAAAATTTAGAGGAATCAATAAAATATTACGAAGAAGTTTTAGGATTGAAGTGTTATTCTATTGAAGAGGTTGTCGATCAAAAAGTGAAGACAGCCTTTTTTTTGGTAGGTGGTACAAAAATAGAACTACTAGAAAGTACTTCTCCAGATGGACCTATTGGTAAGTTTATTGAGAAAAAAGGACAAGGTATTCATCATATTGCTTTTGCAGTACCAAATGCTACAGAGGCATTAAAAACAGCAGAAGAACGTGGTGTAAGACTTGTTGATAAAGTTTCTAGGAAAGGTGCTGAAGGACTAAATATAGGGTTCCTTCATCCAAAATCTACATTAGGAGTACTTACAGAACTTTGTTCTAAAGAATAATTTACAGCTAAAATATACACATTAAAATGGCAAACCAAGATAAAATTAATGAGCTCATAGAGAAAAGAGCAAAAGCAAAATTAGGTGGAGGAGAGAAACGTATCGATTCTCAACACGCCAAAGGTAAATTAACAGCACGTGAGCGTATCGATATTCTTTTAGACGAAGATAGTTTTGAAGAGTTTGATATGTTTGTAACACACAGAACAAAATCTTTTGGATTGGATAAACAAATTTATCTTTCTGATGGTGTGGTTACAGGTCATGGTACAATAGACGGAAGAATTGTTTATGTGTTCGCACAAGATTTTACCGTATTTGGAGGTTCGTTATCAGAAACTTATGCATTAAAGATATGTAAGGTGATGGATATGGCAATGAAAATTGGAGTTCCTGTAATTGGATTAAATGATTCCGGTGGAGCACGTATTCAAGAAGGAGTAAGATCTTTAGCGGGTTATGCTGAGATTTTTCAAAGAAATATTATGGCTTCTGGTGTAATACCTCAAATTTCTTCAATTTTAGGACCTTGTGCTGGTGGTGCTGTGTACTCTCCGGCATTAACAGATTTTACAATTATGACGGAAGAAACAAGTTATATGTTTGTTACCGGACCAAAAGTAGTACAAACTGTAACAGGTGAGGTAGTAACGGCAGAAGAATTAGGTGGAGCAAAAATTCACTCAACTAGATCTGGTGTATCTCACTTCTTAGCAGCAAATGATGAGGAAAACTTATTATTAGTTCGTAAGTTACTAAGTTACCTGCCTTCAAACAATTTAGAAGAAGCGCCAATACTTGCTTGTAATGACCCTATTGATAGATTAGAAGATGCCTTAAATGAAATTATTCCAGAAAACCCAAATCAACCTTATGATATTGTAGATGTAATTTCAATACTTGCAGATAACGGAGAGTTTACAGAAGTTCATAGAAATTATGCCAGAAATATTTGTGTAGGTTTTGCTAGGTTTAATGGTCGTCCTGTTGGTATTGTAGCCAATCAACCAAAATTTTATGCAGGTGTTTTAGACATTGATGCTTCAAGAAAAGCGGCTCGTTTTGTTCGTTTTTGTGATGCTTTCAATATTGCAATTGTAACATTGGTTGATGTACCAGGTTTCTTACCAGGAACAGGTCAAGAATACGGAGGAATTATTTTACACGGAGCAAAATTATTATTCGCTTACGGAGAAGCAACTGTGCCTAAAGTAACGATTACTTTGCGTAAATCTTATGGTGGTGCGCATGATGTTATGAGTTGTAAACAATTACGAGGAGATGTAAATTATGCATGGCCAACTGCAGAAATTGCCGTAATGGGAGCTAAGGGAGCTGTAGAAGTTTTAGAAGGTTCTAATATTAGAAAAATTGAAGATGCCGAAGAAAAACTAGAGTACATTCAGAAAAAAGAGGATGAATACACAGAAAAGTTTGCAAATCCATACATGGCCGCAAAATACGGGTTTATTGATGATGTAATTGAGCCAAGAAACACTCGTTTCAGAATTATTAGAGCTTTAGAATTGCTTCAAAATAAAAAAGATGTAAACCCTCCTAAAAAACACTCAAACATTCCATTATAATGACATACTTACTATTAAATACAGAGACTATAAGTGAAGGATACGTTATCTTATTTACTGGATTGTTCATCGTTTTTAGTGCGTTAGTTTTGCTCGCGTTGGTTTTTAATTATGGTTTACCCGTAATGCTTTATGTATATAAAATAATTACAAAAGGAAAGGACAAAAAAGTTAGTGAAATTAAGGTAAAAGGAGATAAAGACTTTACTGGAGAAATATCTGCGGTGATAGGAGCAGCGGTGCACATGTACACAAGTGAACAGCATGACCATGAAAGCGCAATTTTAACAATTAAACAAGTTAAAAAATCATATTCACCTTGGAGTTCTAAAATTTACGGAATTCAAAATAGATTATAACAAATGAAAAGCTATAAATTTAAAGTAAACGAAAACGGTTATACCGTTAATATAAAATCGCATGAAGACAATATTATTAACTTAGAAGTTAATGGTACTTTATACGAAGTGAAAATGCAACAGGAGATTAAAAAAACAAAAACTCCTACGTTGGTTCGTGCAGCCTCAAAACAACCAGCGGCACCTTTACAAGTAAATCCAAAATCTGCTAAAACAAGAATTGTAGCTCCTATTCCGGGAGTTGTATTATCTATTGATGTAAAAGTGGGTGATACACTTAAAGTAGGTGATAGAATGCTTGTTTTAGAAGCTATGAAAATGGAAAATAGTATTGTCTGTGAAAAAGCAGGTACCATTACAGCTATAAAAATTAGCGTTGGCCAACAAGTGTTGCATGATGAATTAATGATAGAACTAGAATAAAACACGAAACATGAAAAAAGTAATTTTAATATTTTGTGTTTTATCATTATTGATCTTTATTAGACCAGTATTAGGATTTAGCACAAATTCAAGTGCAAACGACACCTTAAATAGTTCCACTGTTACTACATCGCAAGTAGATGCGGCACCACAACATGAGGGTGTTTTTGATGGAGCTTTTAGAGGAATCAAAAAGTTTTATGGTTATACAGGGTTTGCAAATGCAACGTCTGGAAATATAATAATGATAATCATCGGAATTATATTTATCTACTTAGGTATTAAATTTGATTATGAGCCCTTACTGCTGATACCCATAGGTGCAGGAGTTATTATAGGAAATATTCCTTTTGTAGCCGGAAATCAAACGGGTATTTACGAAACAGGATCTGTATTAAACTTTCTATATTTCGGGGTGGTAAAAGGTATTTACCCGCCGTTAATATTCTTAGGAATTGGAGCAATGACAGATTTCTCTTCTTTAATTGCAAACCCAAAGCTAATGCTATTAGGTGCAGCTGCACAAATTGGTGTTTTTGCTACCTTTATGGGAGCTTTGTATTTAGGTTTTAACCTTCCAGAAGCAGGTGCAATTGGTATTATAGGTGGAGCCGATGGACCAACAGCTATTTTCCTTTCATCAAAATTAGCAAATGGAGTTAATGTATTAGCAGATGGTACAACAGTGAAAAATCTAATTGGTCCAATTGCTATTGCTGCCTATTCTTATATGGCTTTGGTTCCTGTAATTCAACCTCCTTTAATGAGAATGTTAATCTCTAAAGAGGATAGAAAAATTAAAATGAAACCACCAAGAGCGGTAACTCAAAAAGAAAAAATGATTTTTCCTGTGGTAGCTTTAATTTTAACCACGTTTATATCTCCAAGTGCATTACCATTATTAGGAATGTTATTTTTTGGTAATTTGTTAAAAGAATCTGGAAGAACAGAAAGATTAGCAGATACTGCAAGAACTAAATTAATTGATATTGTAACTATTTTATTAGGGGTTACTGTAGGGGCTTCAACTCAGGCAGATATTTTTATCACCAAAGATTCCTTATTAATATTTGGTTTAGGAGCCATATCGTTTGTGATAGCAACTTGTGGAGGTTTATTATTTGCTAAATTTATGAATAGATTCTTAAAAGAAGGTAATAAAATAAACCCTTTAATTGGTGCGGCAGGTGTATCTGCTGTTCCAGATAGTGCACGTGTTGTGCATACAGAAGGTCTAAAATCTGATCCTAGTAACTACTTGTTAATGCACGCCATGGCACCAAATGTAGCTGGTGTTATAGGGTCTGCTATTGCTGCAGGTATTATTTTAAGTTTCTTAGGATAAATAGAGGTTCTTATAAATATGTAAATGAACAAATACAACAATTTTTAAATTTTGATAAAATGAAAATACCAAATAAAATGTCAGCTCAAGAAGCTGTTAAACTAATAAAATCTGGAGATAGAGTTTTAATACAAGGAGGTTCTGCAACCCCACAAGCATTAATAAATGCTATGGTTGCTAGAGCTCCAGAATTAAGAAGTGTTGAAATTGTACATTTACATACAGAAGGAGCATGTGGATATATTGCTCCAGAATTAAGAGAAAGTTTTCATACCAATGCTTTTTTTATTGGAGGGAACGTTAGAAAAATGGTTGGAAATACAGTAGATTATATTCCTGTTTTTTTAAGTGAAATACCAAGTTTATTCCGTGAAGGATATATGAATTTAGATGTTGTAATGGTAAACGTATCACCTCCAGATAAACACGGTTTTTGCTCATTAGGAGTTTCTGTTGATATTGTTATTTCTGGTTTAGAACATGGAAAAAAAGTAATTGCTCAAATTAATCCTCGTATGCCTCGTACTTTTGGTGATGCACAGATACATTTGAAACATTTTGATGCTTGTGTTGAAATTTCAGAAGAAATATACGAAATGAAATTTGTTGAACCCAACGATATTGAAAAAGCGATTGGTAAAAATATTGCTGCAATTATAGATGATGGAGCCACACTTCAAATGGGAATTGGTGGTATTCCAAATGCTGTTTTAACATTTTTACATAACCATAAAAATTTAGGAATACATACAGAAATGTTTTCTGAAGGTATTGTAGATTTAGTAAAAAATGGGGTTGTAAATGGTTCTAAAAAGAAAACAAATCCTTATAAAATAGTTTCAGGGTTTGCAATGGGTACGCGTCGTTTATATGATTTTATGGATGACAATCCAGAAATTGAAATGAATGATATTGCATACGTAAATGACACGTCTGTTATTCGTCAAAACCCAAAAGTAACAGCAATTAATTCTGCTATAGAAGTAGATTTAACTGGTCAAATTTGTGCAGATTCTATAGGTCAAAGAATGTTTTCTGGTGTTGGTGGTCAAATGGACTTTATGCGTGGAGCGGCATTATCAGAAGGCGGAAAACCAATTTGTGCAATTACTTCTACAACTTCTAAAGGTGTTTCTAAAATAACACCAACGTTAAAAGTGGGAGCAGGTGTAGTAACTACTCGTGCACATGCTAGATTTGTAGCAACAGAGTTTGGTATTGCAGAACTATTTGGTAGAAACTTAAAACAACGTGCTCAAGCATTAAGAGATATTGCACATCCAGACCATAGAGAAGAATTAGATAAAGCTATTTTTGAAAGATTCGGAAGTAGTTTAATGATAAAATAATTTTTTGAGTTTAGAGTTCTTAAATTTTGTAATTTTAAGAACTTTAAATTCTTATATTAAATAAATTCATATATAATGAGTGATAAAAATAAAAAACTCTTTTCTGAATTCCCTTCGGTTTCTACCGAGCAGTGGATGGAAAGAGTTACAGTAGATTTAAAAGGGACTGATTTTGATAGAAAACTAGTATGGAAAAATCTTACAGGAATCAATTTTCAACCTTGCTATAATCTTGAAAATTCAATTACACAGCTAAAAAACACAGGAGAAAACTCACAATCTTTAGTAAACTATAGAAGTATAGCAGCTTGTTGTGGGAAATCTGGAAATGATTTAGCCTTAAAAGCTATTGAAGAAGGTATTAATGGTATCCTTTTTCAGATGATAACAACCGTACCTGTAGAAGAACTTTTAAAGGATATAGATTTAGACAAAATTACAGTTTCGTTTAAATTATTTAATAATGTTATTTCTTTTACAAAGGATTTAGTTGCTTTTGCAAAAGGTAAAAACTTAAAAGGATATATTGATACAAACCTAATTTCTGGTTACGTAACAACAGGTGCTTTTAATGAAAACCTTGTGGACGTTACTGCTGAGTTAGTAAAATTAACGGAAGAATTTCCTAACTTTAAAGCAATCACTATTTCTGGAACAGAATATTTAGACTCTGGTGCAAATCAAGTGCAAGAAATTGCATATACTTTAAGTTCTTTGGTTTTCTTAACAGAAAAATTAAAAGAAAAAGGAATTGCTGTTCAAGATGTTTTCAACAATCTAAATTTCAATTTAGCAATTGGATTAGAGTATTTTGTGGAGATTGGTAAATTTAGAGCATTCAATAATTTATTAGCGGAAGTTGCTGCTAAATATCAACTTGCAGATTTTTCGAATACGATTACCGCAAAAACATCTATTTGGAGTAAATCTGTTACAGATGCAGAAACTAATTTATTACGTTGTACTACAGAAGCAATGGCTGCAATATTAGGGAATGTAGATGGTGTTTTAATTGATGCTTACGATAAAGAGTTTAAAAGCGCTTCTGATTTTTCTAGCAGAATAGCCGGAAACATAACAACAATTTTAAAAGAAGAATCTTACTTTGGTAAAGTTTCAAATCCGGTGGATGGTTCTTATTATATTGAAGAAGTAAGTTCTAAAATTGCAGAAAAAGCATTAGAGTTATTTAAGGCTATTGAAGCTGATGGTGGTTTCTATGCTAATTTTGAAAACGAAACGATTCAACAACAAATTGCCGAAATTCGTCTTAAAAAATTAAAACTGATTAGCCAGCGCAGAACTCCAATGGTAGGTATTAACAAATACCCTAACCTTATGGAAAAAGTGGATGCGAAATTACTATCTGAAAGTGCTGTAGACAATCCTAAAGTATTAACTCCAAGAAGGGCTTCTTTAGAAATTGAGGCAATGCGTAGAGTTACAGAAGAATTAGTGGCAAGCACTAATGTAAGACCAATTGTACAGTTAGCTAGTTATGGAAATTTAACAATGCGTAAAGCGAGAGCTGCTTTTGCTTACGATTTTATTGGTGTTAGTGGTTTTGATGTGCATCAAGAAGAAAGTTTTGAAAATGCAGAAGTTGCTGCTAAAGAAAGTGCAAAATCAGCTGCACATGTAGTTGTTATTTGTAGTTCAGATCAAGATTATGATGAAACAGCAATAGACTTTATAAAAGCATTTAGAGCTATAAATACTGATAAAGTATTACTATTAGCAGGTGCACCTAAAAATATGGACGAACTAACTGAATTAGGTTTAGATGGTGTTGTTAATATGAGAACAGATGTTCTTGTTTCACTGTCAGCAATTCAGAAAAAAGTTCAAAAAACCTTAAAATCTTAAGAAGTATGAAACCAGATTTTTCAGATATAAAATTAAATTCAGCTGTTAAGCAAACAGTTGCAACTTCAGAGAATCAAGATGTTTGGAATACTCCTGAAGGAATCCCAGTAAAAAAACAATTTACAAAAGAAGATATTGCAGAGGCGGAACATTTAGGCTTTGCTGCTGGTGTGCCTCCTTTTTTAAGAGGTCCATATAGTGCCATGTATGCCATGCGTCCTTGGACGATTCGTCAATATGCAGGTTTTTCTACAGCAGAAGAATCAAACGCATTTTACAGAAGAAATTTGGCTGCGGGTCAAAAAGGACTTTCAGTTGCGTTTGATTTAGCCACACACCGTGGTTACGATTCAGATCATCCTCGTGTAACGGGAGATGTTGGTAAAGCAGGTGTTGCCATAGATTCTATTTTAGATATGGAGATTTTGTTCGATCAAATTCCGTTAGATAAAATGTCTGTTTCTATGACAATGAATGGTGCAGTATTGCCAATTATGGCTTTTTATATTGCAGCCGCAAGAAAACAAGGTGTTTCTTTAGATAAACTTTCTGGAACTATTCAGAATGATATTTTAAAAGAATTTATGGTGCGTAATACATACATTTATCCACCATTACCTTCTATGAAGATTATTGGTGATATCTTTGATTACACCACGAAGAATATGCCGAAGTTTAACTCAATTTCTATTTCTGGTTACCACATGCAAGAAGCGGGTGCAACTGCAGATATTGAATTAGCGTATACTTTAGCCGATGGAATGGAATACATTAGAACCGGATTGAAATCTGGTTTAAAAATTGATGAATTTGCGCCTCGTTTATCTTTCTTCTGGGCAGTAGGAATGAATCACTTTATGGAAATTGCGAAGATGCGTGCAGCTCGTATGTTATGGGCAAAAATTATAAAATCATTCAATCCAACAAATCCAAAATCAATGGCTTTGCGTACGCACAGTCAAACTTCTGGATGGAGTTTAAGTGAGCAAGATCCTTTTAACAACGTATCTCGTACTTGTATAGAGGCAATGGCGGCAACGTTAGGAGGAACGCAATCTTTGCACACAAATGCATTAGATGAAGCGATTGCTTTACCTACTGATTTCTCTGCTAGAATTGCACGTAACACGCAAATTTTTATTCAAGATGAAACACAGATGACAAAATCTGTTGATCCTTGGGCAGGTTCTTATTATGTTGAGTATTTAACGCAAGAAATTGCGAAGAAAGCTTGGAAATTAATTGAAGAGGTTGAAGAGCTTGGAGGAATGGCAAAAGCTATTGAAACCGGAGTTCCAAAATTACGTATTGAGGAAGCTTCTGCTCGTAAACAAGCACGTTTAGATTCTGGTCAAGATATTTTAGTAGGAGTAAACAAATTTAAAACGAAAGAAAAAACAAACATTGAAATCTTAGATGTTGACAATACAGTAGTTAGAGATTCTCAAATTGCTCGTTTAAATAAAATGAAAGCCGAACGTAATTCTGATTTGGTTGCTGCTAATTTAAAAGCGTTAGAAGATTGTGCAGGAACAGGAAAAGGGAATTTATTAGAATTGGCAGTTATTGCTGCGGAAAATTTTGCTACATTGGGTGAAATTTCTGATGCTTTAGAGGTTCATTTTGGAAGACATAAAGCGGATACTAAATTAATAAGTGGTGTGTACGGTAAAGAAGTAAATAACGATAGTACGTTTGCAAAAGCGCAAAAAATGACTGATAAATTTGCAGAAATAGAAGGTCGTAGACCAAGAGTTATGATTGCAAAAATGGGTCAAGATGGGCATGATAGAGGCGCAAAAGTTGTGGCTTCTAGTTTTGCAGATTTAGGTTTTGATGTAGATATGGGAGGTTTATTTCAAACTCCAGAAGAAGTTGCAAAACAAGCTGTTGAAAACGATGTGCATTTTGTAGGTGCCTCTAGTTTAGCGGCTGGTCATAAAACTTTAATTCCTCAATTAATTGGTGAATTAGAAAAATTAGGAAGACCAGATATTATGGTTTTTGCAGGTGGAGTTATCCCTGCGCAAGATTATGATTATTTATTAGAAAGAAAAGTAGCAGCCATTTTTGGTCCTGGTACTGTAATTTCTGAATCTGCAATTACAATAATGGAAAAATATTTAGAGCAAGAATAAGTTTTAAATTATGAATATATAAAAGCCCGAACATTTTTAATGTTCGGGCTTTTTATTTAGTTTTTTTATCTTAAATTTATAATGTTTGATAAATCATCAATTGAATAAACTATCTCCATGAAAAATATTCCGGAAATAAGCTTTTGGAAAAACAAAGTGTTACAAATTAAAGAATTTCAATTTTTTAATTTGGAAGAGTTAATTACGGATGATTTAAAACCTAAAGATCATAGTCCTTATTTGCCACATCGATTAAATTTTTATGCCATTCTAATAATTACCGATGGTGAAGTTAATCATATTGTCGATTTTAAAGTTCATTCTCTTAAAAAGGATGATGTAATGGTTCTTTCAAAAGGACAGACACATGCTTTTGATGAATTTTCTGTATACAAAGGTTATTTGGTAGTTTTTTCTGAAGCTTTTATGCATAAATATATGGCACAGTCAACCATAGCTCAAATTAACCATTTGTATAATTATTTTTTAGCACAAGAGAAAATTAATAACCCAGACCGAAATCAAATTTTACTTAGAGTACTTCAAAATGAGTTGAAAAGTAATTCATCCTCATTGCCAAATATTATAGCTTCCATATTAAGTGTCTACCTACTTAAGTTAAATGAAGAAAATACCCGTTTAGCTGCAATTTCTGTAGATAATAAATATTTAGATTACTTTAATAATTTTAGACTTTTAGTTGAAAAGAACTTTTCTAAAACAAGAGATGCCAAAGTGTATGCTTCAGATATAGCTATCTCCTATAAACATTTAAATGAGGTCTGTAAAGGTGTTGTAAATACCACAGCAAAGGCATTTATTGATAATTATGTAATTCTGGAAGCGAAGAGATTGTTAGTTTCTACTTCACTATCCGTAAAAGAAATAGCCTTTATTTTAGGTTTTGATGAACCAACCAACTTCCTTAAATATTTTAAAAAACATATTAAATTAACACCTGTGGAATTCCGGAAAACTTTAACTTAGGTTATTTATTTACCATTACTTCTCTTTTATTAACCTTTATTATATTTTGTATTCACTGCACTTTTGCAGTGTAATATTTTAAATGTAGTAATAATGAAACAAATAACAATTTTAGGCGCAACTGGTATATTGGGAAAGAACCTATTAAAAAAAGCGGTTAATGAAGGGATTAAGGTGAAGGTGTTAGTCCGAAACAAAGAAAAACTAAAAGATTTTGATCATGCAATTGAAGTCATTGAAGGGAATTATTTCGATACAAATAAACTACAAAATGTCTTGGAAGGATCTGATGTTATACTTTCAACTATTGGACCACCTATAAATGGTAAACTTACAACTGACGATGAAGAAAATTACATAAACTCTTTGAAGTACATTATCAAACAAATGCAAGATAATAAACAGACTCGTTTTATAAGTATTTCTGGAGCAGGAGTAAAAATCCCAAACGAAAATTTACCACTAACACGCAAACTTTTGCGGGTAATGATAAAGTCGAAATCTAAATCACTCATCAGCATTAAAGATAGAGAACTAGAATTGCTTTCGCAGAGCAATTTAGATTGGACAAATATTCGCCCGCCTATGATTAAAGAAAAAGTAGAAGGTAAGTTTGTTGCCGATGAAACTAAATTTATTGGGATGGATGTTGATGTAAATCAATTATCCGAGTTTATGTTAACTGAAATTACAAATAGAGAATGGATTAAAAAGGCTCCAGTAGTTGGTACAAAATAAGCCTTATTAAAAAAAGACAAAATAAACGAATAAAGAATGTCAAAAAAAATAAATAAGAACTTAACAGAGGGTAATATTGGTAAGCAATTGTTCAATTTAACGTGGCCAATGACTCTTGGAATGTTAGGTATGGTTATATTCACAATAATAGACACTTACTTTATAGGACTTTTAGGAGTGCAACAATTGGCAGCAATAAGTTTTGCTTTTCCTGTAATAATGTTTCTAAATGGACTTTCTATGGGAGTCGGAATTGGAACAAGCTCATTAATTTCACGTAATATCATTACAGCAGATCGAGAAAAAGTAAAAGTAATGGCCAGTAGAGCAATTTTATTGGGTATTACTATTGTTATTTTTTTCGTAATAGTTGGTTTAAATACCATTGAACCCATATTTAAAGCTTTAGGGGCAGGACCAGAAATTATGCCTTACATTGTTGATTATATGACCATTTGGTTTTTAGGTGTTCCGTTTGTTACAATACCTATGATTGGTAATAATATTGTGAGAGCTACTGGAGATACACGTTTACCAGGGTTGTTAATGATTACTTCAGGGGTGGTAAATGGTATATTAGATCCTTTACTTATTTTTGGTTACGGACCATTTCCAAAAATGGGAATTGAAGGAGCAGCATTAGCAACCGTAATTTCTAGAAGTATAAGTTTGATATTTATACTTATTGTTTTAATTAAAAGAGAAAATTTGTTAACCTTTCATTTAGGTGAATTTAAGGATATTAAAGCTACTTGGAAAGCATTAATTTATGTGGCAATTCCAGCATCTATAAGTTTACTTATTACACCAATTTCAATTGGCTTTATAACAAAAATTATTTCAAGTTATGGCAAAGAAGCAGTTGCAGCATTTGGTGTTGCTTCTAGAGTTGAAATGTTTGCGCTTATGGTTATTATGTCACTTGGTTCTGTATTAATTATTTTTGTTGGTCAAAACATAAGTAAACATAAATTTCAAAGAATTTTTACATCTCTCAATTACGCCATGATATTTTCTTTAATTTGGGGAGGTGTCGTTTTTGGTCTTTTAGTACTTTTTGGTAGTAGTATTGCTTCAGTTTTTACAGATAATGTAGAAGTTATTGAAATTACTGAAAAATATTTTTATATAATTGGCGCAAGTTATGGATTGCAGGGTGTGGTTATCTTAAGTACTTCAAGTTATAATGGCATTAATAAACCCTATCCGTCAGCGGTTTTTTCTTTAATTAGAATGGTCGTTTTGTATGCGCCATTAGCTTGGGTAGGAGCAAAAATGTTTGGAATTAACGGTGTGTTTTGGGCTGGATTTATTGCAAATATTATAGTTGGTATAATCTCGTATTATCATTTAAATTTAACAGTTAAAAAGATAAGTGTAAGTTAATTTAATTGGAAAATTTATACTTTTTTTCTTTAAATATAGTTGTCTTTATTTATAAAAACATCATAATAAGGCTATCTAAAAACATCATTTTAGATAGCCTTTTTTATCAATTCATAAAAAGATATACTCCCTAACTTTTTATAATGAAATTTAAGCGAGGTTATACATTTACCATAGCGTCTCTTTTATTAACCTTTCCATTGGTTTGTTTTCATTGCACCTTTGTAGTATCATATTTCAAAAGTTAAAAAATAAATATTTTAATTTAAAAAACATAAAAATGAAAACAAGTAAAAATGTAAAATCAATTGTAATGTTAACTGTTCTTTTAACTGGTGTTGGAACAAATTATGCACAAGAAAATTATTCAGTAGTAAAAAGAGTAGATAATTTTAACCAACCTACAACATTTTATCCTACAAAAGCAACACCTGTAAATGGTGCTATTAGCGAGAATGTTGTGACTTCGGCAAAAAGAGTTTTGAATAAAGAAAAGCCCTTCTTAAAAAAGGGTGTAGTAACAACTGTAGGTGAAGCAGATTTTAGCGCATGGCAAATGACAAGTGATGAAGGTGGTAATCCTCAGAGTGCACCAAATCCATTAACATATTTTACGGCTGGCGCAGCTTCAGACTTATTAACCCAAGTTGAAAGAAGTATACAGATAATGGGCTTAGACGTAGAAGATGTAAAAGTAGAAACAGAATTCTTTTTTAGATGGAGCGATATTATGACTGATAAATGGTCGGGATATACTGACAAAGTAGTCACCAATATTATTATAAAAAGTGACGAACCAATAGAAAAAATTAAAGAGCTAAAGAAAATGTCTATTAGAGCCTGGTCTATTGGAGAATCATTGGCTAACAAGACAGCTATTGACGCAGCTTTTATTATTAATGGCGATGATTGGGACGGAAAAGCAGCTAAGCCAGGACAAATTTCTTCGCCAGTTTCTGTAGATAATGGTCGTACTATTACAAATACAACTCCAGCGTTACAATTACAAACAATAAAAGTAACAGAAGATCTTGATATGGATATGAATAATTTTCCAAAAGAAATGCGTTTTTCTGAAGTTGGTATTGCAGAATCTGCACACGATGCAGAGCGCCCATATTTACATAGATTAAGAGCAAAATCGTTAACTGCACACTACGAAACATGGGAACTATATGCTGATGATAGCCGCGGTTACAAAGGTGTAAATGCAGCACCTACTTCAAGAGAGTATTTTACGTTAGGAACCTCATTTTGTTTAATGAGTCAATTGACTCCGAATATGATGTACTTCCAGAAAAAAGGCGTTAAAATTGATGATTTTGCTGTTGAGCATCAGTTTAATTACCGAGAAAACAATTTTATGACACCAACTATGTCCGGAGAGATGACTGATGTAGTAACTCGAATCTTGGTTAAAAGTGATGCTGATGAAAATTTGGCAAATCAGTTTGCAGCGCAAGCACTACGTTGTTGCTTTGCAGGGGAGGGGATTGTGCAAAAAACAGAGATGGAAACAGGTATTTATTTGAATGGGAAAATTGTAAAATAACAGTTTTCGAAAATAAGCTGTTTATTTATTCATATTGAAAATCCCAATACTGTAAAAGTATTGGGGTTTTACAGTCCAAATCATCCAAATTTGAATATATAGAAATTTGGTACAATAGAAAACGATTACATTCTTCTTTGGATTATAAAATTCCAATTGAAATGGAACAAGAATTTAATAACTTAAAATTTGTAGCATAGGTCTTAGAAAAATTGTCCTACTTTTTATTGAAAGCCCAAACACATTATATTTCGCATCAAGAACAGATTTGAAATACAAAAAAAAGAGTTAGCTGTTCTTCGGAATATTTTTAAAAGGAAGATGAAGCAATTTGAGTTACTAAAAAACAAAACCGAGCTAATGGCTCGGTTTTGTTTTAATTTTTAATTTTCAATAACCTTAGTTATTACAAAAGGGTTTTTACCTCCTGGAGGGAAAATTTTTATCGACTCATGTTCAATTTTTCCTTTTAACGTTTTTAGCTTCAGTTTAACTGGTTTTCCGTATTCTGGCGGAATAGGGATTTTAATTGACTGTGTTTTTTTATTACCCACTTTGTAGGTGCTTATTTTAACACCCTGCATTGAAGCCTCCAATACAGCATTCTTCGATGTAGATTTAAATGACAATTCAGCATCCCAAGTGTTAACATATACACCTGGATCAATAAATAAAATTTCATAACTTATATATTTAGATGAAGCATCTTCAAGCTGATTTGTTTTCACATCTTCTAAAGCACCTTTTTCATATAAGTAATCCCATTTTTTTGTTCGATTTTCATCCTCAGCATTAAAATAACCACTCTTTTGTCCCACTCGAATTTTTGGAATTACACCTTCCGCAACTGCAATGGTTTTACTACCTACAATTTTTTCGCTCGACTGTCCGATCATTATTTCGAAATCACCCGCTTCTACTTTAAACGCTTTCAAGCTTGTATCGTAATGAGAAAAGGCTTCATAAGGCAGCTTAATTGTAACCGTTTTACTTTCTCCTGACGGAATATGAATACGCTTAAAGCCTTTTAATGCTTTCTTTGGAACTATATGGCTAGCTTCTTTATCACGTACATATACTTGCACAATTTCATCACCGTCTCTATCTCCAATATTGGTAACTTTAGCTGTAACAAGTACATCGCCCATTGCTTCCAAACGATTTTTATCTAATTTAATATCCTGAATTTCAAATTGAGTGTAACTTAAACCATATCCGAATGGATACAAATATTCAATATTTGAATACATATACGTACGTGCAACTTCTGGACCGTAATCATCTTTCCAAGTTGAAACGTTGTAATCGTGAAAATTTGGTAATTGATTTTCTGATTTTACCCAGCTCTAGCAATTATAAGATCTACCGATAAAATAGGAACTGCAACAATAACAGCTTCTATAAAAGGAATTCTAAGTAATAAAATTCAAATAGCAATTCAATAAAAAAATATTGATGAATCTACTCTAGATTGTCGATTACAATTTAATAACGATTAAAATACAAGTAAAATGAAGTTTATAAAAGTTATTGTAGTACTATGTTTCAGTATTAGTGTTTTTGCTCAGAAAAAACAACCAAATATTATTTTCATCATGTCTGATGATCATGCTACCAATGCTATTGGGGCATACGCCGGAAGGCTTTCAGGTTTAGATTTAACACCAAATATCGATAATTTAGCAAATCAAGGTATTCGATTTGATAATGCATTTTGTAATAATTCTATTTGTACACCAAGTAGAGCCTCAATAATTACAGGTCAATATCCACAGACAAATGGTGTTCTCGACTTAGATGACAAATTAGATACAGACAAACAATATCTTCCTATTGAACTAAAAAAAATAGGTTATAGTACTGCTGTTTTTGGTAAATGGCACTTAAAAACGGAGCCTGTAAATTTTGATTATTACAAAGTATTACCAAGCCAAGGAAAGTATTTTAACCCTTCATTTTTGGAAAAAGGGAAAGGGGAGTGGCCAAATAATGAAGTAAAAAGCGAAGGACATTCTAGTGACGTTATTACAGGTTTGGTAATCGATTATCTAAAAGATCGCGATACAACAAAGCCATTTTTTATAATGCATCACTTTAAAGCACCGCATGCGTATTTTGAATATGCACCTCGATACGAAGACTTTTTGGCAAATACTGAAATCCCTGAACCTTCTAGTTTATATTATCAACCAAACTGGGGCTCTGAAGGAACACGAGGAGCTAACGATTCGCTTAGAAGTTATATTGGCGCCTCTATTTCCGATAGAAATAAGAACAGAAATTACAATCACGAATTTCATAAAGACTCGTTACAAGGACAAGAATCTGCTCATGTGGCGTATCAAAATTATATGAAAATGTATTTGCGTTGTGTAAAAGGTGTTGACGACAATATTGGCCGTTTAGTAGATTACTTAAAAGCAGAAGGACTTTGGGAAAATACCGTTATTATTTATACTGGAGATCAAGGGATGATGTTGGGGGAACATGATTTACAAGATAAACGTTGGATGTATGAGGAATCTATGCGCATGCCATATATTATGCACTACCCAAAAATGATAAAACCAAAACGTGTTTCTGACCTTTTAATAAACAATACAGATTTTGCGCCAACTATGATTGAATTGGCAGGAGGGAAAACACCTGATTACATGCAAGGGAAAAGTTTCATTAATACCCTTCAAGAAAAAGAGGAAGAAGATTGGAGAACTACAACCTATTATAGATATTGGATGCATATTATTCACCACTATGTTCCTGCTCACTTTGGAGTAAGATCTAATGATTATAAGCTTATTTTCTATTATGGAAAACACTACTTACCTGAATCTGAATTTTCGAAACACTATTGGGCAAAAAGTTATGTGGGCGTTGATAAAGAAACTCCACATACTTGGGAATTTTATGACCTTAAAAATGATCCTGAAGAATTGCACAACCGCTACAATGATCCTAAGTACAAAGAAATCATTGCTAAACTTAAGGAAGAATTAAAAGAGCAAAGAATTGAATTAAATGAAACCGATAAGGATTACTCAGAGATTCAGGCTATTGTGAATAAGCATTGGAATGATTAAAATACAATAAAGAAAAAAGACTATCTATTTATTAATACAACTATTTTAGTATTGTTATAGGTTTAGTTTAGGTATCTCCCAAGGGAGCTTTATATTATTAAAACATAGCTAAGTTAAGTTTATGTTACTTTTTAAGTTAAGTATGTATAATTCGAAATAGGTTCGCTAATTTTAATTATCAGTTTGGATAAATTCAAAAGAAATTTAGCCGTTATTTTAGTATTGAAACTCCTATTCAAGA
Organism: Polaribacter sp. Z014; assembly: GCF_023555435.1. NCBI lineage: Bacteria > Pseudomonadati > Bacteroidota > Flavobacteriia > Flavobacteriales > Flavobacteriaceae > Polaribacter > Polaribacter sp. Z014. The sequence continues at coordinate 433,384 of NZ_JALCZP010000002.1, forward strand.
ATCAACAATAACTAATATGGAAGACAGATATTAGAGAAAGAATAACTAAAAAATAATTGTGTCAATCTGAGCGTTTTCGAGAATTATAAATGTATTAGATTTAATACGCTTTCCAAATAGTTTTGGCGGAGGCACAAACTCTATTACTCCCTTCAATTTTTATAGTATGTGCAAAAGAATTCTTTGTTTCCAGTTCTTTTGTTAAAGATAAAACGGTATCTCCATATTGGGCTTCAGTAATAAAACGACCATCAATTTCATGTAAAAAGTAATTATCTGTAATATCCTCCGGAATCGATTCAATAACCCATTGTAAATATCTGATATTATTTACGTGTTTATTCATATCCGTATCGTACCGATTCACTCTAAAGTGATTCGTATAATCAGCAAAATCTAAGGGCTCAATTTTTTTCTTGATATCAGTATAAATTGCTTCTTTATTAAAGTAAGACCACTTTTCTTTAATTTCATTAAAAATAGGAATTGGTCTTCTTTTTTCAATATCAAAAAACACCCACAAACCTTTAGCGCGACCTATGATGTTATGGTGTTCATCAAAAATAATATTTTCTCGATAGCCTTTAATAGAAGAGTAGCTTGATAACCAGGTTCTAATGGTGATTTTTTCTTTGTAACTAGGATAGCGATCCATTTGTAATTTACCGGAAACTAAAATCCAACCAATATTTTCATCTAAAAGATCAAATAAATTATATCCTATAGAATGAGTATGATCTGCAGCAGTTTCTTCTAACAAAGCCAGCATTATTGTTGGTGTTGCCGACCCTAATTTATTCATTTCAAAATACCTTAGTTCAAATTGTCTGTCAAAATAATTATCAAATATCATTTTACAATTTTTAAAGGTTCATGAATTTTTAGCTATTTTTAAAAGAGTTTTTAAATTCTTCTATAATTTGTTGCGCTGCTTTTACCGGAGAAATTTTAGCAGTAACAATATCTTTTTCTAATGTAGAGAGTTCACTTTTAATATTTTTAGAACCATAAAATAAATGTTTCAATTCTTCATTAATATTGTTATACATCCATTTTATTTGTTGATGGTTTCTGTTTTTTATGAAATACCCATTCTCATCAACTAACTTTTTAAAGTTTAAAACTTCATCCCAAACATTGTCTATTCCAGTCCCTTTTATCGCAGAAGCGGTACTTACCACAGGACTCCAACCAGAATCGGCTAGAGGAAAAATATGTAAGGCATTTTGATATTGACGTTTTGCTATTCTACTCATGGTTATATTATCGCCATCTGCTTTATTAATGACCACCATATCTGCCATTTCCATGATTCCTTTTTTAATTCCTTGCAACTCATCACCGGCACCAGCAAGCATTAAAAGTAAAAAGAAATCAGTCATGCCGTGTACAGCAGTTTCAGACTGACCAACACCAACGGTTTCAATTAAAATAACATCGTAACCAGCGGCTTCACAAAGCAACATAGTTTCACCCGTTTTATTAGAAACACCACCTAGAGTATCGCCAGAGGCGGAAGGTCTTATGTAGGCTTCTTCTAAATGGGCTAAATCTTCCATTCTAGTTTTATCCCCCAAAATACTTCCTCTAGAACGCTGACTACTTGGGTCTATAGATAATATGGCAACTTTATGACCAAGCTTTACCAAATGCAATCCGAAAACTTCTATAAAAGTACTTTTACCAACACCCGGAACTCCTGTAATACCAATACGAATAGATTTACCTGAATTTGGTAATATTTGTTGTACAATTTCTTTTGCTAATATTTTATCGCCTTCTAAATTACTTTCAATTATAGTAATTGCTCTAGATAGAATTACTCTATCACCTTTTAAAACTCCGTCTATGTAGGCTTGTGCAGGTAATCTTTTTTTTGGTTTGTAATTTTTCATTTTAGAGATAGAAAACTAAATTAATATTGGGGATTTTATTACTAACAAAGATACTAATAATGAAAAAAACACCACTAATGAAAGGGTGTTTTTAAATCGTATTTTCTAATTTAAATGGATTCTAGAAACCTAAAATAATTTTAATCTTAATACAAGATAAATATTTTTAATTTCTGTAAAATAATATTTTACAAATCAATTAATTTTTAATCTTAATAGCTTTTAATTTAATAAGTCCTAAAAAGTTTAAAACTTTTATAATTAGATACGTCATATCAACTTCATGCCATTTTACACCAAAGTTTGGGCTGCTAGCATGTTTATGATGATTGTTATGATAACCTTCTCCCATCATTAAAAAATCGAAAAGAAAAAGATTCTTACTTGTATTTTTCATTTTGAAGTTTACATAACCGTAAATATGTCCGAACCAGTTGATAATTACACCATGAATTGGTGCCATTAAAAAAGCGATTGGTAATAACAACCATTGCCACCAAGCAGTTACAAAAAAGACAAAGAATAAAATGTAAAAAGCAATCCAAAGTAGACGAGAAAAACGAGAGCCAGCAAAAGAATCAAAAGATTTCCATTGTGGTACATTTTTAGTAAAACGGTCATCAATAGCAATGCGTTGCTCGTTAATATCTTGATAAATAGTTTTTGTTTTCCACATCATAGCAAACATATTTGCATCGTAAGAAGGAGAGTGTGGATCTTTTTCTGTATCTGTATATGCATGATGCATTCTGTGCATAATTCCGTATCCATACGCACTTAAATAACTAGAACCTTGAAAAACCCAAGTTAAAATAAAGGTGATTTTTTCCATGGTTTTAGACATGGTAAAAACTTGATGTGCTGCATAACGATGTAAAAAGAAAGATTGAAAAAACAAACCTCCATACCAAAGCACTATAATAAAAATAACTACTGCCATACTTATATTTTTTACAAAGATAGCGAGCAATTACAAGTGAAACAATGAACCTAAATCAATAAAATAAAGACCGCTTCGGTTTAAAAATAAAGAAACAAATCCAATCTTTTTGATAACAAGGATATTATTAAATACGCTTTCTAATTCGGCTTAAAGCTTGTGCGGTTACACCAATATACGAACTAATATATTTTAACGGAATTTCTTTTAAAAGCTCTGGTCGTTCTTTAAATAATTTAAGATAACGTTCTTCTGCTGTAAGGTTTAGTAAGTTTTGTTCTCTGCTAGATTTGATTAAAAAAAGGCGTTCTGCCGTTAACCTTCCAATTAGATTGCCAATTTGTGTTTTTCTATAAATTTCTTGTAAATCTGTGTACGATACACTTAAAATAGTGGTTTCTGTAAGCGCTTGTAATTCATAAGCAGAAGGTTTTCTGGTTAAAAAAGAATCGTACGCACTTATAAATTGATTTTTAAAGCTAAAACCAAAGGTGATTTCTTTCTCAGGATTTTCTTTCGGTATATATAAACGCACCACACCAGATTCTATAAAAGAAATATGATTCTCGATTTCATTTAATTTTAAGAAAACAGTTTTCTTTTTAATAACACGAGGTTGCAATTTAGACGTAAAAAAGTCCCAATCTTCTTGAGATATGGTGGCTATTTGTTCTAAGTATGCTTTTATTTGTTTCAAAAGGTTTTCCTATAAATTTAGAATACAAATATACGGATTCAAAAAGCCGATTTTAAGCTTATTTTGGACTATTCTAATCATTTTATTTTCAATGAAAATATTTTAAATTCACGAGCCATAATTTCTTTAATTAACAAAAACGATATTGCTACCTTTGCAAAAAATATATTTAATGTCAAAAACCTTTTCATCTTTAGGAATTCATAAAGAATTAGAAGCACGTTTAGCAAAATTAGAAATTACAGTTCCTACTGCGGTTCAAGAAAAAACCATTCCTTTTATCTTACATAAAAAGAAAGATATGGTGGTTTTGGCAAAAACTGGAACAGGAAAAACAGCTGCTTTTGGTTTGCCTTTATTACAAAAAATTAAGGCTGACGAAACACATATTCAAGTTTTAATTTTAGCTCCTACTAGAGAATTAGGTCATCAGATATATGACAATTTACTTTCTTTTTCTTCGGATGAACAAAAGGAAAAAATAATATCTATTTGCGGTGGAATCCCAATAAAACCACAGATTGAAGCGATTAAAAAGAATCCTAGTATTGTAGTTGCAACTCCAGGACGTTTGGTAGATTTAATGAAACGTGAAGCGATTGATATTACAAAAATTAACTATTTTGTTTTAGATGAAGCGGATGAAATGGTAAGCGCTTTAAAGGAAGAAGTAGATGCTATTATAAAAGAAATTCCGAATGTTAGAAGAACATTGTTGTTTACCGCAACGATGCCAGGAACCATCAAGCAATTGATACAAAACTATATGTCTAAACACGTAGAGCATATAGAAACGGATATGGATTCTGTTGGACATAAAGGAATCGATCATCAATATGTAGTGGTAGAACCCATCGAAAAATTGAATGTTTTAATGCATTTTTTATCGACTAAAGAAGGAGAACGCGGAATTATTTTCTGTAAAACGAAAGCTGCCGTTAATAAATTAGCCAAAAATTTAGCAATCAATAAATTTTCATCAGGTGCTTTACACGGGAGTTTAACCCAAGGGATTCGTGATCGTGTAATGGGACAATTTAGAGAAGGAAATATCGATATTTTAGTGGCAACAGATTTGGCTGCTCGTGGTATTGATGTTAAAGAAATATCTTACGTAGTAAATTACCATTTACCAGACAGGTATGATACGTATGTGCATAGAAGCGGACGTACTGCTAGGGCAGGAGCAACCGGACTTTCTTTAAGTGTGATACAACCAGAAGAATTAGATGAAATCCCTGAATTTGAAGAAGATTTAGGCTTAGTTTTTAAAGAATACAAAAAAGCAGATGCACAAAGTATAGAAGACAATAATACCATTCTGTGGGCTAAAAAAGTATTTAAGACAAAACCAAATCGTGCTATTTCAGAAGATTTAAAAGCAGAGATTAAAACAATTTTTCATCATTTAACCAAAGAAGAATTGGTTGATAAAGTTTTATCCAATTATTTAGCGCAGACAGCTAGTGCAAAGATAAAAACAGCGGTAATTAAAAAGAAGAAAAAGAAATAAACAATATTATTTACCACATAGGAACATAGAAAACATAGACTATGTGAGCTATGTATCTATTTGGTGATTTTTGTAAACAGTAAATTATATAAACTGTCAATGGTAGTTATAAATATTTAAGTTAGTTCTTAATTTTATTCAACCAGACATCATTAAAAAAGTAAATGATACCATTTACAAAAAAAAGAAATAAGTATGGCAAATAACATTAAAAGTCAACAAGATATATTAGCAAAATTGCAGATTGAAGAGTTAAATCAAATGCAAAAAGAAGCGATTGCTACCATTAACAAAAATGATAATGTAATCTTACTTTCTCCAACTGGAACAGGGAAAACATTAGCTTTTTCTTTACCTTTATTAGAATTTTTAGATCCAAATTTAGAAGAAGTACAAGCATTAATTTTAGTTCCTTCTAGGGAATTGGCTATTCAAATAGAACAGGTAATTCGTTCTATGGGTTCTGGTTTTAAAGTTAATGCGGTGTATGGTGGTAGACCGATGTCTAAAGATAAGATAGAATTAAAACATATTCCTGCAATTTTAATAGGAACACCTGGTAGAATATCCGATCATTTTGCAAACGATCGTTTTTCTAAAGACCATATTAAAACGTTAATTTTAGATGAATTTGATAAGTCTTTAGAGGTCGGTTTTGAATATGAAATGCGTAATATTATCAATCAATTATCTTTAAATAAACGCATATTAACTTCTGCAACACAAGGAGTTGATATTCCTGACTTTGTAGGTTTAAGTAAACCAAATACAATTAATTATTTAAAAGCGGTAACATCTAAATTACAAGTAAGAACAGTAGTTTCTCCGGCTAAAAATAAACTGAATACCTTATTACATTTACTAAATCATTTAGGGAATAAACAAGGAATTGTTTTTTGTAATTTAAAGGATTCTATAAATAATGTAAGTACATTTTTAGAGAGCAAGAACATAAAACATGGTTGTTTTAGTGGAGGAATGGAACAAAAAGATAGAGAACGTTCTTTGATTAAATTTAGAAACGGAACCAATCAATTATTAATAGCTACAGATTTAGCCGCAAGAGGTATTGATGTGCCAGAAATGAGTTTCATCATTCATTATGAATTACCACAAGCCGTAGAAGAATTTACACATAGAAATGGACGTACAGCAAGAGTTTCTGCAGAAGGAACAGCCTTTGTTTTAAAATGGAAAGACGAGCGTTTACCAGATTTCATTAAAAATGCTGATGTACAAGATATTTCTAAACAAGCAGAAAGAAGTCCTATTTTTTGGGAAACTTTATTTATATCTGGAGGTAGAAAAGATAAAATTTCTAAAGGAGATATTGCTGGTTTGTTTATAAAACAAGGAAAATTAAGCAAAGATCAATTAGGTGCAATAGAGTTGAAACAAGATTGTGCTTTTGTGGCAGTTCCATCAACATTAACAGAAGAATTGATAGAGAAACTAAACAACTCTCGTTTAAAAAAGAAAAAAGTACGTATTTACGAAGTGTAAGAATATGAGTAATAAAGAATTAAATACAGAGGTAAGTTCGTGTATCAATACCCTTCAAAAGTTATTGGAAGACACGAATCAACTTTTTGAATTGCCAGAGGAGCAAAGAGTCGCACTTTTTAAAGTTGCTGGCGAATTGTCTCGTCCTAATCGTGATGAATTTCAGCGCAGACGTAAAGACGCTAAAAAAGCAGCAAAACGTAAAATGATTGAAAGCGATAAACACGCTAGAAAATCTACCGGAATACGTTCTGCAAGAGAAGCAGCATTATTTGTTGCACCAAAATTATTAGGAGCAGCAGAATTAAATGAAGATACACCAGAATTAGAATCGCCTAGAAATTGTTATGTCTGTAAAAAGGTTTTTACCAAGTTGCATCATTTTTACGATACGATGTGTACAGAATGTGGCGATTTAAATTACGCAAAACGTTTTCAAACAACAGATTTAAAAGGTCAAGTAGCTGTTATTACAGGTTCTCGATTAAAAATCGGATATCATATTACGTTAATGTGTTTACGTTCTGGAGCAACCGTTGTGGCAACAACTCGTTTTCCTGCAGATTCAGCGATTCGTTTTGCTAAAGAAGAAGATTATAAAGATTGGAGTCATCGTTTGCATATTCACGGCTTAGATTTAAGACACATACCAAGTGTAGAGATTTTCTGTAATTATATAGAACAAAAATACGATCGATTAGATATTTTAATTAATAATGCAGCGCAAACTGTAAGACGTCCGTCTGGTTTTTATCACCATTTAATGGAAAACGAAAAGAAACCGATAGATCAATTACCAAAGTTAGCACAAAGGTTATTACAGGATCATGAAGGTTGTTTAGAAGAATTGTCTAGCTTAAGTGTATCTACTGCTAAAACCGATAAAAATAATGTGTTGCCAGTTACTTGGCACGGACCAGAACCAGGAATAGGCTTAAGAAACTCTGCTGAATTATCTCAAATTCCGTATAGTTTTGATAATTCATTACAAACGGCAGAAGTTTTTCCGGAAGGCGAATTAGATGCAGATTTACAACAAGTAGATTTAAGAAAAACCAACAGTTGGCGTTTAAAATTAGGAGAAATAGAAACTACAGAAATGGTGGAAGTACAGTTGGTAAATGCTGTGGCTCCGTTTGTATTGTGTAATCGTTTGTCTAATTTAATGATGAAAGAAAATACGGGTAAAAAACACATTATCAATGTAACTGCGATGGAAGGGAAGTTCCATCGATTTAAAAAGGTCGACAGACATCCGCATACAAATATGGCAAAAGCGGCCTTAAATATGTTAACGCATACTTCTGCATCTACATTTGCCAAGAAAGGTATTTATATGAACGCAGTTGATACAGGTTGGGTTACAGATGAAGATCCTGCAGAATTATCTAAGCATAAAGTAGAAACGCACGATTTTCAGCCACCATTAGATATTGTAGATGGTGCCGCAAGAGTTATGGATCCTTTAATTGACGGAATTAATACAGGAAAACATTGGTCGGGTAAATTCTTAAAAGATTATTTTCCAATAGATTGGTAGCATTTTAAAGTACCTTATTTTAAGGTAAGAATAAAATTTTAAAAGGAATACTAATGGTCTAAAATCATAAGTATTCCTTTTTTTATAGTTCATTTTGTTCGTTTTTTTTGTTCATATGAAACAAAATCAGTAACTTAGAAAAGTTACTTTCTTGTAACATTATTTATGAACCACTTAAAACTTATAATTATGTTAGCATTTAGAACTGAAATTAGAAATTCACCAAAAGAACAAACCTTAAAAATATATTTAAGTGATACTTCGTTTGATGTTGGATTAAAAAATTTGTTAGAAAATATCAACGGAGTACGTATTGTTGAAGTTCAAGAAAGTATCAGTAGAAATAGAGTAGAAGAAAATGTAACAATTTACAGGAAAGAAAAACATTCCATTAATACTATAAAAGATAAGGTAGATACTTTCTTAGGAATTTATTTTGAGAAGATAATAGTGTAAGTATTGCTTTTAAAGACTGTATTTTATAGATAGGTTTTGTTGAGTAAAATGATAAATAAAATAAAAAATAAAAAAGAATTCAATTATAAGGTTGTATATCAGAAAAATGGAACCATCTTTGCAATATAATTAGTATTATAAATTTAACAACATTATTATGAGTAAAGGTACAGTAAAGTTTTTCAACGAAACAAAAGGATTTGGTTTTATTACTGAAGAAGGAGTAAGCAAAGATCATTTTGTACACGTTTCTGGTTTAATTGATGAAATTAGAGAAGGTGACGAAGTTGAATTCGACTTACAAGAAGGAAACAAAGGTTTAAACGCAGTTAACGTAAAAGTTATCTAAGAAATATACTTAAAGTTTTATAAAAGCCCATCAATTAATTGATGGGCTTTTTTTTGTTACAATTCTTTAGAAAAAACTATTCTAAGATTACCTTAGACTATAAAAGAATTAAAAAAGGTTGTCTTTAAAGAATTATATCTTGCCACATTCTTGTTTCAGTATTTGAACTTACCGAAAATCTATCTTTATAAGAATCTGAAATAAATTCAGATTGACAAAATTCTTCTTTTTTAGACAACCTTTTTTATAACGTTATTTCGTTTTGTATTTATTAGTGTAACGTTTCCAAAGTTTTGTTTGATGTGTTTCTAAGCTAATTTTTCTTCCTTGTATAAAAGCATCCGTTAGAATGTTACCTCTCATATCTAAAGCATCACCTTTAGAAACAAATAGTGTAGCATCTTTACCAACTTCTAAGGTACCTACTAAATCATCAATTCCTAATATTTTAGCATTATTAGAAGTAATCATTTTTAAGGCTTCTTCCTTATCAATCCCATAAGCAGCATAGGTTCCTGCATAAAAAGGTAAATTTCTAGTATTCATACGTTCCATTTGTCCTTCCATACCTAAACCTACTGTAATACCTTTATCAATTAAAATCTTAGCATTTCTATACGGCAAGTCGTAATCATCATCTTCAGCATCTGGAACTCTATGAGCTCTTTCTATAACAACCGGAATCTTGTTTTGAAGCAATAAATTGGCTACATTTTCTGCACCTTTTGCATGCACTAATACCATGTTTTTAATTCCTAATTTTTTAAAAGATTGAATGGCATCTGTAATTTCTTTTTCACCATTTACATGTATAAAAACCTTTTGAGTACCATTAAATAGTCCTTTTGTAGCTCTAAAAGGAAGGTTTTCTATAGAAGAGTTACTATTTAAATAATTTTTAGCATCTAAAAAGAAAGTAGAAATCTTAGCAATTTTTTCTGCATATTTATCATCTTCCTTTAAAGCAGGATCTTCGCCCATCCAATAACGACCCCGAGTTAAACTAGAAGGCCAATTAATATGAACGGCATCATCTTTTTTAAGAACAGCGTCTTCCCAGTTCCAGGCATCAAATTGCACAATAGATGAAGTTCCTGAAATGGTGCCACCTCGAGGAGTTATTTGTCCCATAAAAACACCATTTGGCCTCATAGATTCTGTTACCTTACTCTCTGCATTATAGGCAATTAAACTTCTAATATGTGGTAGCATAGAACCTACTTCGTCTTCATCATCTGTAGCTCTTACAGCATCTATTTCTACCAAACCTAAAGAGGAATTAGCGGCAATAAACCCCGGATAAATATGTTTTCCGGTTGCATTTATAATGGTACCCATTCTTGCAATTCGCATCATTGCAGAACCTACAAAAGCAATTTTTCCATTTTCGAACATGATTAGTGAATTTTCAATTACTTTTCCATTTCCTAAATGTGCGGTTGCTCCTTCAATAGAAAAAGCAGTGGTTTGCTTTGGTGCAGGTGTTTGTTGTGCGGTAATGTTTCCTAAACAGCATAAGAAACACATCAAACTAAATATATATTGTTTTTTCATTTTGTCTATTTTTTAAATGATTATAGGGTATCGCAATGAAAGTTCTGATTGCTTTTTTTCTTAGGCATCACAGTTTTTCCACCTTTCATTTTTTCTGAAAGCATCATTTTTAATAATTTACTTTTCTCTTCTTTTATAGATTTTCTTTTCTCTACATCTTTTTCAATATCAAAATAAATTACTCCGTCTATAATTGTTTTTTCCGCTTTCGCGTAAATAGATAAAGGATTAGCACTCCATACAACCACATCTCCATCTTTACCTATTTTAATAGATCCTGTTCTGTTGTCTAAATGCAATAATTTTGCAGGATTAATGGTTACCATTTTCCAAGCTTCTAATTCAGACATTCCACCATATTTAATTGTTTTTGCAGCTTCTTGATTCAATCTTCTAGACATTTCTCTGTCATCAGAATTAATTGCAACGGTAATTCCTTGGTTGTGCATAATAGCCGCATTATAAGGTATGGCATCTAAAACTTCATATTTATACGCCCACCAATCAGAAAAAGTAGAAGCACCAACACCGTGTTCCTTCATTTTATCGGCAACTTTATAACCCTCTAAAATATGTGTGAAAGTATTTATATTAAAATTGAATTTCTCTGCAACTTTCATCAACATATTAATTTCTGATTGCACATAAGAATGACAAGAAATAAAACGTTCTTTATTAAGAATTTCGGCTAAAGTTTCCATTTCTATATCTTTTCGATACGGTTTTCCGCTTTTCTTTAAAGCATCATATTCTTTTGCTCTTTGAAAATAATCTATAAAAACTTGTTCTGTTCCCATTCTAGTTTGCGGAAATCGGATAGTATTACTTTCTCCCCAATTAGATTGTTTTACATTTTCTCCTAACGCAAATTTTATAAATTTAGGAGAATTTTTATAAATTAGTCCTTCAACATTTTCTCCCCATTTTAGTTTGATAATTGCAGAGCGCCCACCAATTGGATTTGCAGAACCATGTAAAATCTGAATAGAGGTAACGCCACCTGCTAAATTTCTATAAATATTAATGTCATTAGGATTTACAACATCTTCTATAGAAACTTCTGCAGTAGAATTATGACCAGCTTCGTTTACAGCAGATGTAGCAATGTGTGAATGTTCATCTATAATACCTGCGGTTACGTATTTACCGGTTCCATCAATTGTTTTTGCGGCTCTAGACTTTAAGTTTTTACCAATTTCAGCAATCTTTCCTTCTTTAATTAAAATATCTGTATTTTCTAAAATCCCATCGTTTTCAGAAGTCCAAACGGTGGCATTTTTGATTAAGATCGTTTCTTGTTTTGGTAAGCTAAAATTACCAAAACCTATATTCGGATAACTAATGGGTAAAATAGTTAAATCCTCTTTCTTTTTCTTAGGCTCTTTATTTTTAGCTTCTTTTTTAAATGTTTTTGATGCCGACCAACCAGATTCATTCCCAGCCTCATCATAAGCAGTTCCCTGCATTACATTAGATGCATTAATAATTTGACCAATCAACCTTGTGTAACCTTCATCGTTAATTGTTAGGTGAATCCGTCCGTCTTTAAAAGAAAAGGTAGCTTTTAATTTTTCATCTCCTTTTTTTACAACACCTGTTTGTTTTGCTCCTTTACCTGTAATGATAAGTGAATAATATTTGCCATTAACGCTTATAGTATAATCACCTGTAATATCTTTGATATCCATATCATTCACAACATTTTTATCACCTTGAACCCAGTTTTCATAAATGGTTGTTTTGCTATCGAAAATAGCACCAGAAGTTATAATAAAGTTAGCATAACTTCCTTTATTTAAATTACCAATAGTTGTTTTACCTAATAATTTTGCAGGAATCGTAGTTAAAGCTTCTAATGCTTTTTCTTCGTTTAAACCATATTTAATAGCTTTCTGTAAGTTTTTTAGAAAGTCGTCTGTCTTTTTTAATTTGTGTGTAGTTAGGGCAAAATTAATTCCGTTTTTAGCTAATACACTTAAGTTTGTTGGTTGCTGATTCCATCTACGCAAATCACCCAGTGCAATTTGTTTTGCAATTAAGGGATTGCTAACATCATAGGCATCCTGAAAATTAATAGGAATAATTAAACTAGCATTTGTGTTTTTAATTTCATCAATTCTTTCATATTCATCTCCGCCACCTAAAATGGTGTATTGAATATTAAATTCGTCACCAATTTTATCTGCTCTTAAAATATCTAGCCAACTGCCAGCTTCAAAAATTTGCAGTAAACTTTTATTTGCATTTAAAGCCTCTAAAGATTGGTCTTTATTTTTAGCATTTCCATCTGCATACCATTTTGCATCTAAATACATTTGACGCAATAAAGCCATAGCACCCATTTTAGAAGTAGGGTAGGCTTGTTTAGATAAAGTACTTTTACTAAATGATAAATATTGAGCTGACGAATTTTCTAAAATTCTATACGCATCAGAGGAGTTAGGGTTTAAAGCAACCAACATTCCGTTTCCTCGCACAATTCCGTCTTGTAAATGTGTATTTACAACTCCAAAACCAGCTTTTAAATAATCAGTAGCTTTTTTGTCATCGAATTTAAAAGAATTTTCAGCTTTGGTTTCTGGTCTAATATGATCGTTCCAATAAAAACCTTTTCTGGTGGCATCATATTGTGGTTTTTCGTTTCTTCTGCTAGAAGGACTCTTTTTTGGCTTTTCAATTCCAAAACTGGCATACATATCTATAAATGAAGGATAGATTATTTTTCCTTCTAAATCGATAATTTCAGTTCCTTTTGGTATGGATACAGATTTACCTACAGATAAAACTTTACCCTCTTTTATAAGTAAAATTCCTTTTGTTATAATTTTCTGAGGAGTAACATAAATAGTAGCATTTTTAAAAGCGACCGTTTTGTTAAATGTTGATTTTACACCTGTATTTGTAGGGAAATATTCTTGCGAGTGCATAGAAAAAGCTACAAATAAGGAGAAAAATAAGAGTAATTTTCTCATATAAGTTAGGTTGTATAAAGTGAATTAAGTTTCTAAAATAATTAGAACCATTTTGTAAAATGTTAAAAGAAGTTATTTTAACATAATTTTAAGAGTTTTATAATTGATTACTACGATCAAAATAACTGATAAATAAATCGACCACATAATTATAAGACTGCACACCTTTGTCTTGTTTATTTGCTTTTAAATAGGCATTGTATCCTTTTTTAACTAGTGGTTCAAACGGATTTTTATATTGTTGCCAAAAGACATAACTCGTATTAAAATCTTTAGAAACTCCTTTGTGAACGCTTTTCCAAATTTCTTGTGATAAAGAATTATCTCGTTTTCTTAATTCGGAAATGCAATACCCAAAAGCCATTCTATAACTAGCATATTTAAAATAAAGATCATCATTATAATTTGCCGCTAAAAAACCGACAAAATTCGCCTCATTTTCGGCTGCAAAACCAATTTGATGCGCCATTTCATGACAGGTTGTAGTTGGGTAACTAGTTTTTGGAAGTCTGTCGTTTACTTGTGCTTCTCCCGTTAACGGGTTTAAATATCCTGCAGTTCCATTATAGGATTGTAACAAACTCATTAAAGAACTTTTTACAGATTTATGTTGATATTTTAATTGCGAAAAATCTTTAGATAAATTTTCATAACCAGAAACGGCCATTGTGTACATTTCTTTTTGAGAATAGGGATTTTCTACCTTTAAGGTATCGTTTTTGGTGATTTCTAATTGATATTCATTTAGCTTTTCAATAACATGTGCTGTTACTTTTTGAAGTTGTTCTGTGCTGTATTTGTTTTGTTGATAATTTAAGTTTTTAGCCAAAGGTTCTCGGTAATAATTCAATCCCCAAAAGAGATAAAAACAAAAATAGATGACAGATAAAACAGCTGTAAAGTGAATAATCTTGGAAATAAAGTTTTTAAATCTGGCTTTTATCAATCTAACTATAAAACGAATAAAAATAAAGAGTCCGAAAGCCAATAATACATCACCAACAGAAAATGGAATCCAGCCTAAAATAATCCTAAAAAATGATGAAATAGGAGGGTAGATTCCGTTAGAATAGTATTTTTCTATAAATGCAGCATTTTCTGCAGCCAATTGAATTGATATTATTTGAATTGGAAGTAGAATTGTAAGTATTAAATGTTTTTTATTAATTTTCAAGGATACTATTTTGGCTTAAATAAGCGTTTATATATATTCAAAAAAGAGGGTATTCTTGTTTTGAAACTTTCAACTTGTTGGTAAAAATAACATTTCATTTTGGAAGTTGACTGGTTATTAACAAGATAATAACAATTTTGTTTACAATAAATGTTCACAAATTAAAGCAAAGTTTAACAGACCAATTTCAACCTAAAAAAGTACATTTGTAGCCATGGAAAAAACGACTCCTGTTACGGGTAAAAAGATAGATAAATCAAGATTAGTACAACTTGAGAAAGGGAAAATTCCGCCGCAGGCAGTAGAGTTAGAAGAAGCTGTACTTGGCGCAATGATGATTGATAAAAAAGGTATTGACGATGTTATAGACATTTTAAGTGCCGATGCTTTTTACGATCAGAAACACCAAGATATATACGCAACTATTTACGAATTGTTTCAAAACTCTGAACCAATTGACCTTTTAACAGTATCTAACTTGTTAAAAAAGAATGGAAAACTAGAATTTGTTGGTGGTGATTTCTTTTTAATTCGTTTAACTCAAAAGGTGGCTTCTTCTGCCCACATTGAGTTTCATGCTAGAATTATTCTTCAAAAATTTATTCAACGTAGATTAATTTCCATTTCTAGTGAAATTATAGAAAATGCCTACGATGAAAGTACGGATGTTTTCGATTTATTAGATGATGCAGAGGCAAAACTTTTTGAAGTTACCCAAGGGAATTTAAAAAAGAGTTCTGAAGATGCAGGTTCTTTAGTAAAGCAAGCTTTGGCTAAAATTCAAGAAATTGGAAACCAAGAAGGAATGTCTGGTTTGGCAACTGGTTTTACCAAATTAGACGCCTTAACTTCTGGATGGCAACCATCCGATTTAGTGATTATTGCTGCACGTCCTGGTATGGGAAAAACGGCATTTGTAATTTCTATGGCAAAAAACATGGCTATTGATTTTGGTCATGGTGTTGCCGTATTCTCGTTAGAGATGTCTTCTGTTCAGTTGATTACGCGTATGATTTCTTCGGAAACTGGCTTAACATCAGAAAAATTAAGAAAAGGAAACTTAGAACCACACGAATGGGAACAGTTAAACGTAAAAGTTAAGAAATTATCTGATGCGCCTATTTTTATTGATGATACACCGTCTCTTTCTGTATTTGATTTACGTGCAAAAGCACGAAGATTGGTATCTCAACACGGAGTTAGAATTATTGTAATTGATTATTTACAATTGATGACTGCCGGTGGAAAATCTAATGGAAATCGTGAACAAGAAATCTCTATGATTTCTAGAAACTTAAAGGCTTTAGCAAAAGAATTAGAAGTACCAGTAATTGCACTTTCTCAGTTATCTCGTGCGGTAGAAACGCGTGGAGGATCTAAAAGACCTTTATTGTCTGATTTACGTGAATCTGGAGCAATTGAGCAAGATGCCGATATTGTATCGTTTATTTTCCGTCCAGAATACTACGGAATGACAGAGTGGGATGATGATGATCATTCACCATGTGAGGGACAAGGAGAATTTATTGTTGCAAAACACAGAAATGGTGGATTGGAAAATATCCGTTTAAAATTTACGGGACATTTAGCAAAATTCTCAGATTTAGAAGAAGGATTTAGTAGTGAATTCCAATCATCTATGAATGCAGATTTCCCTGAAGATCCTTTTGCAGGACAAGGAGGAGTGGACCCGAAAGATGCTTTTGGAAGTGATGATGTTCCTTTTTAAAACATAAAGAATTTATAATATTATAAAAATACACAATTACTTTAAAGCAATTGTGTATTTTAGTTTTTAGAAACGAAACAAATCTTAACTAAACATACTCTATTCCTTCTTTTTAACTCAAAGTAGACATCATTTATTTATATTTATTTTTAGATTTAAATTTACTTTTTATTTTCGTAACTTTGAAAAGCAAATAATTATTTATGAATATTCAAGCAAGAAAATTAAGTTTAATAGAATATTTAGTTTCTCTAAAAGATGAAAATCTGTTTGAGAAGATAGAAGAATCTGTTTTAGAATTGAAAGGTTCTAAATTATCAATATTTACTGAAGAAGAACTAATTTTGAGAGCAGAAGAAGCTAATTTAGATTATAATAAAGGAAACTATTCTACTCAAGAAGACTTAGAAAAGGAAAGTAAAAATTGGTAGAATGGAAATAATTTGGTCTGATTTTGCTAAAATAATATTGAAAGAGATTCATTATTATTACAAAAAGAAAGCGAATAAAATAATTGCTGATAATATAAAAAAAGATATTTTTTCTACAACAAAACAGTTAGTAAATTTTCCTAATTCTGGAACCGAAGAAAACGCCTTAAAAGTTTTAAATCAAAACCATAAATATCTCATTAGTGGAAATTTTAAAATTATTTATAGACCTATAAAAGAAGGCATATTAATTACTGATGTTTTTGATACAAGGCAAAACCCTGAAAAAATTAATAACGCAAATAGATAGTTTTTTTGAAAACATCCCTAACAATCTTAATATTTCTCTTAATCTCAAACTCAATTTGGGCATCATTCATTTATGTGCCTATGAGTCATGATAATCAGAAAAACCACTTAAAAGCCTACGGAATTGTTTATTTTTCTTTAGAAGCCAGTTTAAAATCGAAATGGTTATTAAATTATGATGGAGGTGCTTTTTTAATAGAAAATAATAAGATTGTAGAAAATGAATGTAAAATACGTGGAGTTTCTTATCAAATAATTTCGGATGCAAAAGCGCAATTGATATTGCAAGAAATTTCATCACCATCTTCTAATCAAGATGCGGTAACTTTAGAAAAAGCGCCAAAAATAGCGGTGTATTCTCCAAAAGATAAAATGCCTTGGGATGATGCTGTAACCATGGTTTTAACGTATGCTGAAATTCCGTTTGATGTTATTTATGACAAAGAAGTATTGGCAGACAAACTACTATTATATGAATGGTTGCATTTACATCACGAAGACTTTACGGGACAATATGGGAAGTTTTATGGAGCATTTAGAACAGCACCTTGGTACGTAGAAGGAAAGTTTAGAGCAGAAAAACAGGCAAAAGAACTAGGTTTCTCTAAGGTTTCGGAAGAAAAATTAGCGGTTGCAAAAAAGATAAGGGATTACGTAATTGGTGGCGGTTTTATGTTTGCCATGTGCTCTGCAACGGATAGTTTTGATATTGCATTATCCGCAGAAGGTGTAGATATTGCTGAGGCTATGTTTGATGGAGATGCATCTGAATTAAATTATCAATCGAAAATAAACTACAATAAAACTTTTGCTTTTAAAGATTATCAGTTAATTAAAAACCCAACAACTTATGAGTTTTCTACCATAGATATGACGAGTAAGCGTAAAATTCCAAAAACATCAGATTATTTTTCTTTAGGTGAATTTTCAGCAAAATGGGATCCTGTGCCTACCATGTTAACCCAAAATCATACGACTTTAGTAAAAGGGTTTATGGGGCAAACAACTTCATTCGACAGAAATACAATAAAAACAAATGTGTTGGTTTTAGGTGAAAACAAAGTAAATAGAGAAGCACGTTATATTCATGGAACCAAAGGAAAAGGAATGTTTACTTTTTATGGAGGTCATGATCCAGAAGATTATACCCACAGAGTTGGTGATCCTAAAACCGAATTAGATTTGCATCCAACATCACCAGGTTATCGTTTAATTTTGAATAATGTATTGTTTCCTGCGGCAAAGAAAAAGAAGCAAAAAACATAAATTTTTGGTATTTAGAATTCACTTTTTGTAGAAATTTTATTTTAATTGTTCATAAAGCTGCTTTTTGCTTATAAATAATCTTGTAAGTTGCTATTAAAAAAATTACTTTTGTCCAAATTAAAATAAAAAAATGCCAACAACACAACAATTACAAGATTTTACGCAACAAGTTCGTAGAGATATATTACGTATGGTTCATAAAGTAAATTCTGGTCACCCAGGAGGATCTTTAGGATGTGCAGAATTTATTACTTGTCTATATCAAGAAGTAATGGATTATTCTACAGATTTTACAATGGACGGAAAGAATGAAGATTTATTTTTCCTATCAAACGGACATATTTCTCCAGTTTTTTATAGTGTTTTGGCACATAGTGGATTTTTCCCTGTAGAAGAATTAGCTACTTTTAGATTGTTAAACTCTCGTTTACAAGGACACCCAACTACGCATGAAGGTTTGCCTGGGGTAAGAATTGCTTCTGGTTCTTTAGGTCAAGGAATGTCTAATGGTTTAGGTGCTGCACAAGCTAAAAAATTAAACGGAGACGATAAAATAGTGTATACTCTACATGGTGATGGTGAATTGCAAGAAGGGCAGAACTGGGAAGCAATTATGTATGCATCAGCAAAAAAAGTGGATAACATTATTGCAACAATCGATTTAAACGGTAAACAAATTGACGGTTCTACAGACGAAGTTTTACCAATGGGAAGCATCAGAGCAAAATTTGAAGCTTTTGGTTGGGATGTTTTAGATGTTGAAAAAGGAAATGATATTGAGGCTATTTTAGCAGGTTTAGCGGAAGCAAAAGCGTTAACAGGAAAAGGAAAACCAGTTTGTATTTTATTGCATACAGAAATGGGGAATGGAGTAGATTTTATGATGCACACACATGCATGGCATGGTAAAGCACCAAGTGATGAGCAGTTAGAAAATGCTTTGGCTCAAAACCCAGCTACTTTAGGAGATTACTAGAAACTTGAATTGTTAACTTCAATTTTTAAAATATTTAAAAAAGCTTTTCAATTTTATTGAAAAGCTTTTTTTATGCTTTTATTTAGATTTTGACTGTAAGAATACCTTTATCTTTACAACTAACAAGTTGATGTTAAATCGATCTTTTAATTTTATGAATCATAAAATATTTGAATAAATAATGAAAATAGGAATTGTTTGTTATCCAACATTTGGAGGAAGTGGAGTAGTAGCTACAGAATTAGGAATGGCTTTGGCAGATAAAGGTCATGAGGTGCATTTTATTACGTATAACCAGCCGGTTCGATTAGATTTTATTTCGCATAATTTACATTTTCATCAAGTACTTTTAGAAGAATACCCTTTATTTCAATACCAACCTTATGAGTTGGCTTTGTCTAGTAAAATGGTAGAAGTTGTAGAAAAATTTGAGCTAGAAGTACTGCATGTGCATTATGCAATTCCGCATGCCTATGCTGCATACATGGCTAAACAAATGTTAAAAGAAAAAGGGATTCCTGTAAAAGTGGTTACCACATTGCATGGTACAGATATTACTTTAGTAGGTAGTCATCCAACTTATAAAACAGCCGTAGAATTTAGTATTAATAATTCTGATGTTGTTACTGCAGTTTCTAACGATTTAAAGAAAACATCAAACAGGCTTTTTAATATTAAAAAAGACATTAAAGTAATTTATAATTTTATTGATGTAGAAAAGTATGATAAATCACATCAACAAAAATGTAATAGAATTGCGATAGCAAAACCTCATGAACGTATTTTAACGCATATTAGTAATTTTAGACCTGTAAAAAGAGTAGAAGATGTTATCAAGGTTTTTTATGAAGTGCATAAAGAAATTCCGTCTAAATTATTATTAGTTGGTGAAGGGCCAGAAAGAGTAAATGCGGAAAATTTAGTAAATAAATTAAAAATTTCTGATGATGTTATGTTTTTAGGAAACAGTTCTGAAGTTACTAAAATCTTATGTTACTCAGATATTTTCTTATTACCCTCTCAAACAGAGAGTTTTGGTTTAGCTGCATTGGAAGCAATGGCGGCAAAAACACCTGTAATATCTACAAATACAGGAGGTTTACCAGAAGTAAATATACATGGAGTAACTGGGTATTTAAGTGAGTTAGGAGATGTAAAAGACATGGCAAAAAATGCCATTTCTATATTAAAAGATGATAAAACGTTAGAAACTTTTAAAAATAATGCCAGAGAACATACTAAAAGATTTTCACTAGAAAATATTTTACCTGTTTATGAAGAAATATATAAGTCTTGTTATAAAAGCAAGATTTTATAAAATGTAAAAGAGGTTATCTAAAAAAGAAATTTTTTGTCAATCTGAATTTATTTCAGTTTAACAAGATTTTACTCTTTTTAGATAACCTTTTTTATGTTAAATATTTAGAAGGATCTTATTTTCCAAAAAGACCACCCAATAAACTTCCAATTCCTCCAGAACTTTTATTGTCACCTCCTAAAAACATTCCAGCAACATCATCTACAACACTTCCATCACCATCTGCATCTAATATTTTTTCTAAAAAGCTTTGCTCATTTGCAGTGTCATTTCCACCTAACATTCCGCCTAATAAACTACCTAATCCAGAAGAATCTGATACGTTATTTTGTTTAGATTGTTTACCTAAAACTCCCATTAATAATGGAGCCGCTACTTTTAAAATATTAGCAACAGAGCCTGCATCTAAACCAGCTTTTTGACCAATAACTTGCTCTACACCTTGTTGTTTACTTCCTAAAACATGACTTAAAATTCCGGCACCATCTTGTTTTACGCTTTCATCTACACCACCGTTAAATAAACCACCCAAATTGTCTAAAATACTACCATCATGTTTACCTGATAAAGCCCCCATTAAACCTGCAGCTCCTTCTGGAGTAGCAGCATTTCTTTCCATAGCTTTCATTAAAACTGGCAAAGCCATTGTTAATACACTACCTGTTTTGCTAGCGTCATTTCCTGTAGAACCAGAAACGCCAGAAATAATTTGTTTCCCTAAATCACTATTTAATAAGTCTAAAATACCTGCCATCTTTATGTTTTTAATAATTAATATGAATGTTTTCTAATTTTATGACACAATATACGAATAAAGTCACGCATTTTTTTAATATTTTATTTATCTTTCAAAATCTTAATTTTTAAACTATTTAATGAAAAAACTAGCATTACACTGGAAAATTTTAATAGGTATGGTTCTTGGAATCCTCTTTGGTTTTATAATGAATTCTGTGGATGGAGGTAAAGGTTTTGTAACTGATTGGATAAAACCTTTTGGTACCATTTTTATCAATTTATTAAAATTAATTGCGGTACCATTAATTTTGGCTTCTTTAATTAAAGGAATTTCTGATTTAAAAGACATTTCTAAGATTAAAAAGATGGGTTTTAGAACCATGGTTATTTATATGTTAACCACCTTAGTTGCTATTATTATTGGTTTAGGTATTGTAAATGTGGTAAAACCTGGAGCAGGAATGTCTGCTGATACCATAGAAAAAATTAAGATTAAATATGAGACTTCTACAGATCTTGTAGACAAATTAACAAAAGCGACAGCACAACATGATGCGGGGCCATTACAATCTTTAGTAGATATTTTTCCGAGTAATATTTTTACATCATTAGGAAATGCAAGTATGCTTCAAATTATCTTTTTTGCAATATTTGTGGGTATCTCTTTGTTATTAATTCCTGAGAAAAAAGCGAAACCGTTAATGGATTTCTTTGATTCATTAAATGAAGTGGTTATGAAAATGGTAGATTTAATTATGCTTTTTGCACCGTATGCTGTATTTGCGTTATTAACTAATGTTATGATTGCTTTTGATGATACAGAAATACTTTTAAAACTTTTAGTATATGCCCTTTGTGTGGTTGCTGGCTTATTATTAATGATTGGGTTCTACTTAATTATGATAAGTGTTTACACCAAAAAATCGCCAATTTGGTTTTTAAAGCAAATAAGTCCTGCGCAAATATTAGCTTTTTCAACGAGTTCTAGTGCAGCAACTTTACCCGTTACCATGGAAAGAGTAGAAGAGCATTTAGGGGTAGATTCTGAAGTAGCTGGTTTTGTTTTACCTGTTGGTGCCACTATAAATATGGATGGCACAAGTTTGTATCAAGCCATTGCTGCCGTATTTATTATGCAAGTTATTTGGCCAGAAGGACTCACTTTTTCTAATCAGGTGGTAATTGTAGCTACTGCTTTATTAGCCTCCATTGGTTCTGCGGCAGTGCCAAGTGCAGGTATGGTAATGTTGGTTATTGTATTAGAATCTATTGGTTTTCCTCCTGAATTATTACCTATTGGATTAGCACTAATTTTTGCTGTAGACAGACCCTTAGATATGTGTAGAACTGTTGTAAATGTTACAGGTGATGCTGCGGTTTCTGTATTAGTGGCAAAATCTTTAGATAAATTACATGATCCTAAACCAAAGGAATGGGATGATAATTATGAAGATGTAAAGTAGTTTTCTTATTTTATTTTAACCAAACAAACTGTTAGACTGAACTTTTAGAAGTCTTTTAAATGATGTCATTAAAAATAACAAAACCCATAGTTTCTGTAGATTGGTTACAAGCTAATTTAGATCATAAAAATCTAATTATTTTAGATTGTACCATCCCAAAAGTAACAGAAAAATCTAGCACCTCTAATCCTGATGAAAAATATCATATTAAAGGCGCTTTGTTTTTTGATATTAAATATACTTTTTCTGAGGTAACAGCACCATTTCCGAATACAATACTTGACTCCAAATTATTTGAAGAAAGAGCACAAAAGTTGGGTGTAAATAATGAGAGTATTATTGTTTGTTATGACGATTTAGGTATTTATTCATCACCTAGAGTTTGGTGGATGTTTCAATTGATGGGTTTTACAAATGTTGCTGTTTTAGATGGCGGTTTTCCTAAATGGAAAGAACAACAGTACTCCATAGAAAAACAACAAATAAATATTCTAAAAAATGGCGATTTTAAGGTGAATTATCAACCTAAAAAAATTAAATTTACAGTAAATGTTTTAGAAGCACTTAATAATGAAGCTATTTTAATTACAGATGCACGTTCTAAAGGTCGTTTTAATAGTTCAGAACCAGAACCAAGAAGCGACGTAAAAGGAGGACATATTCCTAATTCGGTAAGTTTGCCTTTTAGTGAGATCATAGAAAATGGATCATTCAAATCTGAAGCAGCATTAAAAGTAATCTTTAATCAAATAAATCCAGAAGATAAAGCTTTTATTTTTTCTTGTGGAACAGGTATAACAGCTGCTGTATTGGCTTTAGGTGCAGAAATATCAGGGTTTAAAAATTACGCTGTTTATGATGGCTCATGGACAGAATGGGGAAGTACAGAAAATTTACCAATAGAAATTTAAAAAAATAGATTATGAACATCAATTGGACAAAAGAAGAGTTTCAGACCTACGTATTATTGTATGCCGCACAGAGCAATTATATAGAAACGGAATCTGAAAGTAGCTATATTTTATCGAAAGTAAATGAAGCTATATTTAATAGAATTCATACAGAAATTGTGCACGATAATGATTATCAGGCTATGGAAAAAATTAAAAGTTATTTAGCTGATAATAAGTACACAACTGAAGATAAAGAAAATCTTTTAAAAGATATAAAAAATGTCTTTTTTGCTGATGGTTCTGTAGATATTTTAGAACGAAATGTTTTTATCTTTTTGAAAAAAATTATTGAATAGCCTAAAGCGGATATTTAATAAGATTCATTAGTACTTACTTTTTTTCTTAATTATTTTTCATATAATTTTTAACCCAATCTTTTAAGGCATTACCATGAATGTTTTTGGCAATCACGATGCCTTTATTGTTTAAAATAAAGTTTGCGGGTATAGTGCTAATTCTTATTTGTTTTAAAAATAGCGCATTGTCACCTTGCAATTCAGATGTATGCAACCAAATATTTGCCCCATCACGGTTTATAGCAGCTTTCCATGTAGCTTCATCAGACTCTAAACCATAAGCAATAATTTGCAAACCTTGTTTATGATATTCCTTATAAATAGGAAGTAAAAATTCTCGATTTTCTTTTCTGCAAGGAGCGCACCACGAAGCCCATAAATCTATAATAGTAAGTTTATTTCCTAAAACTTTCTCTATATTAAGAGTGTCTTTCGTTATCATTGGCAATTTTATGTTTGGAAATTTATCTCCCAATAAAACAGGTAATTTAGAAGACTCGCTTTGCTCGCATAGTTGTTTTACCCAAGGGTGATTTGGTGCTTTTTCTTTCCACTTATTACATTGATTTACTAAAAACTCCGGAACACGTTCGTAATTATAGACTGGACTTACCCATCGTAAAGCTAAGAGTGCAGGCATAAGAAGTTCCGTGCTATCTGCAAAGTTTATTAATTCTTGCTGATATTGTAAAATAGCATGTTCTTTTTGTAATAACTGATCTCCTTTGTGCACATCCCAATTTTTATCTTTTAAATAGGTTTGGTAGGCTTTCTGGTTGATATCTCTTAATTCTAAGAAAGTCTTATTAATTTTAGAAGGATTTTCAATGGAAAAACTTTTTTGAAATTCATCTATTTTTGCGGTAATTCTAATCGTGTTTCCAGATTGCCATAGAATTGGCATATAATTAGATTTAGCCGTATTTTCAGTTTGTAAATAAGTAGGATATTTATCGGGTAGTTGTAAGGCTAATTCTAACAAAATAGGCTCTTTACTTTTTGGAAAATGGTAAAATTTAAAACTACCATCAGAATTTACAACAGCAGAATCTATGACTTTTCCGAAATAAGATGCCGCTACTTCTTTTAAATTCTCAGGTTGAATAAGATATATCTTTAGATCTTTTTTTAGAATACCTTCAATTTTACCAGATATAGGTGCTGGTGATTGGCACGCTATTAAAATTAAAATGAGTAAGATAAAACTAATATATTTTTTTAAAAGACTAGCTTTCATTTTTTTTAAATTAAAATCAAAGTTACTAATGAACTGTCTTTTTATTACTGATTTATATCAGAAATTGTAAAAGTGTTTTTAACATCTATACTTCCTTTATAGTTGCTATATATGCATAATTTATCGCTTAAAAATTTTTAGTCTATTTTCTGTTTGTCCAGAGATTATTAAATCTTTTTCTTCAGGTAAAAGTAAAGAATAACTGGCATCAATGTATATTACTGCAACAGAAGGCCCCACAATCGGGCTCTCTTTTCCTGGAGTTCCATTATCAATTTTATGGTTAGAATCCTCGGGGATATATACAAAATTAGGTTCTTTATATAGTGGTTTTAAATTAGAAGGAATAAAAGAATAATTTTTATAAGATAGGGTGGCAGTATCATCCGCAGAAACCATACTAATATTAGTGAATTTTGAAGTAGAAGCAAAGCTACCTTTTGCTCTTCTTTTAGAATCACTACCTACAAAACCTTCTTTTATAAAGAGCGTCCAGCTACTTCCTTCAGATTTAGCCATATCCACTAAAATCCTTCCGTTAAGAACTGAATGAGGTTGCAATAAAACAGCTGCTTTTCCGTGAATACTTGCTACGTTTTTAATAACAATATTATCTACACCTAAATCATATTGTCTACCCGTATGTGCTTCTATTCTGCAAGTCATTCCTCCTTGACTCGATAAATTCTTTAGTAATATATTCTTACCAACATTGGTTTGCACCAATCCGTAACCTATAGAACCTTTTGTTAAAGAGACATTTGCAATAGTAACATTTTCTGCTATTTGAGCCGTTTCTCCATCATCATTTATATCTACTGGATTAAAAGCAATGGCAGCACCTAAGGTATAATCATCCACGATAGAAAAATTTTCTATCAATGCATTTTTTACGTAGCCCAAAGAAATTGCTCTGCAAAAAGTGTTTCCCCAAGTTTCATAAAACTTTTCTACAATTAATTTCGGACGAGTAGCAGGAGATCCTAAACCTATAATCTTAACATTTTCTAAAGGTTTGCCAACTTCTTTACCGCTTAAAGAAAAGAAATATCTCCAACCATTTTTAACATTTTTACCTTCGTTTTGTTTTTCCAAACGAATTTCTGTTCCGCTTTCTATAGTAATGTGTACATTCGATTTTAATAAGACATCTCTAAAAGCATATTTACCCGTTTTAATAGTAATATTTCCTCCGCCTTTACTCGTTAATTCATCAATTATTTTTTCTAACGCTTCTGTATCACTTTTACCATCAATATGAACAAAAGTTATAGTACGATCTGACGGTAAATTGATGAAATCACTTCCTGTATAACCCGCATTATCCTGAAAATAAGGTTTAGAGTTATATACAGAAATATCCGTTACATCGCCTGTATTAATAACCGTAGTTGGTGTTTCTTCTACCGGAATTTCTATAGGATCTTCTTTTTGAACTTGTTCAATAGCTTCCGTCTTTTCACAAGAAATTAAAAATAGAGATATTATAAAAAAGGAGCATAGTTTGTTCATGAAATGTATCTTTTAAGTTTACATTCAAATTTAGTGTTACAAAATAATTTTTAGCAACAGTTATTATTCTTTCATTGATATAAAATTACCTTAACCAAACAAAAAAACCTCACAAAATGTGAGGTTTCAATATTCTATATAAAATTATTTAATTATTGCTTTTACATCAATAATTGATTATGCTTTATTATTTAGCAGGTAATATTTTACCAACACATTCTCCAAAACCAATACGAACTTTATTATTTTTACAATGAGCTCGCATAATTACCGTATCGTTATCATTAATAAATTTACGTTCTGTACCATCTTTTAATGTAATAGGATTTTCTCCTTTCCAAGTTAATTCTAACATAGAACCATAACTATCTTTTGTTGGGCCAGAAATAGCACCAGATCCCATTAAATCTCCAGATTCTACCGGACATCCATTAACGGTATGATGCGCTAATTGTTGTGCCATTGTCCAATAGGTATACTTAAAATTAGAGTTAGAAATAATCGTTTCTTCACCGTTTTCTGGTTTAATTCCCACTTGTAAATGAATATCATAACTTCCTTTTCCTTCTTGTTCTAAATAAGCTAAAGGTTTTTCTGTATTATTAGTGTTTTCTACTCTAAAAGGTTCTAATGCATCTAAAGTTACTATCCATGGAGAAATTGTTGAAGCAAAGTTTTTTCCTAAAAATGGCCCAAAAGGTACTTTTTCCCATGCTTGAATATCTTTTGCAGACCAATCGTTTAATTGTACCAAACCAAAAATATACTCTTCGGTTTCTTTAATTGGAATACGATCACCTAAAACATTTGCATCCGTAGTTATAAATGCCATTTCTAATTCGAAATCTAATAATTCCGTTGGTCCAAAATTAGGAATAGTACTTCCTTCATCTGGTTTTGTTTGTCCATATGGCCTTCTTATTTTTGTTCCAGAAGGAACGATAGAAGAACTTCTAGAATGATAACCAACAGGCATTTGAGTCCAATTTGCATATAAAGTATTGTCTGTATTATCTGATAACGAAGCTATATTTGTAGCATGCATTTTGCTTGTAGAAAAATCTGTAAAATCACCAACAGCAACTGGTAATAACATTTCTACTTCGTCCATTCTAAAAATAATTTTATCTTTATGGTTGGCATTATCTCTTAAAATACCATTGGTAACATCAAAAACTTCAGAAATTCTATTTCTAACCAATCGCCATGTTTTACGACCATCTGCAATAAAATCATTTAAGTTATCTTGAAGAAAAATATCATCCGTTAACGGAATTCCTTTAAAGTAACCCAATTGATGAAAAGCTCCTAAATCTATCGCAAAATCACCTATTCTACTACCAATCGTTATAATATCATCTCTAGTGATAAAAACACCAAAAGGGATGTTCTGAATGGGAAAGTCTGAATTTTTATCTACCTTTAACCAGGATTTTCTATTTGGATTATTTGCTGATATGATCATTATAATGAGATTTATTTTTCACCAAACCTACATATTTTTTTTTCATTTAAGAATAAAAAAACAATGAAAAACACATTTTTAACAGTACTTTTTTCTTAATAAGATAATTATAGCAAAAAATGATAAATTATAGTTAAAACATGTTTTTTACAAATATGATTTTATTATTTTTGGTGCTTCTTTTAAAACAACAACAACAATGCAATTAGACAACCAAATTTTTGACCTTATTCAGGAAGAAAAAGAAAGACAGTTAAATGGATTAGAATTAATCGCTTCAGAAAACTTTGTAAGTGATGATGTTATGAGAGCTCAAGGTTCTATTTTAACCAATAAATACGCTGAAGGATATCCTGGTAAAAGATATTATGGAGGTTGTGAAGTAGTAGATGTTATTGAGCAAATTGCTATAGACAGAGCTAAAGAATTATTTGGTGCAGAATATGTAAACGTACAACCACACTCTGGTTCTCAGGCAAATACAGCTGTTTATGCTGCCTGTTTAAAACCAGGAGACACTGTTTTAGGTTTCGATTTATCTCATGGTGGACATTTAACACACGGTTCTCCTGTAAATTTTTCTGGTAAATTATACAATCCTGTTTTTTACGGAGTTGTAAAAGAAACAGGAATTATAGATTACGATCATTTAGCGGCACAAGCTAAAGAACATAAACCTAAATTAATTATTGCTGGTGCTTCTGCCTATTCTAGAGATATCGATTTTAAGAAATTTAGAGAAGTTGCAGACAGTGTAGGTGCTGTTTTAATGGCAGATATTTCTCACCCTGCGGGTTTAATTGCTAAAGGAATTTTAAATGATCCAATTCCTCATTGTCATATTGTTACTACTACTACGCATAAAACGTTACGTGGACCAAGAGGTGGTATGATTATGATTGGTAAAGATTTTGACAATCCTTTTGGAGAAACTTTAAAAAATGGAAATCTTAAAAAGATGTCTACTTTAATTAATTCTTCTGTTTTCCCTGGAAACCAAGGTGGACCTTTAGAGCATGTTATTGCTGCTAAAGCGGTAGCTTTTGGAGAGGCTTTAACAGATGAGTTTTTAGAATACCAATTACAAGTAAAAGCAAATGCTGCAGAAATGGCAAAAGAATTTGTTGCTAAAGGATATGATATTATCTCTGGCGGAACAGATAACCACTGTATGCTAATAGATTTACGTAATAAAAATATTTCTGGTAAAGATGCAGAAATTGCATTAGGAAAAGCAGATATTACGGTAAACAAAAACATGGTTCCTTTTGATGATAAAAGCCCGTTTATAACTTCAGGAATCCGTATTGGAACTGCTGCAATTACTACGCGTGGTTTAGAAGAAGACGATATGAAAGCTGTTGTTAATTTTATTGATGAAGCAATTATAAACGCTGCTAATGAAGATGCTTTACATAAAATTGGTGAACGTGTTGCTCACATGATGAGTGCAAGAAGATTATTTGTAATGTAACCACACAGTGGTTTTAAATATTCACTCTTGTGAATAAATATGAGACTAAAAAAGCATCAAGTTAATTCTTGATGCTTTTTTAGTTTTAAATATATAACGAAAGTTGTTTACCAACTTTTTACTTCTTTTTCGATGGCCTCACGAGTTTCGTCATATTTTTCTTGAATTTCTCCAATTAGTTTATCAAAAGATCCTTCTGCTTCCGTACTCTCATCATTGGTAATACGACCAAATTTTTCTTTAAATTCTCCTTTTATTTGTTTCCAATTTCCTTTTGCTGTATCCGAGTTCATATTCATTTCATTTATGTACTTCAATAGTACTGGTTAATAATAGTGTAAATTTAGAAAGATTTATAATTGCTTATGAATGCTATCTATAAAAATTTTGACTCATTAGATAAAAGTTATTTTTTTTCTGAACTTTTAATTTTTCCAGCAATTTCATCTACATCATCAGTCGCACTCTGTATTTGGTTTTTTAATTTATCGTTCTCTTTTTTCTTATCAATCTTAGCAACGATACTATCTTTATTGCTTTCTGAATCTTTTTCATCTGTTTTTACGGTTCCTTTTAAAGGATGTAAATCTCTTTCATGCTTTATAACTGACATATTTTTTAGTTTTTAAGATTAATAATTACATCAAAATTAAAAAAACAGATAATTTCAGTTTAACTACATTCAGTTAAATTATAACGCATTTGCTATTCATCTAGCTCATTAGCGCGTTTAATAATATTCTCTGGAATTGATTTTTTAGCTTTTGCACCCATTTTTTTTAATTTTTCTACTGAAGTAATTAAGTTTCCTCTTCCTTCAAAAAGCTTGTTCATCGCATTTGAATATTCATTTTTACTATCGTCTATTCGTTTTCCTATTCCTATTAAATCACCTAATAAACCATTAAACTTATCATATAAAGCACCTGCTTGTCTTGCAATTTCTAAGGCATTTCTTTGTTGTTTTTCATTATTCCACATAGAATCTATGGTTCTTAAAGTAGCCAAAAGAGTAGTAGGAGTTACAATAACAATATTTTTTTCAAATGCTTTATTGTATAAGTGATTATCTGCATTAATGGCCACTGCAAAAGCAGGTTCTATAGGAATAAAAAGAAGTACAAAATCTGGAGATTCAATTTTATAAATATCTTCATATTTTTTTTCTGATAATTGATTTACATGTCTATGAAGTGATGCTATATGTTCTTTTAAAAACTGAGCTTTTAAAGTTTCATTTTCTTCATTTACAAATTGCTCATAAGCCGTTAAAGAAACTTTAGAATCGACAATCATTTTCTTATTATCTGGCAAATGAATCACCACATCTGGTAGTATTCTTTTACCTTCTTCATTGGTAAAGCTTTGCTGCACGTAATACTCTCTATCTTTCTCTAATCCAGACTTTTCTAAAACTCTTTCTAATACTAGTTCCCCCCAATTTCCTTGTGTTTTATTATCGCCTTTTAAGGCTTTTGTTAAGTTAATAGTTTCTTTACTCATTTGTTGATTAAGCTCTTTTAAACCTAAAATTTGCTGACGTAAAGCGGCATGATAATCGATACTTTCTTTGTGAGTTTTATCTACTTTGTCTTCAAAAACTTTTATTTTTTCTTGCAGTGGGTTTAAAATTATTTTTAAGTTTTCTTGATTCTGTTGGGTAAATTTTGTCGATTTTTCTTCTAATATTTTATTCGCCAATACTTCAAAATTATTGGTAAATTTTTCTTGTAGTTTTTCAACTTCAATTTTATTGTTTTCTAGCTTTTCTGTAACGTTTTTAAACTCTGTCTCTAAACGTGTTTTATCAGAAATTAAGTTTTCTTTTTCTTTTTGAATGTATCTTAATTCACCTTGTAAATCATCAATAGTAATTTCTGTGTTTCTAAGTGTCTCATTTAGTTTAGAAACTTCAAACTCTAAAGTCGATTTTTCTTTTTGAGTGTCACTTTTCTCTTTTTCTGAATTTAATTTGGTTAAAATCTTACCTATAAAAAAACCTATAAGGCTAAAAATAAGTGCAATTAAGAAGTATATTGTCAATTCGTTCATCATATCAATTTAAGTTCATAAATTTATCGTTTTAAATGACAATAATAAAATACATTGAAAGCATTTTTTAAAATAGCGACTATATATTTATGAAAACAATAGCAAGGTTTATATTATTTACCATTTTAGGGTGGAAACTAGAAAACGATTTTCCTAAATCGCCTAAAAAATACGTTGTCATTGCTGCGCCACATACTAGTTGGTTAGATTTTCCAATAGCAATTTTATCTAGAATGTCTTCTGGAACGATGATTCATTTTATTGGGAAAGCATCACTTTTTAAAGGCCCGTTTGGTTTTTTCTTTAAAGTTTTAGGAGGCACACCTGTAGACAGAACCAAAAGTACAAATATGGTGGATGCCGTTATTGATGTATTTAATAGTAAAGAAGAGTTTAGATTAGGGATATCTCCAGAAGGAACTAGAAAAAAAGTAGATAAATGGAAAACAGGATTCTATTATATAGCAAAAGGAGCAGCCGTTCCTATTGTTATGGCTACTTTAGACTTTAAAAATAAGAAGATAAAAATTTCTCAACCTTATTATACAACAGATAGTAAAGAGGCTGATTTTAAAGTGTTTCACTCCTTTTTTAAAGGAGTAAAAGGGAAAAATCCTGAATTATTTTAATTATTTTGGTTGATAATATAAAAAAGATTATATTTGCTTGTAATTTATAATTTCTAATAGAGATTAGGGGCTTTATTATTAAGAAATATTTTACAATAATAGTATCATGCTATGATATGGAGTCTTCAGGATACTGAAGACTCCTTTTTTTTTAGGCAAACTTTACAGAAACTTTTTCTGCTATTCCTACAACCACCTCAGTAGCTTTTATCATAGATTCTACAGGTACATACTCATATCTTCCATGAAAATTATGACCACCAGCAAAAATATTTGGGCAAGGCAATCCTTTGTAAGATAGTTGACTACCGTCTGTTCCTCCACGAATAGCTTTAATTAAAGGCGTGATTTTCAAATCTTTCATTACTTCTTCTGCAATATCTACAATATGCATTACCGGAGTAATTTTTTCTTTCATATTAAAGTATTGATCTTTAAGAGTTACTTCAATTAAATCTTGATTGTATTTTGTGTTAAAATCTAATGCAATTTTTTGCATTAAACTTTTTCTCTTTTCAAATAAGTCTAAATCGTGATCTCTTACAATATATTCTAAAACAGTTTTTTCTACATTTCCATTGATATCATGTAAATGGAAAAAACCTTCATAACCTTCTGTTCTTTGAGGAACCTCATTAGTTGGAAGTGCTGTAATATATTCATTAGCAATTAGCATAGAATTTATCATTTTACCCTTAGCGTATCCTGGATGTACAATTTTACCAGTAATGGTTACTATTGCACCTGCTGCATTAAAATTCTCATATTCTAATTCTCCAATCTGACTTCCATCCATAGTATATGCCCATTCTGCCCCAAATTTATCAACATCAAACATGTGAGCTCCTTTACCAACTTCTTCATCTGGAGTAAAGCAAATTCTAATTTTACCATGTTTAATTTCTGGATGCTGAATTAGATATTCCATAGCAGTTACAATTTCTGTAACACCAGCTTTATCATCTGCACCTAAAAGGGTAGTACCATCAGTTGTTATAATTGTCTGACCTTTATATTGTAATAAATCATCAAAATAATCTGGAGATAACACTATGTTTTCTTCAGCATTTAAAATAATATTGTTTCCTTGATAATTTTCTACAATTTGAGGTTTTACATTTTTACCAGAAAAATCTGGACTTGTATCAATATGTGCAACAAAACCAATGGTTGGTACTTCATAATCTAGATTACTTGGCAACGTTGCCATAATGTAACAATTGGCATCTAAATCTACCTCTTTCATACCAATTTGTTTTAGTTCGTCTACTAATACATTGGCTAAATCCCATTGTTTTTCTGTACTAGGAAAAGCAGGATTGTTAGGGTCTGATTCTGTATCTATAGTTACATATTTTATAAATCGGTCTATAATGTGTTGTTTTTCAATCATTTTATTGAATGTATTTAATTTTTTCGATAAGTGTAAACGCCTTGCATAATCTGTTATTTACTAAAGAATCTCCGTAAACTTCTGCTTTTGCAAGTATAAAATTCTGTTCGTTTATTTTGATAAATAAATGGCAAACTTGGTATTCAAATTTTCCTTTTTTTCCTTTTGAAACAGTATAGTAAGAAGGTTTTTCTAGAAAAGTAGTCTCTTCAGATTTTATTTTGATAAGACGCTTCGATAAATTTTCTTGCTCTTGTTCTAGTTTAAAAGACGTATCAAAATTAATACTTTTATTGATAAATGTAACATCTAAAAGCAAAGATTCTGTTAATTGTTTTATAGTATCTGCAGTATAAATAGAAGATTGTAAATCATCATAATATAAATTTGTTTTCCATGTTTTTGGTATTTCAATGGAAAACAAGTTTTTAACGTCTTTTACTTCTTCTAAATTTTTAAAACTGTAAGGTTTACAATTAAAATTTTTACGTATTTCAGATGGATGCGAACAAGAAATAAATAGGTGTAAAGCGATTATAATTAAAAGAAAATTCTTCATAAAATATATAGAGGTTTTAAAGTGATCTTTTTCAGGTTCACTTTATTTAAGTATTGGTGCTAAAACGGTCAACACATTTTTAGCCAATATTTGATGTCCTTCTTTTGTTGGGTGAATACCATCTTTTTGATTTAAAGCTGAAATTCCTCCAACATTTTCTAATAAAAAAGGAACTAAATGCAAATCGTTCTTTTTTGCCAAATCAGGAAACATATTTTTAAACTCGGTAGTGTAATCTTGTCCCATATTCGGTGGAATTTGCATTCCTACTAACACAATAATGGTATCCGGATATTTTGTTTTAACGGCATCTATAATATCTTGTAGATTTTCTTTAGACTGCTTTAACGGTACACCTCTTAAACCATCATTTGCACCCAATTCTAAAATAAAAATGGTTGGTTTTTGATTCAGTACCCAATCAATTCTATTTTTACCGCCCGATGTAGTTTCTCCGCTTACTCCAGAATTTACAATGTTATAACCCAGATGTAAAGAGTCTATTTTATGTTGAATAATTCCAGGAAAAGCATCGTTAACATCCTCTAAGCCAAAACCAGCTGTTAAACTATCTCCAAAGAATACAATTGTTTTTACTTCCTCTTTGTTAGTTTTAGTAACCTCAGTTTTAGAAGTGGTTGTTTCTGTATTTGTTGCCTTTTTAGAAATATCCTGTTTACAAGAAATAAAAAATATCAGTAAAGAGATACAACAAAATTTTAAGAAAACCTTTTGAGTAATATTGTTATTATGTTTAAGCAATTGAGTATTTTTCAACATCAGAATTTTTTAGTAAAAAATTAAATAAAAGTAATGTCAAATATATTAAAGATTAATGATTTAGAGAAA
The DNA here is from genome assembly GCF_023555435.1 of Polaribacter sp. Z014. Taxonomy (NCBI): domain Bacteria; kingdom Pseudomonadati; phylum Bacteroidota; class Flavobacteriia; order Flavobacteriales; family Flavobacteriaceae; genus Polaribacter; species Polaribacter sp. Z014. Next base: position 468,626 of record NZ_JALCZP010000002.1, read on the forward strand.
ACTTATACGAGTGGTTCTAAAAAATTAACAGTAATTAGTAATATCTCTTTTGAAGTAGAAAAAGGAAGTGTTTTTTCTATTGTAGGTCCTTCTGGAAGTGGAAAAACAACTTTATTAGGTTTGTGTGCCGGTTTAGACTATCCGACTGCTGGTGCTATTGAATTGTGCGGAACCCCTTTACAAGATTTAAATGAAGATGAACGTGCAGCATTACGTAACAAAGAAGTAGGATTTATCTTTCAGAATTTTCAATTATTACCCACTTTAACTGCTTTAGAAAATGTGATTGTTCCTTTGGAATTACAAGGCGAAAAAAATGCAGCAAAATTTGGAACGGCATTATTAGAGAAAGTAGGTTTGGCAGATCGCTTACACCATTATCCATCGCAATTATCTGGAGGAGAACAGCAACGAGTAGCATTGGCACGTGCTTTTTCTAACAGACCTTCTATTTTATTTGCGGATGAACCAACAGGAAATTTAGATGAAGAAACTGGAGAAAAGGTCATTCAATTATTGTTTGAATTGAACAAAGAAGCAGGCACCACTTTAGTCATTATTACACACGATTTAGATTTAGCCAATAGAACACAGCAAATTCTACGATTAAAAGGAGGTAAGATTATTTCTAACGAAAAAACGAACAGAATTTAATGAGCAATATGCATCCTAAAATCAATTTTCAATGGCTATTAAAAATGGCTTGGAGAGACGGAAAAGCAAGTCTTTCTAGGTTAATGCTTTTTATGGCTTCTATAATATTGGGTATTGCGGCAGTGGTTTCTATTCAATTGTTTAGTGATAATTTAAAACAAAATATAAAACAACAGTCGAAAGCCTTAATGGGTGCCGATTTTATTATTGATAGCAAACAAAAACCTTCTAAAAAAGTACAAGCCATAATAGATTCTTTAGGAGCAAAAGCGTCTGAAGTCAACTTTGTTTCTATGGCTGCTTTTCCTAAAAATGACGGCACCAAATTAGTGAAAGTTCGGGCTATGGAAGGCAATTTTCCGTTTTACGGAGATTTATCAACCGAACCTGCAGATGCTGGTACAAAATATCAAGAATTAGGAGGCGCTCTGGTAGATGCAACGCTACTGTTGCAATACAATATAAATCCAGGAGATTCTATAAAACTAGGAAAAATAAAACTGCCTATTATTGGTGCTTTAAAATCGATTCCGGGTAGTACAGCAATTTCTTCTTCTATAGCACCAACCGTATTAATTCCGTTTCGTTTTTTAGAAAAAACTGAATTATTACAATTAGGAAGTAGAAAAGAGTATCAGTACTTTTTTGAAGATCCAACAATAGATTTGTCTATTTTAGAGAACAAAATAGATCCAATTCTTAAAAAAGAAAATGCAGATTTAGACACCCATAAAAGTACTAGCCAACGCTTAGGGAAACGGTATGATAATGTGAGCCGATTTTTAAATTTAGTAGCTTTTATAGCACTTTTATTGGGCTGTATTGGTATTACTAGTTCTGTACATATTTATATCAAAGAAAAACTGAAAAATGTAGCAGTTTTAAAATGTTTAGGCGCTTCTAGAAAACAAACATTTTTAATTTATTTGATACAAATTATTGCTATTGGATTGATTGGAGGTATCATTGGAGCAGCTATTGGGATTTGTATACAATATGCTTTTCCGTATATTTTACAAGATTTTTTACCTTTTGATGTAGCCATTACTATTTCTTTACAACCCATAATTATGGGCGTTACCTTAGGCGTTTTAATGTCTGTTTTATTTGCATTATTACCCTTATTAGGTACTTGGTATGTATCTCCTTTAGAAGTTTTAAGAGGTTCTGAAGATAATTTACAAAAGCCTAAAAAAGCACGAATTGCAGTGGTATTGGCAATTATAACATTTATCTTTTTATTCTCTTTTTGGATGTTAAAAGATGCTGTAAACGGATTGATTTTTACCGCAGGAATTTTCATAACATTTGCAATTATGGCAGGTGTGGCCAATTTATTTATCAAATTGATTAAAAAATTCTTCCCAAGTTCTTGGGGATATACAAAGCGTCAAAGTTTATTGAATTTGTTTAGACCTAATAACCAGACAATGGTGCTGGTTTTAGCTATTGGATTGGGAACTTTCTTAATAAGCACGTTGTATTTCACCAAAGATATTTTACTAGTAAAAACGTCTATTGAGAGCAAAAAAAGTGATGCCAATATCATTTTAATGGACGTTCAAAATCAGCAAGAAACAGCAATATTAGAAACTTTTAAAAGTAAAGGATTAGAAGTAATTGATAACATACCAATTATTACCATGCGTATGCAAAGCATTCATGGTAAAACAGTAAATGAGATTCGTAAAGACACAACAGTTTCCATGAAAAAATGGATTTTAAATAGAGAATTTAGAGTTACATACAGAGAAGCACTGGCAGAAACAGAAGAGATTGTAGAAGGGGAGTGGACAGGAAAAACAACGAATGGAACACCTGTTCTAATTTCTATTGCAGATAATCTTGCCAAAGATGCCAACTTAAAAGTTGGAGATGCTGTAACTTTTAATATTCAAGGTGTGTTGATGGAAACAGTAATTGGAAGCATCAGAAAAGTAGATTGGAGTAGCATGAAAGTCAATTTTATGATTTTATTTCCAACGGGAGTTCTAGAAAACGCACCTCAATTTAACGTAATGACCACACATGTCCCAAATAAAGAAGGTTCTGCGGAATTACAAAGAACATTGGTAAAAGAATTTCCGAATGTTACTATTTTAGATTTACGTCAGGTTTTTACGCTAGTAGAAGATATTTTAGGTAAAATATCTTGGATTATTAATTTTATGGCATTTTTTAGTATTTTAACGGGTATTATTGTTTTGATAGGTTCGGTTAGAAATAGCAAATATCAACGAATTAAAGAAAGTGTATTGTTAAGAACTTTAGGAGCAAAAAGCAAACAGATTTTACAAATAACCGCTTTAGAATATGTTTATTTAGGAGTTTTAGGAAGTTTAACGGGTATTTTATTGTCTTTAATTTGCAGTCAATTATTGGCTACTTTTATATTTAAAGAACCTTTTATACCATCTGCAATTCCGTTTTTAGTTTTTCTACCAGGAATTACACTTTTAGTAGTATTGATTGGTTTGAGTAATTTAAAATCAGTTTTAAGAAGTCCACCATTGGAGGTTTTGAGGAAGGAAAATTAAGAATCTTTAGTATATTTACCCTAGTAAAATAAATTATAATGAGTATGAAATTGAGTTTTTTAAATAGACTAAAATCATTTTTAAAATGATTAAAAAAATATTACTATTTAGTCTTTTTTTAGGCTGTTTTTTCACATCAATAAGGAGTGTAAGTCAAAATATTTTAGAAACTACAGTTCATGTAATACAAGTTGAAGACGCTTCATCTATAGATGTTTTATTCCAAGAAACTGTTGAAGAGCCTGAAACTATTTACCCAATTTTTAAAGCACCAGTTTATAATAGCAATCAGCAAAATTATTCTATTAAAGAAGTTCCTAGCCCAAGAGGTCAAGGAATTATAGGGTATGTATCCGATCCAAATGATTTGATAGATGCTTCTTCCGAAAACCGAATAAATAAATTGTTATTTGATTTAGAACAAAAATCATCTGTAGAAGTTGCAGTGTTGATGCTTCCAGGTATAGGCCAAGAAATTCCTAAACAATTTGCAGTAGATCTTTTTAAATTATGGGGTATTGGTAAAGCAGATGCAGACAACGGATTGCTAATTTTAACAGTAATGGACCAACGTAGAACAGAGTTTGAAGTTGGTTATGGTTTAGAACCAATTTTAACGGATGCTCTTTGTTACCGCATTGGTGTAAACGAAATTGTACCTAATTTTAAAAAAGGAAATTATGGTAAAGGCATTATTAATGCTGTGGTTAGAATACAAGATATTTTAGATAATCCGGCAGTTATTCAAGAGGTTTATGGCAGTAGTATTGTTCATAAACAAGACCATAGTTACAAATGGTATCATTATTTATTATTGGTGTATACTATTATTTGCGTGTTCATGCTGTTTTGGTATGAAGGTGTATTATATCAAACTCAAATATCTAAAGACGATTTTTACGACAAGTATAATCGATTGGACGAATTAAAATTAGGATGTCTTATCGTTTTGTTACCATTTCCTTTATTTTTTATTTCAAAAAAGGTAAAAAAACGTCTGCAAGAATATCGAACAGCTCCTCGATATAGTAAAGTAAATGGTAAGCTGTTAACACTTAAAGATGAATGGAGAGAAAATAAATTTTTGGAAGCTGCTCAAATTTTAGAAGAAAATCTCAAATCAATACGCTACGATGTTTGGGTAACTGATGACGAAAGTGATATTTTAATTTTAGAATATGAAGGGGTTAATAGCCGAAAATACAGTGATTGTGTAAAATGTGGTTATAAAACCTTCGGAAAAAAATCATCGAAATTAACAAAGTCCGCCACTTATGCCTCTGAAGGAGAAAGAATTGATTATTATGAATGTAGAAATTGTAATTATCAAGATGAAAAGAAAATAATTCTTGCTAAAAAAGTGAGAAGCACTTCATCATCGTCATCATCATCATCATCATATTCAGGATCTTCTTCTTCAAGTTCGTCATCAAGCTTTGGTGGAGGTAGTTCTGGTGGTGGTGGAGCAGGTGTTAGCTGGTAATCATTTACATCATAAAAAGGGTGCAAATATTTCGATTATTTTTATCTTGCATGGTTTTAAATAAAATTTATGAAACACTTATCTTTTATATTATTTTTTTGTACCCTAAATTCTTTTTCTCAAGTAGGAATTAACACAACAACACTAGATCCTTCGGCTATTTTGGATGTTACAAGTATTGATAAAGGAGTATTAGTACCAAGAATCAACTTAACATCAACATTAGATATTACTACAATTACATCTCCATTAACAAGTTTGCTAATTTTTAACACCGCTACTGTGGCAGACGTAACGCAGGTTACTATTATTGGAATGGAACAGAATGGTCAAAATTATCAACGTCAAAAACAGTTGATAATGCTTGGAGCATTTTAGGTAATACAGGAACAGATGATACCGTGAATTTTATTGGTACAACAGATAACCAAGATTTGGTTTTTAAACAAAACAATATACAGGCAGGTGTGCTAAATTCTAATAATACTTCATTTGGTGTTAATAGCTTACCACTTAGTGCAACAGGTACGGATAATGTTACTATTGGTGTAAACGCTATGTCTTCTAATGTAACCGGAAGAGAAAATATAGCTATAGGACAAAACGCTTTAAGGGATAATCTAGATGGAACAAGTAATACAGCAGTAGGTTTTAATACACTTATTGCAAATACTGCAGGTTCTAACACAGCAATTGGTTCTAGTGCTTTAGTTAATAATACTTCTGGCTCAGATAATACAGGAGTTGGTTCGTTAACCTTAAATCACAATACTACAGGAGGAAATAATACAGCAATAGGTATACAGTAGCTTACCAAAAACACAACAGGAGCTAATAATACTGCTAATGGTTATTATGCACTGTTAGATAACACAACAGGAACTCACAACACAGCTAGTGGGTCTGAATCTTTAACTTTTAATACTAGTGGTGATTACAATACTGCTATTGGTACTAATGCACTTTATTCTAATAAGACTGCAAATGAAAATACTGCAGTGGGAGCAAATGTGGCGCCAATGGTTAAAGCAATACAAGAACAATCTACAGAAATTGAGCTATTAAAATCTGAAAATAAAGCATTAAAAATAAAACAACAAGAAATGGAAACCGCATTAAATGAAATTAAAACCTTGTTGTTACAAAAGAAATAAGCTAGTTTTTCTTTAAGGTATTATTGCTTGTACTTAATAACTAAAAGGAAAAAATAATAAATTACTTTATAAATTACATTTTGTTAGCTGATAAAATGGAATTTGTAGTTTACAAACTATTAAGCACGAATATTAGAAGAACAACTCGCACGTTTTAATAACATATACTCTCCATTATTTTTAAACTCCCTTATAGAAGTTCCAGCATAACGTTTAAAGGTTTTAGATAAATGACTTACGTCTGTAAAACCTAATTCGTCAGCAATTTGTGTTAGCGTAAAATCAGAATTTAAAAGTCGTATTTCTACTAGTTTCAGTTTCGCTTTAATAATATATTCGCGCAAAGGCATATTGACTTGTTTTTTAAAAAACTCACTAACATATGTTGGTGACATCATAAAAACTTCGGCTAAATTTCCAATTTTAAGTAACTCCGTTTTATCAATGTTTTCATTAATATAAGTTAACATTTTTGTTATTCTATCGTCCGATGTCTTTTCAGGAATTTTAAAATAATTACTTTTTTTAATATTCCGAATTAAAAGCTCTAAAACACTAGTCATTAAGCTAGTTACAAGATTAATCGATTCTTTGCCATAATTTCTAGATTCTTGTAAAATCATATTAATTAAGCTTTCTAAATGATTTCTATCAATATCATTTTTTATAATATCTCCCGGTAATTGGTTGTAGTTTGATAATATGTAAGATGCTTCTTTAAACCATTCATTTCTATCAATGGTAATTCTATTTACGTTTTTAAAAAATGAATCTGTAAACTTTAAAAAGACAAATTTTGTAGGTTTTTCAATATTAAAAGAATGACATTTTAAAGGTGGTAATAAAAACATACTGTTCTTTTCGTAGGCATAGTCATTGTAATTTATGCATTGCGTGCCTTCACCAGTTTTAATTAAAACCAATTCAAAAAAGTTATTTTTAACCGGTCGTTGCTTCCAATCGGTTAATTTTATTTCTTGTATTTCAAATGGTTTATAGGCTTCTAATACTTGCATTTTGGTATGTTTTAATAAAACTTTAAGGCGAATTTAGATAAAAAAGGCTTGCTAAACTTTAATTTTGTCTTTCAAACCTTTAAAAGTACATGATTATCCGTTTTTTGTACCTTAACAAAGTGTAGCTGTACTATTATTTTTGAATATTGTTAGACATATCAAAAAATAAAACAGGCTTAAAAAGCAAATTAAATACTTTAAAGGGATTGTAAAACCAAACATAAATCCACAAAATGAAAACAACAGACTTATTTATTAAAGCATTAGAAAATGAAGGTGTAGAGTACATTTTTGGACTTCCGGGTGAAGAAAATTTAGATTTTTTAGAGTCTTTAAGACAATCGAAAAAGATAAAATTTGTTTTAACAAGGCACGAGCAAGGAGCAGGTTTTATGGCGGCAACTTACGGACGACTTACGGGTAAACCAGGTGTTTGTTTATCTACATTAGGTCCTGGCGCTACAAATTTAGTGACACCAACTGCTTATGCGCAATTGGGGGCAATGCCTATGGTTGTTATTACTGGTCAAAAACCAATTAAAACTAGTAAGCAAGGGAAGTTTCAAATTATTGATGTTGTAGAAATGATGCGACCATTAACCAAGTTTACAAAACAAGTAACCCATGGCGCTCATATTCCCTCTATGGTTCGCGAAGCTTTTAGGCTTGCTCAAGAAGAAAGACCAGGTGCGGTACATATAGAATTACCAGAAGATATTGCCAAAGAAGAAGTAGACAACCCTACTATTTTTGATGTTGTAGATTCTAAAATTCCGAATGTGAATTCAGGGGTAGTTAATCAGGCAGTTTCTTTAATTAAGGAAGCAAAACAACCTTTAATTTTAATAGGAGCAGGAGCAAATAGAAAACGAGCAAGTGTAGCATTAACCAAATTTGTTGATACTATTGGTATTCCTTTTTTTAATACACAAATGGGAAAAGGAATTATTAATGAAGAAAATCCGCTATACCTTGGTACTGCCGCTTTATCAGCGAACGATTTTTTACATGAAGCTATTAATAAAGCAGATTTAATTATAAACGTAGGGCATGATACCATAGAAAAACCACCATTTTTTATGCATCCTTCGGATAAACGAAAAGTAATTCATGTTAACTTTTTTCCTGCGGAAATTGATGAAGTTTACTTTCCGCATTTAAACGTTATTGGCGATATAGCGTATAGCATTGAAGCTTTTACAGAGCAATTAAAATCGAATGCAAATAGTTGGGATACAGATTGCTTTATGAGTATTAAAGAAAATGTATCGTCGCATTTAGCTAAATATGAGAATGATGATCGTTTTCCTATTTTACCGCAACGCATGGTTAAAATAACACGAGATATTCTACCAAAAGATGGAGTTGTTACGTTGGATAATGGTGTTTATAAAATATGGTTTGCAAGAAATTATCCTGCTTATCAACAAAATAGTTTATTATTAGATAATGCTTTGGCTACAATGGGTGCTGGTTTATCATCGGCAATAATGGTGAAAGAATTGTTTCCAAATAAAAAAGTAATCTCTGTAAATGGTGATGGTGGTTTTATGATGAATTCGCAAGAACTCGAAACTGCAACACGTTTACAATTAGATTTGGTAGTTATTATCCTTAGAGATGACGCTTATGGAATGATAGAATGGAAACAAGAAGGCGACGGATTTACAAAATATGGTCTAGATTATGGGAATCCAGATTTTGTAAAATATGCCGAAAGTTATGGCGCAAAAGGATATAGACCAACCTCTGTAGACGATTTTAAAAACATATTACAAACAGCATTAAATGCTAAAGGAATTCAGGTTATAGAACTTCCTGTAGATTACTCTTTAAATCATAAAATATTAAATGTTCTGTTAAAAGAATATTCAGAAAACACTAAAAAATAAAATTATGGATACTACAATAATCATAAATCCTGCAACAGATGAAAAAGTTGCTGAGTACAATAGAATATCAGTAGAAACAGCAAAAGATAAAATTGCAACTGCTAATAATGCTTTCCAAATTTGGAAAAAAGAACCCATGGTTAACCGTGCTAAATTAATGCACAAATTAGCAGATGTTTTAGATAAAAATAAAGAGGAGTACGCGCAATTAGCTACGAGAGAAATGGGTAAAACCATTGGTCAGTCTAGAAAGGAAATTGAAAAATGTGCTTGGATTTGTCGTTACTATGCTGATAATACCAAAGATTTATTAGCCAATGAAACCGTTAAAACGGAGGCTTCAAAAAGTTACGTTACGTTTCAACCAATTGGGGTTGTTTTGGCTGTTATGCCATGGAACTTCCCATTTTATCAAGTCATTCGTTTTGCTGCACCAGCTTTAATGGCTGGAAATACAGGTGTTTTAAAACACGCTTCTAATGTTCAGGGTTGTGCATTCGCAATTGAAGATGCTTTTAGAAAAGCAGGTTTCCCAGAAGGTGCTTTTACAAATTTAAACCTAAGTGCTAAATATGTAAAAGATGTTATAGAAGATAAAAATATTGTGGCTGTTACACTAACAGGAAGTGATCCTGCTGGTCGTTCTGTAGCTTCCATTGCTGGTCAGAATTTAAAGAAAAGTGTTATGGAGTTAGGTGGAAGTGATGCTTATGTTATTTTAGATGATGCTGATATTGATAAGGCTACAGATTTAGCAACTTTAGGGCGTTTACAAAATAACGGTCAAACTTGTATTGCCGCAAAACGTTTTGTGGTGTTGGAAGCTATTTATGATGAATTCTTAGCGTCTTATATAAAGAAAATGAAAGCTGCAAAAATGGGAGAACCTACAGACGAAACTTCTTATTACGGACCAATGGCAAGAAAAGATCTTAGAGATGAATTGCACGAGCAGGTTCAAAAAACAATAGCTCAAGGAGGTAAATTAGTTTTGGGAGGTGTTATTCCAGATAGAATAGGTGCTTATTATCCTGCTACTATTTTAGCAGATTTAAAACCAGGAATGGAAGGTTTTGACAACGAATTATTCGGACCTGTTGCTTCTGTAATTAAAGCAAAAGATGAACAAGAGGCAATAGCATTAGCTAATAATTCTCAATTCGGATTAGGTTCAGGAGTGATTACGAGTAATCCTGAAAGAGGAGAAAAAGTTGCTTTACAACTAGAAGCTGGAAGTAGTTTTGTAAATAAATTAGTGGCATCTGACCCTAGATTACCTTTTGGAGGAATAAAAAATAGTGGTTACGGTAGAGAGCTTTCTGGCTACGGAATTAGAGAATTTGTAAACACAAAATCTATTTGGATTGATTAAAGTTATAATATTTTAAATATGAAAAAAATAAAAATAGGAAATACAGATTTAGAAGTATCTCGTATTAATTTTGGTGGAAATGTTTTTGGTTGGACATTAGATGAAAAACAATCTTTTAAAATTCTAGATACTTTTGTAGGAGCTGGATTCAATTTTATAGATACTGCCGATACTTATAGTTGGTGGGTAAATGGAGTTGGAGGACAATCTGAAACAATTATTGGTAAATGGATGAAAGCTCGTGGTAACAGAGACCAAATAGTTATTGCTACTAAAGTAGGATCTGAAACAAAGGAACATCCGAATGATATTAGTAGAAAACACATTTTAAAATCGGTTGATGAATCTTTAAAACGTCTTAAAACAGATTATATAGATTTATATTATACCCATTTTGATGATCATGTAACACCTGTAGAAGAAACGTTATCTGCTTATGACGAAGTTATAAAAGCAGGTAAAGTTAGGCATATTGCTGCTTCTAATTTATCACCAGAACGCTTGTTAGAGTCTTTTAAAGTTTCAGAAGAAAATAATTTACCCAAATATGTTGCTTTACAACCGCATTATAATTTAGTGGAGCGCAAAAATTATGAAACTCAATATGCTAATATTGTTGAGGAATATGGTTTAAGTGTAATGACTTATTATTCTTTAGCAAGTGGTTTTTTAACGGGTAAATACCGTTCTGAAGATGATTTAAAGAAAAGTGTACGAGGTGAAGGTGTAAGACAATATTTAAATGCAAAAGGTTTAGGTATAATTAAAGCTTTAGACACTATATCTGAAAAACACAATAGTAAACCTGCAACGGTATCTTTGGCTTGGTTACTAGCAAAACCAAACATTGCTGCTCCAATTGTTAGTGCTACAAGTGAGCATCAACTACAAACGTTGTTTGATGCACCAAAACTAAATTTAGATTCAGAAGATTTAGAGCTTTTAGAAACTGCTAGTAAATAAGTTTCTAAATTTTAAATATCTACAGAGAACAAATACTAAGGATTAGATTTTATATGCTAATCCTTACTTTTGTTATTAAAAATCTTTAATGCTCAAATACATTCAAAAACATTCCATTTTATCTATTTCTGTAGGTATTATTTTTCTATGCACTTTAGTTGTGTTTTTTGCAACCGAAGCAAGTTATAATGCTATTGAAAGTGTCTCATTATGGGTTCGGAATTATTTTGGATACTTTTATTTGTACTTAGGTTTTGGTTGTGTTGTAGCATTGTTATTAGTTGCATTTTCTAAATACGGAAACATAAAATTAGGTAAAGCATCTTCTAAACCAGAATACTCATTATGGTCTTGGATTGCTATGTTGTATAGCGCAGGAATGGGATCTGGTATTTTGCTAAGAGCCGTGCAAGAGCCGGTTTTCATGCAACAAAACCCACCTTTTGCATCTGGTGTATCCAATGAAACTGTTGCGTTAGAATTCACGTTTTACCAATGGGGAATTACAGCTTGGGCATTTTACGGATTATTTGCCGTTATTGTTGGTTATGCCTTACATGTCAAAAAAAAGAAAGTCAGAATTAGTGCCACTATTGAAGATCGTATTAAAAGCAAACCGATAAGAGCAAGTGTAGATATTATAACTATTATCACCACTATTTTTGGATTAATTGCTGCTATTGGTTTGGGTACGACTCAAATTAATGGTGGATTAAATCACGTTTTTAGTGCAGATTTTGGACTAATAACAACTATAATTTTGTGTGTTTTTATTTCTACAATAGCATGTTATTCTGCTTGGCAAGGCGTTAATAAAGGGATTAAAATATTTTCTAAACTAAACATTATTGTCACTTTGGTTATTTTGTTATTCGTTTTTTTTACCAGCGATATGCAAAGCATTGTGGTTTCTTTTTTTACTGCTTTATATCATTACATTATCGACTTTATACCAATTAGTTTGGCCATTGGAAACTATAATCCAGGATTAGAGTTTTTAACAGGATGGACCTTCTATTATTGGGCGTTTTGGTTAGCTTGGGCACCTTTTACAGGTATATTTATTGCGCGTATTTCTAAAGGAAGGACGATAAGACAGTTGTTATTAGGCGTTTTAATTATTCCAAGTTTAGGAACTTTCTTTTGGTTTTCGGTTTTTGGAACGTCAGCTTTTCATTTAATTGAAGCTTGGGGCAGTTACGATAACCAATTCGGGAATGTATTCTCATCTATTTTTGTGTTTTTTGAACACTATCCATTCGCAACATTTTTAAATATAACCTCTATATTTTTATTAATCAGTTTTTTAATAACTTCTGTCGATTCTGCTGTATTCGTACTAAGTATGTTTACTGATAAAGGGTCTAAAAACCCAAATAAAACGCATCGTGTAATCTGGTCTGTTTTTATCCTATTAGCAACCATTGCTTTAATCCTTTTAGGGAATATTAAGGCAAATGTCAATGTATTGGAGGCTGTGCAACGCTTGTTAATTATAACGTCTTTACCGTTTTCATTTTTCATCATTATTATGTTTGGCTTTTTTGTAAAAGATCTTAGAAAAAACCGACTAAAAGTCAATAATTAAGAAATGGATTATTATGGAATCATTCAATCAAATAAATTTGTTTTCGACTAATGAAGTTCTAAAAACTGAATTTGATTTACCTGGTGCTGCTGTAACTTTATTTGAGAATTTCTTTTCAATAGAAGAAAGCGATAGATTGTATAATAGCCTTTTAAAAAACACCAATTGGGAGCAAGACCAAATGGCTATATACGGTAAACAAATAGACTTACCCAGACTTACAGCTTGGTATGGCGATACGGATTTAGAAGTGGCCTATGTTGGAAAAACAACAAAACTACGTCCTTGGACTTCGGAGCTATTAAAAATCAAACAACGCTTAGAGCAGGAGGTAGACATCAAATTTACACGCTGTTTACTTAATTATTATAGAGATGGAAAAGACAGCGTAGATTGGCATCAGGATTATGATGCAAACCAACGCAAAAATACGGTTATCGGCTCAGTTACTTTTGGAGAAACGAGACCTTTTCAACTAAAACACGTAACTCGTAAAGATTTAAAACGGTTAGACATTCCTTTAAAACACGGTAGTTTGTTACTAATGCAAGGTGCTACTCAAAATAATTGGAGGCATAAAATTCCGAAAACAACAAAAAAAATAAGACAACGAATAAACCTAACTTTTAGATGGGTTGGATAAAACTAAAATGGTATTAAAAAAAGATTAACTAAAGTTAAATGTACGTTGTGCAGTTTGGAAATTGCTTATTATCTTTTTTATGAAAACTTTAGGAATTACCTTTAATTATACCGCTATTCCCTGTTTTTATACATTAAATTGGATTGATTTTCTGGTTATTTTTGTACTATCATTTATGACCGTTATTGCGAGGTTTTAATACTATACTTACTTTTGTCACTATAAAAATGATAGTTAATTAAAAAAACATATAAAAATGAATTTACAAGACACATTAAACTGGAGATACACTACGAAGGAATACGACACAACCAAGAAAATATCTGATGCAGATATGGCACAAGTTAAAAATTTATTAAGAATGAGTCCTTCAAGTATAAACCTGCAACCTTGGCATTTTATCGTTGCTGAAACTACAGAAGGTAAAGCACGTATGACAAAAGGAACACAAGGCTTTTTTCATTTTAATGAACCAAAAATAACGAACGCATCAGCTGTAGTATTGTTTTGTTCAAAAACAAGCGAAGGTGCAGATGACACTTTTTTTAAACACCTTTTAGAAGTACAGGATAAAGACGGAAGATTCCCTAATGAAGATATAAAAAACGGAATGTACGGTGGAATGAACGCTTTTGGAGACATTCATAAATATGATTTAAAAGACTATCAACATTGGATGGAAAAGCAAGTATATCTTAACATTGGTAACTTTTTATTAGGTGTAGCTAGTTTAGGTATCGATGCAACACCAATGGAGGGTATTGATGTAAAAGCTTTAGATGAAGAATTCGGATTAAGAGAAAAAGGATTTACGTCTTTAGTAGTTGTTTCTTTAGGATATAGAGCAGCATCAGATTTTAATTCGACGGACAAAACTCCAAAATCTAGATTACCACAAAGTGAAATTATCACTGTAATATAATTGCAAAAATTTTAATTCAGATGAAAGCAATAGGATACAAAGAGAATTTACCAATAGACAATGTAAATTCACTAGAAGACATAGAAATAGCGACTCCAAAAGCAACAGGAAGAGATATTTTAGTAGAGATTAAAGCCATTTCGGTAAATCCTGCAGATTACAAAGTACGCGCAAATATGCCTGTACCGGGTGACGATTGGAAAATTATAGGTTGGGATGCAACAGGTATTGTAAAGGAAGTTGGAGAAGATGTCACTTTATTTAAAGTTGGTGATGAAGTTTGGTATGCTGGCGATTTTACACGTCAGGGTAGTTATGCGCAATTTCAGGTCGTAGATGAACGCATTGTTGGGAAAAAACCAACAAGTTTATCGTATGCTGAAGCTGCTGCCTTACCATTAACATCTCTTACTGCTTACGAAATGTTGTTTGATAGATTAGAGGTTTCTAAAGATGATGCAAATAAATCTATTTTAATAATAGGAGCAGCTGGAGGCGTTGGTTCTATAATGGTGCAATTAGCTAAAAAGCTAACAAAACTGAACATTATTGCGACTGCTTCTCGTGAGGAAACTACCGATTGGTTAAAAGAATTGGGTGCAGATACAGTTATCAATCATAGAAATAAATTGAGCGAAGAGTTTGAAAAGTATAGCCTTCCTGCGCCAGAATATGTGGTAAGTTTAAATGCGACTGAACAACATGTAGATGAAATTGTAAAGCTGATTAAACCACAAGGTAAATTCGGCTTTATTGATGATCCTAAAGTGATGAATGTGATGCCTTTTAAAGGGAAAGCAGTTTCTACTCACATTGAGTTAATGTTTACACGTTCTATGTTTCAAACGGAAGATATGATAGAACAACACAACATTTTAAACAAAGTTTCCCAATTAATAGACAACGGAACAATTAGAACCACTTTAGGTGAAAACTTCGGAATTATTAATGCTGAAAATTTGCGTAAAGCACACGCTTTCTTAGAAACAGGTAAAGCAAAAGGTAAAATAGTTTTAGAAGGATTTTAGACTCAATGAGTCAAATTATATATACATAAAATGAATTTCAAATCAATTATAACAGCAGTAGCTGTAACTGCATTATTTGCAAGCAACACAGCAAATGCACAAGTAAACACCATAGATTCTGTAGCAACATCAAAAGTGCAACATTTCAATTTTGATGATATGGTATCGAAAACTATTGGAGAAGGAATCAAACGTAAGTGGTTTCACGGAGAAAAAGGACAAATGACTATTTTCAATTTAGAGAAAGATGCGCATATTCCTTGGCATCAGCATCCAAATGAACAGATTACTTATATAATGTCTGGTAAAGTAAAAATCAAAACTATTATTGATGGTAAAGAAATATTTGTAGAAGTTGGAGCAGGAGAAGTAATTGTTTTTCCTGAAAATGTACCACACGAATTTTGGGCTTTAGAAGAAACTGTAGATTTAGATGTACACGTTCCTGTACGTCAAGATTGGTTGTCTAAAGAGCTTCCTGACTATTTAAAGAAAACTAAAAAATAGAGATCATATTTCAGCAGATTGGTTGGCTTTTCAATCCAAATTAACTGAGAAGAGAACGTTAAATTAGGCAGTAAAGCCATCTAAATGCTGTAATTTTGTTACCATAAAAATAGACAAATCATGAGTAAAATAACTGTTGTTGCTAAAATTGTAGCCAAAGAAGAAAATAGAGAATTGGTTAAAACCGAATTACTAAAATTAGTTGCCAGTAGTGTTAAAGAAGCGGGTTGTATCAACTACAACTGCCTTCAAGACAATGACGACGCTAATACATTTACAATGTATGAGAACTGGAAAGATGCAGAGGCACTTACTTTACACGCTGCAACGCCTCATTATGTAGCGTTCCAAACTGCGACCAAAGATGCTATTGCCGGATTTGCAGTGAATAAAATGACTATGCTTGCATAATTAAAACAAAATTTAATTTGAAAACGGAGCTTTTGCGACCAATGTGAATACATGGTCCAAAAGCTCTTTTTTTTTGGTTAATGTTAGTTGGTTTTTGGAGCTATTTCCAGCTATCCGTTACAATCTTTTGGCAAGGCTAAAAAACGCCTTCTCAAAAGGATTTTCACTTCTATCTGGGCTAGGGATTTTGGGGTTGTAGGAATACTATTTTAACATATGTTTGTTTTGCTCTGATATACGTAATAATTTTCATTGTTTTATCTTACATTAGCGTAATGAATAAAGTGTCATACTTGTGACACATGTACACCCAAAATCGTGTGGCTTTGTAAGGTTTTGTGATACATCTATACAAGTTATGTCTAATTTTAAAAATATGTCAAGAATTCAAACTGAATTTACTATTCTCGCTGCATATAATGGGGATTCAATTCTAATAAAGACATTTGATGAAAATAAAGATGATTTTATAATTCTTGTAGATGGTGGAACTCCGTCTACATTTGATTATTCTCTTAAAAAAAATCTAAATGGAATTAGTAAAATTAACCTTCTTGTATTAACTCATATAGATTCCGATCACGTTGGAGGACTAATCAAATTTTTTAAAAACAGCTTAATCAATAAAATTGAAATTGATGAAGTTTGGATAAACCAACCTAATAGTGATTTGAATAAAAACGCAAATGAAAAAGCGTTAATTAGTGTTCGTCAAGCCGAAAACTTAAAGGCTTTAATTATAGAAAAGAAACCATATTCTAAGATACGTGAAATTACTATTGCTGATAATGTAATAAATATAAAAGGACTTGAATTTACCATACTCTCTCCAACTGTTGAAATAAAAGATAAGTTTTATGAGGTCTACGAAAAAGAAAAGGTATCATTAAATCAAGAAAATTTAGAAGTTAATATATCTTTAAGTATAGCAGAGTATTCAAAATCATTAAAAGAATTAAATAAAATAGATTTTAAACCTGACTCTTCAATTAATAAGGATATATACAACTCTTCGTCTATTGCTTTCGTATTAAAATGTCCAGATGTTAATCTTTTATTATTAGCAGATTCTAGAGCTGAAATAATTACCAAAAGGTTAAAAGAATTAGGTCATAATATAGAATCTCCATTGGAAGTAGATTATGTGAAAATTTCACATCACGGAAGCTTAAATAATACATCTCAAGAATTATTATCATTAATAAAATCAAGTAATTATTTAATATCAACTAATGGAGGAACAGCAAGCCATAAACATCCAGCAAGAGAAACTATAGCGAGAATTGTGCATAAAACAAATAGAGACGAGAAACTATTAAATATTTACACAAATTATAAAATTACAGACATAAAAATTAGGATTGGCGAATTCGTAAATGAGAATGATTTAGAAGAAGGTAATTGGAATATTGAACATAAAAATACTTTTACAAAAAATGACATATAATGACCCAGAAAAATATTGTGTACGTGTAAAATGTAATGGCAATATAGGAAGTGGTGTTTTAATAGCTGGAGAAACCACCTTTTATGTATTTACTGCTGCTCATTGTTTAGGAAAAAAAGAACCAGAAATTGAAGATATTTTAATTGAAAAACAAAACGATTATAAATCAGTCTTTGAAAACATTAAGATTGTTGCAGTTAAAGAATTTGATTACGATAAGGATTATGCACTAATTGAAATTGATTTCCAAAGAGAAGATAGGCTGTTTTATCAATATAATTTAGCTCACCAATTCATTGCGCAAACGGATGTTAAATTCTGTGGTTATCAAGGAGTAAACAATGGTGAATACAGACCTTTCCCAAGTAAAATCATAACAATAAGTGATTCAAGTAATTGCTTTAAAATAAAATTAACTGAAGGAGAAACTTTTCACCAAGGTGGTGAATTTGGTAGACATATAGCAAGTGGATTATCTGGTAGTGGATTATTTACAATTAGACATAACACACCGTTTTTGATAGGGATTTTAAACTCTGTAGTTGAAGAGCAGGCATGGAATAATGATATAAATTGTTGTTCTGTTCATCACATAGAAAACTATTTCAAATCTTATATCGATTTATCTGATTTGAATGAATTAAGAAGTTGGACAGAAAATTTAGAAAAAACATATATAGAAAAAGAAATAATAGCTTTTAAGGATAGTAAAAGTGATTTTTTTGAAAAACTAAATAGAAAAAACAAAGTTATATACTCAGATATTGAAAAAGCAAATTCTATTACTACTAGACAAATAAAAAGATATTTATCAATGCTTCAAAATATTAGATTATTAGAAAATGAAGCTCCGCATTTATATATAAAATTTAAATCAATTGTAGCGAAGTATGTGAATTTAGTAGAAGAAGATTATACAAGATCGGTTAACAAAAATAATGAAGCTTTAGATTTAAAACAAACTTTACAAAATAGACTTAAAGATGAATTAGATTTTTTACCAATAAAAATGGATATAGATTTTGCTGATTTTCAAATAATAGAATGGTTAGGTATGTGCACTTTAAACTTTACGAAAAATGATTAACATAATATTAGACGAAAAAAAAACCTCAGTTTCTATAAAATACAATGCATATTACAAGCTTGTTATGTTACTCTCCATCATTAACTATTGTGGCAGAAGCAATAAAGCTAGTTTACAATTAATTCATTTAGTCTTTTGGAGTTTACGAAATGATAAAAACTATCAAGTACTCTATGATTTAAAAAAGGGAACTAGAACTACGTTAACTCCTTGGTCATTTGAATTTGGTATTGAAAAGGTTTTAGCTTTAGGTTATATAGAGGAATACATTCAAAAGAAAATAGTGAGTAATACTCTAGAAATTGAAATCACCGAAAAAGGCATAGATTTATTGAAATCGATTACTGATTATGAATTATTTCAAGAGGAAATAGGTAAAATAAAAAAGATAGGTAGCATACCTAAGGCAAAATTAAATAGAGCTAATAATAATTGGAAATTAATATAAATAAATATGTTTAAAATAAATAAATTAAGAGTTGAAATCTTAACTTACAAAAGTGAAACTATAGATGATTTATATGGTTTTGAATTTTCTTTTAATCAAGGCTTAAATATAATTGCAGGTGAAAACTCAAGAGGTAAAACAACTATAAACTCTTGTATATTTTACGCTCTTGGAATGGAAGAGTTATTGGGTGGGTACAATAATAAAGCACTTGACAAAGCTTTAAAAGATACATTTGTTATAAAAACAGATGTAATTGGAGAAGAAAAAGAAGGAGAAGAAACAGGTGTAAATTATAAGGTTAAGAATTCTAAAGTTTTTCTAGAAATAGAAAATGAAA
Organism: Polaribacter sp. Z014; assembly: GCF_023555435.1. Taxonomy (NCBI): domain Bacteria; kingdom Pseudomonadati; phylum Bacteroidota; class Flavobacteriia; order Flavobacteriales; family Flavobacteriaceae; genus Polaribacter; species Polaribacter sp. Z014. The sequence continues at coordinate 488,118 of NZ_JALCZP010000002.1, forward strand.
AAAATGAAATTGTATGTTTAGAGCGCGCTATTATAGCCTCTAAAAAAAACGATAAGCAATCTAATATAACAATCTATAAATCAAAATTAGACAATATTGATGAAGATACTGTAAAAGGAGTTTTCTTCGTTAATGGTAGAGGGAATAATGATGATCCCAATGGGTTTTACGAATGGTTTAAAGATTTTATAAATTTAACTGTCCCAGAAGTAAGTAATAGTAATGCTAAGTCAGACTATAGCCCCTTATACTTACAAATGATATTTTCATCAATATTTATTGAACAAACTAAAGGATGGTCAGATTTTTTCGCGACAATGCCTTATTTTGGAGTTACTAAACCTAAAGAAAAGGTTATCGAATTTCTTCTAAATCTAGATGAAATTAATATTTCTACTAAAAGAGATACTTATAATAAAGAAAAAAATAGCATTGTAGATAATTGGAATAAAACCATTAAAGCATTTTCTTATTTAGAAAAACAAAATAATGCTATAATAACTTCACTTCCTGAAACTATTACTAGTGAAAAAAAAGAAATCCAAAGAATATCATCAAATTTTCTAATTGGTGAGGATGAAATCATTGGATATAATGAATATTTAAAGAATACAAAAGATTTAATTTTTATTTTAGAGAATAAACCGTTGGCTACAATAGAAAGTAAAAAGGAAGAAGTACTTATTAAATACGAAGTAGCTAAAACTCAATACATAGATTTAAATAGGTATATTGAAGAGTTTGACAGCAAACTAGATATTGAAAAATTACAAATTAAGAATATTAATTTTCAACTAATTGATATTAAAAAAGAAATTAAGGAACATACAAACCTAATTAAAGTATTCAATAACAATCTATTTGATAATAAAAAAGAAAGTAAGTGTCCAACTTGTACACAAATTATAACCGAGGACATTATTTCCAACAATGACATTACAATTCCTCAATTATCTTTAGAGGAAAATAAAAGCTTTTTAAACAGTCAAAAATTAATAATAGATTCAACTCTTACAAGTCTAACTAATACTATTGAAGAAAAAAATAGTTTGTTATTATATTTTAAAAATACTTTAAGAAATAAAGAAATTTTGTTAAAATCACTTTCTAAAGATTTAATCGCAGATGATAGAGCTTTGTCTGAATCTGAAGTTGTTCAAAAAATTCAATTACAACAAGAAGTCGAAAATTTGAATCAATTTGATTTACAATTAAATGAACTTAAGGAAGAGCTAATTAGTTTATCTAATAAGCATCATAATATTCTTATAAAATTAGATGGTCTTGAACAATCTGATGATGGAGAAAAACTGAAAAACTTTGAGAGAAACTATAAAGATTTACTTTTTTCATTTGGTTATGATAGTAATTTTAAAAACCAAGTTTCAATTAATAGAAAAGAACCATTTAAATATTTTTCAGTTTATAAAAGAAGTGCTGATGATAAGCAACCTCAATCAATAAGAATTAATTCTTCTGCCTCAGATTTTGTAAGAAATATTTGGGCTTACACATTAGCCTTACGCAATAATGGCAAAAACCATCCTGGATTAATTTTATTTGATGAACCAGGGCAACACAGAACAAAGTTAAGTAGTTTAAAAGCACTGTTTGAAAAAGTTTCAAAAGAGAAAAATAAACAAACAATTATTTTTACTTCTATTGATAAACCTTTGAATAATGATGAAAAAGAAAAACTAGATTTGGATGAAATAATTAAAGATTTAGAAAAAGATTCATACCACCTAATTAAACTTGGTAAACATAAAGTAATCAAGTCTCTTAATTAGAAAAAAAGCTACATATTACACTGTACATAAAAATACAAGCGAAGTACTACTAAATATAAGGGTTTTGGCATCCGTCCAATCGAATATTACCGCAGTTTCAACGCTTCGTTAGCGCAGAATTGCATTCTGTGCCCGCAAACTAATTCCGTTATTAGATAATACAAAGCACCAGTAATAATAGTTTAAAATCAAATCCAAAACTCAATAAAAAAGTGACTCATTGCACTTGATTGCCACGTTCCTCGCAATGACCTTGATTGTGGATGCTCGTTGTGTATGCGTGTGTGCCATTCTTGCAGAATGACAAACTAGGTAGATTTAAAATCCATCCGATTTATAAAATAGTACAATTGCAAAATCGAGCGAAGCAAATAATCAATAATAGATTTCGGCTTCGCTCGATTGCATACTAAAAGTTGTTTTATAAATCTAAAAATCAACTTTTAGAAAGTCAAAGTAATTACATCTTCAAAGTAATTTTGTTTAAAAAGCCACTATAATTTTCTAACTCCAGCGGTACATCTGCATTTTTTTCCATATCGTGAAAATGGTGTGTACCTATCAATTCCATACCTGTAAAAGCATTCATTCTGTGAAACCCAAACATAACCCCTTCATCAACACTTTTTTGATCGAAAAACTCATTTTCTAAGGTAAAAGCTGTTTTGGGTGCGTTCCAACTAGTGGTGAGTATGTATTTTTTTCCGTGCATCAATCCACCAGTTCCGTAGTTGATATCTGGATTTGTTCTGCTTCTTCCGTCGCTTTTATAAATTCCGTTTTGGTGACCTTCTGTAAAAACTTCATCAATATATTTTTTGAAACCAAATGGAATCTGAAACCACCAAATAGGGGTGTAGTAAATAACGATATCTGCCCATTTAAATTTTTCTACTTCTTCCTTTGCATCATAATTGTCACCAACCTGAGTAGATTTTACAGCAAAATTCTCATTTGAATCAAAGTAACCCATTGTATTATTGAAAAGTGTTTCGTTAAATCGACCTCCAGAATGTGCAAATGGATGACTTCCATTTATTATAAATATATTTTTCATCTTTCTTTGTTTAATTATGGGACAAAATTAAGTTGATTTTTTGTATTGTAAAAATAATACAAATCATACCTCTGTATTATAATATTAATAGTTATGGTCAATTTAGAATGGTATAGAACGTTTAAAGAAGTATATGAAAACGGCACTTTAACTAAAGCGTCAATTGCTTTATATTCATCTCAACCTGGTGTTAGCGTGCACTTGAATGCCTTAGAAGTCTATATTGGGAAAAAATTATTTGAACGCACTTCGAGAAAAATGATTCCTACGGAGGATGGAAAATTTTTATACGAATACATTATAGAATCGCTGAACAAGTTGGAAATTGCCGAACAGCATTTTAAAAGAACAACGCAAGAAACAAATCCTTCTATAAATATTGGCATGTGTTCTGAGATGTTCCAACTCATTATTGAACCCGAAATTCCGAAGTTGGATTTTGACTTAGTGGCACGATTTGGTGCTCATACCGATTTAATAAAAGACTTGAATAATGGCATTTTAGATTTAGTAATTACGCCCAGAAAACAAAATGATAAAAAATCGCTGGTGGAGTATGTCCCTTTTTCGAAAGAAAGAATTATTCTCATTGCAGGAAATAAAACGGATATAACCGAGATAAAAAAGCACATCGAAGCTAATAATTTGAATGCCTTAGAAGCGGAATTATTGAAAAATAGTTGGTATAGTTCCTCCAACGAAATGGAGCATTTTAGGCGTTTTTGGTTTGAGAATTTCAATAAAAAACCTTCTTTTAAACCCAACTATATTTTGCCTAATATTACTTCTATCATTCGATGTTTATCTAATGAAAACGGATTGGCATTAGTGCCTGATTTTCTATGTCAAAAGGAGATTTCGAATAAAGAGATCAATTTAGTTTGGGAAGGAAAAGTAAAAACCGAAAACACCTTGTATTTTGCCTCAAGAACAGATTTGAAATACAAGAAAGAACTAGAGGTGCTTCGAAATATATTTACAGCAAAGATGAAGTAAACACAATAATATATTTAAAGATTTTCATTGTTTTATCTTACATTAGCATACTAAATAAAGTATCATAGTAGTGATATATATGCCCCCATAATTGGTTAGCTTTGTATGGTTTTGTGATACATATAAACGAGTTGGCGGTAATTTGAGCATACCAAACATCAAAGAAAGAAATGAAAGAATATTTAAAATCATTTAATTTATTTACCGACATAGAGATTAATGATTTCTTGAATTTATCTCAAACTATTTTATTAAAAAAAGGAGATTTATATATTAATAATAATGAAATTTGCGACTCTATAGCTTTTGTTAAAAGTGGAATTTTTCGTTCTTATTATTTTTCAAATAATGACGATGAAATTACCTATTGTTTCACTTTTCCAAATAAATTATTAATGGCTTATTCTTCATTTATTTCACAAAAAAAATCTGAAGAAAATATTCAAGCTCTGACAGATGCTGAAATAATTTCAATACCAAAAGCTACTTTAGAAAATTTAGCCAAATCAAATAGTAATTGGTTGCGTTTTTTGAAAATTATTGCTGAAAAAGAATATGTGGAATTAGAAAAATGGATATTTAATCATCAAAAAGATAAGGCTCAACAACGCTATTTAGATTTAATTACAACGCAACCTGAATATATCAAAGAGATTCCACTACATTATATAGCTTCTTACCTAGGCGTTACACAACGTCACCTAAGTCGAATAAGGGCTAATATTACGTATTAGACAAATGTCCTCTTCATAAACCTTTAGTGCTTCATAAATTTGCATATAATTTAAAAACAGATATTATATGAAAACAATAATTTTAATTGGAGCAAACGGAAAAATGGGACAAGCAGCTTTAACTGGTCTTGGAAAACATAAAATTATAACCGCTGGACGTTCTGCTGATAGCTATGACTTTCAAGTAGATATTACAAGCGAAGCATCATTAAGGAAATTATACGAAGATGTTGGTCATTTTGATGCTGTTGTAAACACTGTTGGTGTTTGTGAATATGCAAATTTTACTGAAATGACCGAAGAACAATGGATGAGTACCATTTTAAGTAAAATGATGGGACAAATAAACATTGTACGTATTGGTCAAGAATATATTGCAGATAAGGGGTCATTTACTTTAATAACAGGAATTTTAAATACGAAGCCTATACCTTTTGCAATTGCAGATGCTACTACTAGTGGAGCTATTGATACATTTGTTAAATGTGTTGCTTTTGAAATGCCAAGAGGAATCCGAGTAAACTCAATAAACCCAACTGTTTTAGAAGAGGCTTGGGATGTTTATGGTGAAATGATGCCTGGTTTTGAACCAGTTCCTGGTAGATTAGTTGGTAAAGCTTTTGAACGTTCGGTTGATGGGTTTATTACTGGTCAAGTGCTTTTTGTTGATGCTTATTAAAAACCACTATCAACAATAGTACCCCTTATAATTAATGATAAATAAATAATAAATGATGAAAAAAATATGGATGAACATGCTATTTGTAATTGCAATACTGAGTAGTTGTAATAGCAAACCAACAACAAGTAATAAAAATACCCCTGAAATTTCTAAAGGGGAAGAGTGTAATATAAAAGTATCGGGAATTGAGTTTACCAAATCGATTAACAATGCAAAAGCGACAACCTCTATTGAAGGAGATAAATTAACACTTAAAAGTAATGCTAAATGTGATAATTTTAATGATCCAGATGGAAAACTGTCTAACAATTCAGCTCCAGTTTTACTAACAAAAATAGACAATACGAAACCTTTTACATTCACCTCTAAAGTTACTCCAACATTTATAGACACCTATGATGCAGGTACTATGTATATATATTTAAATCCTAAATTATGGTTTAAATTTGCTTTTGAGTTAGATGAACGAAAAAAAGCTCGTATTGTAACTGTTAGAACCATCGAAACGTCGGACGATAATAATCACGATGTGATTGATACTACAAGTGCTTATATGAAAATTTCTTCGGACGTAAAGACAATTGGTTTTTATTATTCACTAGATAACAAAAAATGGCAGCTTGTTAGACTCTTTAAAAACGATTATCCGGCTGAATTGTGGGCAGGATTCGGCGCTCAATCTCCTATTGGTAAAGGAACCAGTGTGATATTTGAAGAATCTTCTTTGTTACAAAGTAGTATTGCTGATTTTAGAATGGGTATTTGAGACAACTATATATAAAATAAATGTTGATACTGAAAAACGCATTTGGACTTATGAATCTATAATGAATTACAAACTTAAGCCGTATATAATTTATTGCTAAGTCCTCACAAACTTTCGAAAGTTTGTGAGGACTTTTTATTTAGTTATTATTTACTAAATTAGTTGTTTAAAACACAAAACAACCATATAAAAACACGTTGTGGTTAATACAAACAACGACAGCGAAATGATATTATTTCCATTCAAAAAAATGGTAATGAAATCACGACAAGAAATTGTAGTTTTTGAAGGGGATTATTTTAAAGCACTTATTGAAAAATTACGAGTACAAATTCCCGAGTTCGACATTAATAGTTCAGATAATGAAATTTTATTAACTAGAAACGACAGCGATTTTGTAGCCTTTATAAACCTGTTAAACGAGCGCATAAAACGGATAGACCCAAAAATTATTATAACGCTAACTAATTCTGGCGTGCAGTTTCATAAAGAATACACACATTACAAAGTCAATAAATACTTACGAAAACCAATTATACAATGTCCAATTTGTATGTCTTCTATATGGAGCATATTTACCTTTTGGATACCGATACTTTATTGGTTTGGTTTTAGCTGGCCAATTGTATATTTAGGAATTGCAAATACGTGTATACTAGCCTGTGTAAATAGGTTGGTATTTTCTAGCAGCCAACAATAATTTAACGTTAATTATAAAAGCTATTGTATTTTTACGATAGCTTTTTTTGCTTAAAATGTATTAATGAAAGAAAAAATTATAATTATAGGAGGTGGGTTAAGCGGATTAACGTTAGCTTATTTATTATAAAAAAGAGGAATAGAATCAAAAATTTTAGAAGCATCTTCAAGAGTAGATGGAAGAATTAAAACCATAAAAGGAGCATTAGAAACACCTTTAGAGTTGGGAGCAACTTGGTTTTCGGATATGCACCAGAATTTATTGTCGCTTATAGATGAATTGGGCTTAGAAAAATACCCACAGTATTCAAAAGGGACTTCGTTATTTCAAACCAAATCATTTAAACCACCGCAACAGTTTTTTGTTCCCGAATCTGAAAACCCTTCCTATCGTTTAAAAAGCGGAACACAAAAACTTATCAATACATTAGCTCAAAAATTACCTTCTAAAAATATACGTCTGAATACAAAAGTTGTTGGTATTACTGAATTTAATAGTGATCTAATAGTTCTAACTTCCAATGGAGAAAAACTTTATGCAGATAAAGTTATACTCTGTTTACCACCACAATTAGTAGGTTTAAAAATGAAGTTTTCACCAGAATTACCTGATTCTATTTCTGAACTATTGCCAAGTGTTCAAACTTGGATGGCAGGTGCTATAAAATTTGTGTTAGAACATGAAGAACCTTTTTGGAGAAATAAAGGCTTTTCTGGAATGTTGTATAGCCACTCAGGAATTGTTACAGAAATGTACGATCATACGAATTTTGAACAAAACAAATTTGGCTTTACAGGCTTTTTAAATGGAGGAGCTGTATCTTATCTTCAAGAAGTAAGAAAGGAATTTGTATTATGTGAAAATCAAATGATACAAAGACCACATCAAAACAATGGACATTCATCATTACAAGATAGTTATATGAATGGAAAATTATTGTTTTCAGGAACAGAAACAGCTACAGAATTTGGAGGATATATGGAAGGTGCGGTTATTTCTGCTTTAAAAATAGCAGAAAAGTTATCATCTAATTAAGTCATAAACAGAATGAATAAAACAATATTTGAAATAACCAAAATGGATTGTCCTTCAGAGGAAAATCTAATCCGTATGAAATTAGACGGAATTGCAAGCATTGCAAATTTAGACTTTGATATTCCAAATCGAAAATTAACCGTTTTTCATAACGGAGAAATGGACCAAATCGAAAAGTCTATTAGCGAACTGAATTTAGGAGGAAAAAAAATAGCAACTGAACAAACCAATCAAACGGAATTTAAAGAAAATGCAAATCAGAAAAAGCGACTTTGGTCTGTATTGATTATCAATTTCGTCTTTTTTATTATCGAAATGACAACAGGAATTTTCTCAAAATCAATGGGACTTGTAGCGGATAGTTTAGATATGCTTGCCGACAGTTTTGTTTACGGAATTAGTTTGTTTGCGGTTGGCGGAACTGTAATTAAGAAAAAACGGATTGCAAAACTTGCAGGATATTTTCAAATTACACTTGCTGTTATTGGTTTTGTAGAAGTTTTAAGAAGGTTTTTTGGAGACGAGAACCTACCCAATTTTTCGACTATGATTATTGTTTCTATTTTTGCCCTTATCGCAAACGGAATTTGTCTTTATATTTTGCAAAAATCAAAAAGTAAAGAAGAAGCCCATATGAAAGAGAGTATGATTTTCACCTCCAATGATGTGATTATTAATTTGGGCGTTATAATAGCTGGAGTTCTCGTTAACTGCTTGCACTCTAGTAAACCCGATTTAATTATTGGTACAATTGTTTTTATTTTGGTAGTTCAAGGAGCCATTAGAATTTTGAAATTGAGCAAGTAAACGGATTTTATAACACTTGCTATATCAATAATTAGGTTGCAACCATTTATTCTTCAAAAATAAACTCACCTTTTGTTTCTGCTGCGTGTAAACCCCATTCTACAATTAGGTTTAAGATAGGGGTAAGGGTTTCACCAAATTCGGTAAGCTTGTATTCTACTTTTAAAGGTGGTTTTTTAGTGAACACTTTTCTACTTACGATGCCATCCGCTTCTAATTGCTTCAATTGTAAACTTAAAGTACGCTCAGTAATTCCCGGAATTTCCTTTCGCAATTCGTTATAGCGTTTTTTATCACCAATTAAATGAGTAAGAATTACACTTTTCCATTTTCCGCCTATAAGTTCCATTGCTGCACTGGTTGGGCAAAACGATATTTTATCGTTGATCTTAATCTTTGGCTTTTTTTCAAACAGTTCTTTTCTGTCCATAATGATATATATTTATGAAAGCAGCATACGAATATGTACGCTCTTTTTAATAGATTCTTTTGCAAATTTAATGGACTTTAATTTAGTATGCAACTATATTTTGTATAGTAAAAAAAATAATACTTAAAATATTGATTTATAATTAACTATAAAATTATTTTATACTATACTTCTTGACCGTTATTGCAAGACAATAATACTATACATACTTTTGTCACTATAAAAATGATAGTATAACGAATCAACATATAAATATAACAAAAATGAATTTAACTGAAATTTTAAACAACCGCTATTCCG